>NZ_JBEYWQ010000003.1:0-352525 GCF_040644495.1 Microbispora sp. NPDC046973 | reverse complement strand
TTCATCGCCGACTTCACCGCCGACGGCAAACCCGACATCGCCGGCGTCGACACCGCCAGCGGCAACCAGTTCTGGATCATCCCCAACACCAGCACCCCGGGCAACCCCTCACGCGGCCAAAGCATCCACCTGTCCGACGGATGGAAGACCGTCACCACCTTCATGACCGCCGACTACGACAGCGACGGCAAGACCGACCTACTCGGCCTCAACGGCACCGACCAACTCCTGGTCTGGCGCAACACCACCACCGGCGCCACCCCCTCCCTGGCCCCCTACACCAGCCTCGGCGACCAGTGGAGCACCTTCTCCCACATCCCCACCGCGCAGTAAACCGGCACCCCACTTCGCTGCGAGGCCCGGCAGGGCGCCCGGACCACCGACCGGGCGGCCTGCCGGGCCTTTCCCCGTTGCGAAGGACGACGACATGATTCTGCTCTCCGATCCCGCGATCAGCCGGATACCGGCCGAGGACTGCGGCGAAGCCCTGCTCGACCTGCGCGCCGTACAGGCGCTGCGCCTCGACGGGCGCCGGAGCCGCCGTCGACCTGCCCCTGTGTGAGACGTACGGGCGAGAGCCGTGGCTGGGCACGGAGGTCAACGACACCGACTCCGACGCCTGCCATTCCTCCGACACGACGATCTCCGCCGACGCCGTGGAACACCGCCGCCTTCTCGCAAAGGTGCTGACCGCAGTCGGCCTGGTGAACTACCCCACCAAGTGGTGGCACTGGGCCTACGGCAACCGCTACTGGTCCTACATGACCGAGGCTTCGGCCGCACGTTACGGACCGGTGACCCCGCCGGTCTATGACGGCCCGCCGAACCGCGGGGAATCCCCTCGTGCCCATCGCGCAGCGGGGTCCCGTCGTACGGGGCGGTACGGCGGCGAGCCGTCAGGGCCTGCGGCCCGCGCCGCCGTTGCGCTCGCGCCACAGTGTCAGGTGCCGGTCGGCGGCCTCCCTGGCGATGGCGGCGGAGGCGGCCGGGACCGGTTCGCGGCGCCAGTCGTCCAGCCGCCGCGCCATCCGGGCGACGAACCGCTCACCCGGGCCGGTGAGGGCGCCGCTCGTGAGAAGGGTGCCAGACACCGCGCGGGCCGCATCGCGCCACCGCGCGAACTCGGCGCCGGCGCGGACCGCGTCCTCGCCGCTCTCGTGATGCCGCTGCCGGCGCCAGAAGCCCGCCACGCCGAGGAAGGCGTACGCGCCCTGGAGCAGGCCGCCGATCGGCCGAGGGTCGTCCCGCCAGGGGGCGTAGTAACGGGCGCCGTCGTCGGGCCGGGTGAGCGGGACGATGTCCAGCAGCGCGGACAGCTTGGCGTGCTGGGTCTCGTGGGCGAGCGTGACCGCCAGCGTGTGCGGGTCCGGCGGGGTGGACAGCGCGATGCAGCCGAACGTCTCCCGCGAGGTCGCGCTGGACAGGCCCTGGTCGGGCGCGGTGAGCGGAGTGAAGACGGTGATCGCCGCGGCGACCTCGTCGGCCACGCCCGGGTGGTTGCGCGCCAGCAGGCCCCACGCCTCCTGGAGCACCCCCTGCCAGCGCCGCGTCTCCGACTCGCTCAGGCGGCTGCGCAGGTTGCCCGAGCCGGGCATCCGGTGCGGGTCGAGGTCGTCGACCAGCACCCGGAACCGCCGTCCGCCCGCCTCCGCCGACAGCGACCGCAGCCCCGCCCATCCGGGGGCCGCTCCCCCGATCCGTACGGCGACGCCCTCCACGCTCACCTCGGCTCCGTCGGGAGCGGAGTGGACCGTGGCGACGGCGTCCCCGGCCGCGCTCGCGCCGGGCAGCGTCACCTGGCCCAGAGAGGGGATGGTGACCACGCCGCCGATCACCGGCACGTCGACCTCGCAGGTCACGCCGGCCCGGATCACCGCCGCGGCAGCGACGGACGCCAACCGCTCGACGCCCTCCCCGGTGCCGACGGCGTGCCGCGCCCACGCCCCCACGGACGGGTGGCGGAGCACCGCGGCGACCGCCTCCGGATGCTGCGCCTGGACGGCGGCCAGCAGATCGTAGGCGCGCCGGGCCGCGGCCCACCGCGCGTGCCCGGCCCGCCGCGCCGCCTCCAGAACCCCTCGGACGAGCAGCAGGTGCTTGCTGTACTGGGCCGCGACCAGACAACCGACCACAGGTGCGCCTCCCGCGCCCGCGGCGAGCTCGTCGAACGCGTCGGCCGGGATCCGATGCTCTGTCAGGTGCGGTGCGGTCATCCGGGTTCCTCGAATCGGAGTTCCTTGAGACGGGCCGGGAGGCCGGCCTGGACGGCGCCATCCGGTGTATGCGCGCCGGGAGATCGGGACAGCATCGGACCGAGGGGTTGTGGAAGCCGCCGCCGTGCCGGTAGCGGTGGGCGTCGGCTCATCCGCCGGCAGCGCTCCACGCCGAGAGTCGACGGCCACTCGGGCACCGCGGATCAGCCTCCACGCTGGGGCTCTTCAGGATGCCCAGCATAGTGAGATCACGCCGTCAGCCGGAGCATTTCCCTCGCTTGCTTGAGGAGGTCGGGCGGCAGCCGGTCGAGCACGCCGTTGACCACCTGGACGGCCGCCTTGGGCGTGCCCGCCCTGATCAGCGCCTCGGCCAGCGCCAGGTGCGCCGCCATGTCGTTGGGCGCCCAGCTCAACGCGGCGGTGATGCGCTCGATCGCCTTCGCGTGGTCCCCCTGCTCCAGCCACAGCAGCCCGTCGGTCCGCAGCACCCTGGCCACGCCGTCGAACCGCTGGCGTTCCGCGTAGAGCTCGGCCGCCTCCTGGCAGTGCCGCCGCGCTGTCTCGATCTCACCGTTGGCGACGGCCACGTCCGCGAAGATCTCGGCCGCCTCGGCGCGCACCCACGACTCGCCGAGGTCGGAGGCCCGCACCGCCTCGTCGGCGAGCCGCCGGGCCTGCTCCCACTTGCGTTCGGCCAGGGCCGCCCGGGCGGCCCGCAGGTACGCCTCGGGGGAGTCGGCGCGGGAGACCGGCCGGATGAGCCGGTCGTGTGCGAGCTCATACCACCGGATGCCCCGCCGGTGCTCGGCCCGCAGGATGTGCCGGTCCTCCAGGGCCCGGGCGACCGCGTTGGGCATGCTCCGGGTCTGCTGCAGCCCCTCGTACACGATGTTGCGCGTGCCGTGCTCGGTGACGAACGTGTTGCGCAGCCAGAACCTGATCTCGCCGGCCGACATGTCGAACATCTCGGCCACCTCGGCGACCGCCCGTCTGCAGAAGTCGTACAGGAACTCCTCCACGTCGGCGTACGCGCGGGCGTGGTGCTCGGTGATCTCGACGACGTCCGGCGGCAGGGACTCCCACAGCGCGGCGCAGACGACCTGGAGCTGGACGGGCTCGACGGTGTCCAGCGTGATCTCGGACACGTGGCCCGCCTCGTCGGCGATGACGGCGGTCCGCAGGTCGTCGACGAGCAGTTCCGCGGCGGCCGGCGTGATCGTCCTGCCCGTGTCGCGCAGCGGCCCGGCCACCGCCTCGCGGGCCGCCTCGGGAGTGAACGGCCGCAGGTGGAAGCGGGCCCGCGAGCCCTGTCCGAACGGCCGCTCGTAGGGCAGGACGAGGAACAGGTACTCCTCCCGGAGGGACAGCAGCAGGTGGAGACCGGTGTGCTCCTGCACGGCGGAGGTGAGCTGCTCCAGGAGCTCCGTCCGGTCGCGTTCCCCCGCCGGCCCGCCCTGGAACATCTCCTCCGCCTGGTCGACCGCGGCGAGGATCGGCACCGGGTCGCCGTACTCGTCGGTGCGCTCGGGCCGTCTGCGCAGGAACTCCGCCACGGTCAGGCCGGCGAGCGTGCGCGGGTCCCGCTCCGGCGCCCAGCTGGACAGCAGCGCCGCCACGTACGGGTTCCCCACGGACTCGGGCGGCCGGGTCCGGGGCAGGACCCTGGCGACCGGCAGCAGGTCGACCCGGCCGGGATCGAGCCTGGGCAGCACGCCGGCCTGCAGCAGCGACGTCTTGCCCACGCCGGACGCTCCGTACAGGACGGTGAGCCCGGCCGCCCCCCACAGGGTGGCGATCTCCCGCGCCTCGCGGTCGCGGCCGTGGAACAGTGCGCTCTCGTCCCGCCGGTACGGGCGCAGCCCGACGTAGGGGCGGGCGGACGATCCGGTCGCCGTCATGTCGTCCTCAATCTGTCGAGCAGTTCCTCGAAGAAGTCCTCTGTGCTGCCGATGTAAATGGAAATGTGCCAGCCGTCGAGATAGCGCTCCATGTACTCCTCCGCCTTCTCCGCGGCCCCGGCGACCGTCTCGCTCAGCTCCGGCAGGAGCTGGACGCTGACGTGGCGCCGCCTCCGGTTCGGCGGGATCGGCCGGATCAGGCCGTGGAAGAGCACCCGGAAGTTCCAGTCCTGCAGGCTGTAGCCCACGAACAGCAGCGGGCTGGCGGTCATCGCGGCGAGCACGGGGGTGGGCAGCGGCTGGCGTACCCCCGAAGCCCGGGCGTCGACCATGTTGACCAGATACGTCAGGTAGTCGTCCTCGGTCAGGACGAGGGACGCCGGGTCGTCCCACTGGCCGTGCAGGTGGTAGACCAGCGGCCGGTCGGGCGTCGGCTCGAGCAGCGGGACCTCGTCCGCCTCGGTGTCCCACCACGTCGAGGTGCACGCCTCCGGCGACTTGCGTTCCGTCTGGCACCGCTGCAGCGCCTGGACCATGAAATCGTCGTAATTGGTCGTGACGAACGTGGGAATGGGAAATTCCGCGAGCACCGTGTGCGGGTCGAGCCCGGTCGGAGTTCTGCCGGCCCCATACTGCTTCAGATAGGCGCAGACCTCGTGCTTGAGTTCGACCGGGTCCTGGCCCACCAATGCGGCGTATTGCATCACCCGGGCCAGGTTGTCCGAATCGGCGAACGGATATTTGTACTCGTGTGCGAAATGTCGACTGAGTTCGCCGCCGGTGGGCAGGCGGCCGAAACAGGAACCGGCACCGAGAAGGGGCGTGCAATCACCTCTGCGGAGCTGCCTGACGAGCCGGTCCCAGTCCGCATCGTTCACACGTCATCCCGGGGGTCGCCGCATTGTTAGCCAATGACTGAATTATGACCCACGGCGGCGGCGAGGTGACGGAGATCGATTTGCGGGCGGTCCGGATTGGGCGTGTGGACCTGCTCAGATAGCGGACTGGAAGCCGGCGTAGGGGACCGAGCCGTCCTCCTCGACCAGACGGCGCAGGGCCGGCACGAGTACGTCGTCACCCACCTGCCCAAGTTCGCTGAGGCTCAGACCGGTCACGTCGATAAGGCCGCCACCGTACTCACTGCCGGTTATGTCGCCCATGGCACTCCTTGTCCATCAAAACCGTGGACCTCATCTTCCCACGCTCCAGGCGGGGTGCCATCAGTCTGACGCCTTGACTCTTCAATACACGAGGCGTTGCGGCCTAAGCTTTGTCCAAACCACTGAGGCCCGATCTGGGATGGCAGCGTGTCTGTTTCGCACTTCTCGGCGGACTCCGGTCGCATGCCCGCCATTTGGGGCAGAGTCCCGCAGCAGAACAAGAACTTCACGGGACGCCGGGACCTGCTCGACAGGCTGCGGGACGATCTCATGTCCGAGACCACGGCCGCCGTGCTCCCCCACGCCCTGCACGGGCTGGGCGGCGTGGGCAAGACCCAGCTCGCCATGGAGTACGCCTACCGGTACCGGCGCGACTACGACCTCGTGTGGTGGATCCCCGCCGACCAGCCGATGCTGGTGAAGTCGTCGCTCGCGGGCCTCGCCAGGGAGCTGAACCTGCCGAACGCGGCCTCTTCCGGCGTCGAGGACGCGGCCGAGGCCGTGCTGGACGCGCTGCGCCGCGGCGAGCCGTACGACAGATGGCTGCTGATCTTCGACAACGCCGACGACCCCGAGCACATCAACGACATCATCCCGCGCGGTCCCGGGCACGTGCTGATCACCTCGCGCAACCACAGCTGGCAGGGCGTCGTCGACACGGTCACCGTCGACGTCTTCGAGCGCGAGGAGAGCGTCGAGTTCCTCCGGCGCCGGGTGCCGAAGGGCATGTCGGACGAGCAGGCGGACCGGTTGGCCGAGGCGCTCGGCGACCTTCCGCTGGCGCTCGAGCAGGCGGGCGCGTTCCAGGTCGAGTCCGGCATGTCGGTCGACGAATACCTGCGGCTGCTCCGGGAGCAGACCACGCGGCTGCTCGGAGCCAACAAACCCTCCGACTATCCCCTGTCCATGACCGCCGCGTGGGCCCTGTCGGTGGCGCAGCTCAAGAAGAAGATGCCCGAGGCGGTGGAGCTGCTGCGCTGCTGCGCGTTCTTCGGGCCGGAGCCCATCCCCCGTGACCTCTTCGAGCCGCTGCCCGAGCGCTTCTCCGCCGGGTCGCGGATGGCCGCCCTGCTCGACGACCCGATCCAGGTGAGCCGGGCGGTCCGGGAGCTCGGGCGCTACGCGCTCGTCCGCATGGACTCGGAGAGCCGCACCATCCAGGTCCACCGGCTGGTCCAGGCGCTGCTGCGCGACGAACTGGACGACGCCGAGCGCGTGGCGTTCCGGCGAGAGGTGCACCTGCTGCTGGCCTCCGCCGCCGCGCCGTACGAGCCCGACGACAACCTGTCCTGGCCACGCTACGGCGGGCTGCTCGGCCACGTCACCCCCGCCGACATCGCGGGCAGCCGGGACCCCCACATCCGCGCCTTCGCCCTGGACATCGTCCGCTACCTCTACTCGTCGGGCGACTTCCTGTCGGCGCGGACGCTGGTCGAGCGGTTCATCGAACGCTGGCGGGCCGACAGCGGAGACGACGACCGATACGTGCTGGCCGCCCACCGCCACCAGGCGATCGTCATCAGGGAGCTCGGCGACATCCAGGAGTCGTTCGACCTGAACCTGCGGACGCTGGCACGGATGCGGCAGGTCCTCGGCGAGGACGACGAGGAGACGCTCCTCATCACCAACAGCCACGGGGCCGACCTGCGCTTCCGCGGCGACTTCCAGGCGGCGCTGGAGCACGACAGGGAGTCGCTGCGCAGGCACGAGGCGGTCTTCGGGCCATCCCACCGCCGGACGCTGCGCGTCATGAACAACCTGGCGCTCGACCACCTGCTGCTCGGCGACTACACGCAGGCGCGAGAGCTGCAGTCCAAGACGTTCGCCATGCAGCGGCAGCCGGGGTCGGGCTCCAGCAAGCAGAACGTGCTGTCCTCCTGGAACGGCCTGGCCCGCGTCCTGCGGCTGAACGGCGAGTACCGCCAGGCCTGCGACATCGGCGAGGACGCCTACGACTACGGCGTGCAGGAGCTGGGCCGCGAGCACCCCTGGACACTGCGCACCGCCAAGGACCTGTCGATCGCCAAACGCCGCGCCGGGCTGGTGGAGGAGGCGCTGGACCTGGCCCGGGTCACCTACGAGCTGCAGGAGCGCATCTTCGGCGTCGACCACCCCGACACCCTGGCCGCGGCGCTGTGCCTGGCCAACGCGCAGCGCGCCTCCGGGGCGATCGGCGACGCGCTCGCCCTGCTCGAGGACATGACGGCCCGCTATCCGCGCATGTACGGCGACGACCACCCGTTCAAGTACGGCTGCGACACCAACCTCGCGCTGCTGCTTCGCGTGGACGGGCAGGCGGACCAGGCCAGGGAGATCGACGCCCGGGCGCTGAAGGGCTTCGACCGCCGGCTCACCCGGGACCACCATTTCTCGCTCACCTGCGCGATCAACCTGGCCAGCGACCTCGCGGAGCTCGGCGATCCCGAGGGCGCCAGGGATCTCGGCGAGAACACGCTCGAGCGGCTACGGGCCCTGCTGGGCGAGGACCACCCGCTGACCCTCGCGGGCGCGGCCAATCTGGTCGTGGACCTGCGGACGCTCGGGGCCACCGCCGAGGCGCAAACGCTCCAGGCCGACACGTTCGACCGATACGCGCGGGTGCTCGGCACCGACCATCCCGACGCCGTGGCGACACAGGACGGCCGGCGTCTCGACTTCGACTTCGACCCGCCGGTCCTGTGATCTGGCGACCGTCTCCGGTCATGCGAGCCGTCCGGCGACGGCCCACGCGACCGGCGGCGCCTCAGCCGGACTCTTCCGGGGAGTCGAAGTGACCATACTTCTGTGGAAATCATCGGGCGAGATGGTCGCGGGAGGTGCTACCGGGCCTGCGTCCCGATCGCGCCGCGGACCGCGTCGAGGAGCGTGGCGGCTCTCCGGTCCGGTACGCCTTCCCGGATGTGGTTCATGACGTAGCCGAAGGCCAGGCCGGTCGCCGGGTCGGCGAAGCCCAGCGATCCGCCGTAGCCGGGGAACCCGAAGGCGGTCGGGCTGTACCAGAAGGCGTCGGGCGTCGGCAGGCCGAACCCGGTGGCGATCCGGACGGGCACGCGCAGGACGCGGTCCACACCGCTGACCTGCTCCGCGGTCGCCGCCGCCAGGGTGTCGGGTGAGAGGATGCGATGCCCGTCGACCTCCCCGATGAGCGCTGCGTAGAAGCGGGCCAGCGCGCGGGCGGTGCAGATGCCGTTGGTGGACGGCATCTCCGCGAGCTGCTCGGCCGGGTCGTCGTGGTTCGGCATCGGCGTGACGACCGTCATCGCCCGCATCGTCAGCGACGTGGGATCGGCATAGGCTCTCATCACCTCGCGCGCGGGCTCGGGAAGGGCCTCCAGATCGATCCCGGCCAGTGCGTCGAGGTCGATCGGGGCGGTGACGATCCGGCTGACCCGGTGCTGCTCGGATTCCGGCAGCCCGATCCACAGGTCCAGGCCGAGCGGCGCGGCGATCTCCTCGGCGAGGAACGTGCCGAGACTGCGGCCGGCCACCCGGCGGACCACCTCGCCGACCAGCCAGCCGTACGTGTGGGCATGGTAGCCGTGGTCGGTGCCCGGCTCCCAGAACGGCCGCTGGGCGGCCAGCGCGGTCACCATCGGATGCCAGGAGATCGCCTCCGCCGGAGTGACCGGGCGATCGAGCGCGGGCAGTCCGGCCTGGTGGGTGAGCAGCCAGCGGACCGGGATCCGGTCCTTTCCGCATGCCGCGAACTCCGGCCAGTAGTCGGCGACGGGCGCGTCCAGGTCCAGCTCGCCGCGCTCGGCCAGCAGGTGCGCGCAGGCGGCGGTGACGCCCTTGGTGGTGGAGAACACGACCTGCAGGGTGTCGCGCTCCCAGGGGCGGCCGGTCCCGGGGTCGGCGATCCCGCCCCACAGGTCGACGACCTTCCGGCCGTGCAGGTAGACGGCGACCGCGGCGCCCACGTCCTGCCCGCCGGCCAGATTGGCCGCGAACGCCTCACGTACCGCTTCGAATCCGGGTGCGGTCTCGCCGCCGATTCCGGGCATGCGTCATCGCCTTCGTGATGGGATTGATCGGGGAAAGTGCTATCTCCGCCAGTGCCCGATGAGCCAGGCGCAGATCTCCGGCTCGGTCATCTCGGGAAACTCTTCGGACAGCGTGACGAGCGCGCGCAGCGCCTCGTCCCGGTCCATGCCTCGCGCCGCCGCCTCTTTCAGGTATTCCTGTCGTGCGGCGGTGGGACGTCCGCCGCCCGCGCCACGGCCCGGCAGGCCGTCGCGCCACTCGACGATCTCCGCCAGCCGGTCAGGCCGCCAGCCGGGAGTTCCGTCGACCTCGACATCGGGTTCGGGGAACGGGTGCTCGGAACCGCCGGGATAGCGGGAGCGCCACTTGTGCACCGCGTGCCGGCTCACGCCCAGCGCCTCGCCGATGCCGACGACGCCGAGGTACCGCTCGGTCATGGTGCACCAACTCTGTCTGTACGGCCTCCTTCGCGGATCTCATTACTACCACGGGCACGACGAAGCCCCGCAAAGACGCTGCGTTAACTTCGTCTCTTACAGAGACGAAATTAGATCAGGAAGCGGGATGTCGTCAACAGCCCGGAAAGCCGGCGGCCCCGCCCGGACGTCCCAGGAGGGGCGTCGGCCACCGCTCAGGATCATGACTTCGCGGTCAGGCCCCGGATGAGGGTGTCCAGCGCGAGGCGGGCCAGCCGGACGGCCTCCTCCCCGGACAGCGCCTGGAGCGGCCCGTGGACGCGCAACTCGGCGAGGCCGTGAACGGTGGACCAGCACGACCACTCGGCATCGGTACGGCGAGCCGGTGCCATGACTCCCGCCCGCGTCATCTCGTCGAGGATGCCGAGCAGGATGAGGTGGGGCGGGGGCGGGCCCCCCTCCTCGACTCCGTCCGGCGGCGCCTCCTGCGAGGCGCAGGCGAGCTCGTACCAGCCGGGAGTGGACTGGGCGAACTCCACGTACGCCAGCCCGAAGGCGCGCAGCCGTTCCGTGGATCGCCGCGCGGGGCCGAGGCCGGGCGTGATCGCGTCGAGCCGGTCGACGATGGAGCGCGCGAGACGGTGCCGGGCCTCCAGCGCGACGGTGAGGACGAGCGCCCGCAGGTCGGCGAAGTGCCGGTAGGCGGCGTTGGGACTCACCCCGACCGCGCGGGTCACCTCGCGCAGGCCCAGAGCACCGGCGCCCTTGTCTCTGGCGAGGTCGAGAGCGGCCTCGATCAGGGCCGAACGCAGATTGCCGTGATGGTAGCCCGGCGAGGTTCTCTTCATGCTTGCCCGACGCCTTCGTGGATGTATACAGTGTGCACATTGCAGGTTGTTCACAGTGTACACATCAGTCGGGACGGGACGGAAGGAGCGGCGAATGGACGCCGATGCCGTGCGCGACGCGATCACGAACGAGCGGATGAGCCTATGCGACCTGCTGGAAGAGCTGGACGACGCCGAGTGGGCAACCCCCTCGCTGTGCGCGGGCTGGACGGTGAAGGACGTGGTGGCCCACCTGACGACCACCACCCGCACCACGGTGCTGGACATGGTGGCCGGTATGGCCCGCGCCCGCGGCGACTTCCACCGCATGACCGACAGGCGTGCCCGGACACGCGCGCAGAGATCCACTCCGGCCGATCTCATCGCGCAGCTGCGCGGCAGCGCGACGTCGCCGCGCCGCATGCCCGGCAGCGGACCGCTGGATCCGCTGGTGGACCTGCTGGTGCACGGGCAGGACATCGCCCGCCCGCTCCATCGTGACCGGCCGCTCCCGGCGGGCCCCGCGGTCGCCGCCCTGACCTACGTCTCCGGCAACCGCTTCTACGACGCGCCCGCGCGTCTCGCGGACCTTCGCCTCGTCGCCACCGACGTGGACTGGACGTCCGGCAGCGGGCAGGAGATCAGCGGCGCGGCCGGCGACCTGCTCCTGATCGCGACGGGGCGTCCGGCCGGTCTGGCCGGCCTGTCCGGCCCCGGGTTGGACGTCCTGGCGGCACGGATGCAGGGCCCTGCGCCCCTACACGGCCCGTGAGCGTCGGCGCGGGCCGTCTCACCTGTGGGAGGGACGCTCCATCGGCGGGGGGTCCCCCGGCAGGCGGAGCGTGCGGTGGACCATCTGGTGCAGATGGCTGCGGAAGCGCCACAGCGCGCCGGGATGGTCGTGGTCGTAGCGCCGGCCCGACCGGTCGTACACGCCGCTCTGCACGAAGCTGTGGACGCACCAGATCACCGAGTTGATGGTGTAGTCGACGTCCACGTCGGGGGCGGTGACCAGGGGGGCGATGGTGTCGATCACGAACTGTGCCGCCGGCGCGGCGTACATCGGCTCCAGCTCGGGGATGTCGGTGGCGTCGGAAAGCCACCTGTGGGTGTAGAGCGCCGGATACTCCGGCTGCTTGCGGCAGAAGTCGATGTAGCGGTCGAGGAGCCGGTGCAGGGCGAAGATCTTCTGTTCGGGCGAAGCGCTGACGATGTCCTTGACCCCTTTTTCCAGGACGGCGTTGTGCGCGCTGTTCATGCGATCCATGACCTCGAGGTAGATCTCGCGCTTTTCGCCGAACCGCCGCCTGACGTAGGCCACATCCGTGCCCGCGGCGTCGGCGATCTGCCGCATGTCCGTGCCGTCGTAGCCCAGCCCGGCGAACAGGCGGGTCGCCACCTGGAGAACGCGGTCGGACAGGCCCTCGTCGCCCGTTCCCGTCATGCGGTAGTCGGTTCCCGCCTGGTTCCCCCCTAATCACACACTTGCCCCGGTAGACGCGATCCGGAACTGTTCCGGACGCTCGCCGGCCTTGTGAGGGCGCGCGAGGAGCAGAGATCTTCGTGGCGTCCCGACGCCTACGGAGGTCCCCTCGTGCACCGATCACGCGGTTGGAAGCGTACGTCCGCCCTGTCGGGCTTCCGGAGGGCGGAGTGAACCTCAGGTTCGGGTTGCTGGGCCCGGTCGAGATCAGGAGGGACGGCAGGCCGGTCCCGCTCGGCTCGCCCAAGCAGCGCGCCCTGCTGACCGCGCTGCTGCTCGAGCCCAACCGGGTCGTGTCGATCGACCGGCTGGTCACGGCCGTGTGGGACGAGGAGCCGCCCCGCTCCGCCGTCGCCAACGTCCGCACCTACGTCAACCGCCTGCGAAGCACGCTCGGCGAAGGCGACCGGCTGACGGCTCGGCCGCCCGGCTACGTCCTCACCGTGCACGCCGGTGAGCTCGACGTGATCGAGTTCGCCGACGCCCTGCGGCAGGGCAGGAAGGCGCTGTCCGCCGGGCAGCCGGAGGCGGCGCTGCGGCACCTGTCGGCGGCCCTCGCGCGGTGGCGGGGCGCACCGGCCGAGGACGTGCCCAGGTCGGCGGCGCTCGGCCCGCGCCTGGACGCGCTCGCCGAGCAGCGCTGCCTGGCCCTGGAGGCGCAGGCCGAGGCCCGCCTCATGCTGGGCGAGCACGCCGACGCGGTGCCGGAGCTCCGTGAGACGGTGGCCGCCCATCCCACCAGGGAGCGGCTGTGGGGCAGCCTCATGCTCGCGTTGTATCGCACCGGCGACTCCGCGGCCGCGCTGTCCGCCTATGGGCAGGCGCGCCAGTTCCTGGCGGAGGAGCTGGGCGTCGAGCCGGGACCGGAGCTGGCCGAGCTGCACCGGGGCATACTCAACCGAGACCCCGCGCTCCGGGCGGAACCCGCCCTTCCCGCCCTCGGCCCGTCCCGCGCGGCGCCTGCGCCGGAAGCGAGGCCTGTGCCCGAAGCGCGCCCTGCGCCGGAAGCGGGGCCGAAACGGACACCGGTCGCGGGTCCTGGATGTCTTGTGGGCCGGGATCCGGAGCTGCGGGAGATCGTCGCGGCGATCACCGCCTCACCCCCGCGGCCCGTCGCCGTGCACGGCCAGGCGGGGGTGGGAAAGTCGGCCCTGGCCCTGCATGCCGTCCGGACGGCGGCGCCCGGCTTCCCCGGCGGCGTGTTCCACGTCGACCTGCGGTCCCTTCCCCGGCCCGGTGCGTACGAGACGCTGACCCGGCTGCTGGGCCTGCTGGGGCTGGCGGACGACCGGATCGCTCCGGACCTCGACGACGCGGTGCTCCAGCTCGGGACCGCCACGGCCGGAAGGCGCGTGCTCGTCCTCCTCGACAACGTGACCGACGAGGGGCAAGTGCGCCCGCTGCTCGGCGCCGGTCCCGGCTGCCGGTTCGTCATCACCAGCAGGACGGTGCTCGCGGCGCTCGACGATGTCGATCACCTGCCCCTCGCCCCCCTGAGGGACGACGCGGCGTACGAGCTGCTGGTCCGGCTCTGCGGCCGGGAGCGGGTCGACCCCGAGCAGGTGAGGAGAGTGGCCCGGCTCTGCGACAACCTGCCGCTCGCGCTGGGGATCGCGGGCAAGCGACTGGCGGTCAGGCGGGAGTGGACGCTGGCGGCGTTCGCCGACATGCTGGCCGACGAGGAGCACCGGCTCGACCTGCTGACCTGCGGTGATCTTTCCGTGCGGAGCGCCCTCGACCTCGACTACCAGGCTCTGCGGCGGCGCGGGGGAACGGCGGACGGCAGCGCGCTCGCCCTGTTCCACCGCCTCGGCGAGCGAGGCATGGCCGACTGCGGGTCGGCGACCGCGGCGGCGCTCCTCGGATGCGACCGGCGCACGGCGTGGGCGGCGCTCGGCAGGCTGGCCGATCTCCGCCTGACGACGTCGACGGCTCCCGACCGCTACCGGATGAACGACCTCACCCGCCTGTACGCCATGGAGATCGCCCGAACCGCCGGAAAACGCGAGAGCGGTGATTCGGCAGCCCTCATTTAGGGTGCCGCCGCGAGAGCGGAGCGCCCCTTTGTCCAAGGGGCGCTGTTGTTCAATGGGGCGCTCCGCCGTGCTCGTCTAGCAGAGGTACTGCCACGACGTGCAGTAGCGGCCGCCGGGGATCTCCGACCCGCTGCAGCAGTAGCGCTGGACGCAGGTTGAGCCCTCGTACCAGCAGTTGATCGCCTCCGCGCGGGTGGCCGGAACCAGCCGGGCGACCATCCGGTCCGCCAGCCGCTGAATCGTCCGTGTCATTCAGTTCCTCCTTTTGAAGGACTCCTTTTCGGTGACCGACATTAGGAGTGGCTTCGATCGCGGACGTACCACTGCGATACACGACTTCCTGTATCGGCTTCACCTGGTTCACGCGTTCAACCGCCGGAGCACGACACCCGTGATCCTGCTTTCCGGGAGCAGTCCCCACTGCCGGGAGTCGGTGCTGCACGACGGATTGTCCCCGAGGACGAGCAGCCGCCCCGGTGGCACGCGGGCCTCTCCCAGCGCCTCGAAGCCCGGAGGGATCGGATCCCCCGCCACGGCCGCGGCCCGCTTGATCACCAGGTTCGTGCCGCCGTCGAGCGTGAGGCCCTCCCCCGGGCCCACCCGGGAGATGACGACGATGTCCCCGCGCCGGACGCGCCGAGCCTGCCTGCCAAACCGGCCAGGCCAACCAGGCCGGCCGGGCCGCAGCCTGCGCACGAGGACCCGGTCACCGGGCCGCAGACCGGGCTTCATGCTCTCCCCGTGCACCTCGACGACGCGCAGGGTCCGCCGGGCCGCGGTCACGGCGCCGCCCCCGAGCGCCGATGCGAGCAGGACGAGCAGGACGGGTGTCATCGTGCCCCCGAGAGCCGGTCGCGCGGGGCGCCGGCGTCCCGGTCCTCCCGCTGCCGGTATCCCTCGGCCTGAAGGGCGAACAGATGAGCGTAGATCCCGCCGCGCGCGAGCAGCCCGGCGTGCGTGCCCTGCTCGGCGACCTGTCCGCCGTCGAGGACCACGATGTGGTCCGCGTCGCGCACGGCGCCGAGCCGGTGGCTGATCAGCAGGCTCGTGCGACCGCGGCGGTGCTCCCGCAGGCCCTGGTGGATCTCGTGCTCCGCCTCGGCGTCGAGACCCGAGCTGGGCTCGTCCAGGATCAGCAGGTCCCGCTCGCCCCGCAGGTAGGCGCGGGCGAGGGCGAGCCGCTGCCACTGCCCGCCCGACAGGTGGACGCCCGCGTCGCCGCCGTCCTCCATGGGGTCGGCGAAGACACGGGACAGCATGGTGTCGTACCCCCGGGGCAGGCCGCTCACGACGCCGTGCACGCCCGCCCGCCGGGCCGCCGCCTCGATCCTCCCCCGGTCGTCCATCGCGGCGAGATCGCCCAGGCCGATGTTGTCGGCCGCGGTCAGGTCGTACTCCATGTAGTCCTGGAACACCGCCCCGATCCGCGCGCGAAGCTCCGCCGGGTCCAACTCCCTGAGATCGATCCCGTCCCACAGGACCGAGCCGCGTTCCGGGTCGTACATCCGGCACAGGAGCTTGACCAGCGTGCTCTTGCCCGCGCCGTTCCTGCCGGCGAGCGCCACCGCGGCGCCGTACGGGATGGTCAGGCTGACGCCGCGCAGGGCCCAGGGATGGCCGGGAGAGTAGCGGAACCACACGTCCTTCAGCTCGATTCCCCGGCGCAGCGGGCCCGCGCGCCGGGGCCGGGCCGGCACCGGCAGGTCCGGTTCGGCGTCCAGGACGGCGAGGTAGTGACCGAAAAGCAGCACCTGCTGGTGCGCGGTGACGAGTTCGAGGACGAGGCCGCCGGCCGCCGCCTGGACTCCGGCGACGGCGGCCACGAACAGCGCCACGTCGCCGACCCCGCCCGTGCCGTTCGCCGCGGAGACGAGAACCCACAGCAGGCCGCCCCCGGCCGCCAGCGCGGCCGTCGTGCCGGTGACGGCCTGGACGCCCAGCTCGCGCCGGTCGGTGCGGCTCCGCTCGGCGTTCGCGGCCCGCCGCTGGGCGTTCATGAGCCCGCGCAGGTGCGCCCCGATGCCGAAGAGCCTCAGCTCCTTGGCCGCCTGGACGTTGACGAGAAGCTGGCCGAAGAAGAACTCGCGGCGCTCGACCGGCCCGATGCCCCACAGCATCGCGGCTCGCCGCCGCGACAGCCAGAGCTCCGCGACCAGAGACGGAGCCGCGGCGCCGACCACGAGGACGGCCATCCAGGGGCTTATCGTCACGAGGGAGACGAGGAATCCGGCACCGGTCATCGCCGTCCTGGCGGTGCCCAGGGCCGCGGAGACCACCATGCCCGGGGTCGCCCCGCCGTACTGCTGGGCCATTCTGATCCGGTCGAGGAACGCGGGGTCCTCGAACCGGGCGAGGCCGACGAACCGCTCGGTGGCCCTGAAGAGGCTGTCCTGGGCGACGAGGCCGATCCTGCGCCCGCTCTCGTCCCTGACGTACTGGACGATCTGCGGCCCGAGCGCCGTCAGCACCCCGCACCCGGCGAGCGCGGCGCCCAGAGCCGCCGTCACGCCGGCCCCGTCCCTGCCGTCGGCGATCTCGTCGAGGACCAGCTTGGTGCACCAGGCGATCGTCACCGGCAGGACGGCCATGAGCGTGCTGAGGACGGCGAAGGCGATGGTCAGCGCCCTGCTCGCCCGCCAGGCCAGGCCGAGAGCGGCGGCCACGGCCCGCGCTCCGTCGGTGCCCCGCACCCGCGCCGTCACGCGTGCGCGGGAATCTTGTCGAGGTCCTCCAGGGTGCTCCCGCTGGCGACGACCCTCCCGCTCTCGTCGACCAGGGCGAGGGACGGGAAGCCGTTCACCTGCAGCGCCTTCGTCAGGCCGGTGCCGTGCTTCTCGATCAGCACGAGGGCGACCGGCTCCAGCGTCCGCCGCTGGTCCGCCACCTCCTCTTCCGTGCCGACGAGCACGGCCAGCACGTTGCGGCGTCCTCCGGGGAAGGATCGCGCGCGCTCGGCGAACTGCGGCAGGCGGTCGTGGCAGGCCGGGCAGTCGGGCGAGAAGACGCCGACGAGGACCGGCTCGGTCAGCGTCTCGTCGGAGACCTGGACGCCGTCGGTGCTCTCCGCGGAGAAGCCGCCGATCACCGCCCCGGGTGGGAGCACGATCGACGGGAACGCGGACGGCCTCGCCGTCAGCATCTCCTCGTGCGCCCGCAACCGCCGGATCACCCCGACCGTCAGCACCAGGTCGATCAGGCACAGGACGCCGACGCCCAGGACGAGCGCTGTCAGGAACGGCATGAGGGGCTACCTCCGTCAGGGTGAACTGGTGAAGAGACCGGCGATCTCGCCGATCGCGGACAGCAGGACCGCCGCGGCTCCGGCCGCCAGGGCGACCGCGGCGAGCCCGGCCGGGCCGAGGCCCGCGAGGGCGACTCCGGTCCCGGCGTGGACCGCCCCGGTCCCGGCCTGGATCGCTCCGGCCGCCGCTGCCACGGTGAGCACGGCGTTGCGTGCCATATGACCGGGGCCCACCGGAACGGCCGAGGCGCCGAAGCAGCGGCAGGGAACCCGCCTGCCGCGTCGCAGGGCGACGCCGATGGCCACGGTGAAGGCCACGAGCAGCCCGAGCGCGACGCAGAAACCGGCGAGCACGGTGGGCCGCCAGGCCAGCAGCGGCGCGACGGCGGCCTCGGCGCCGACGACGAGCGCCGCGACAGGCCGGGCCGGCAGGCGCACGAGGGCGCGCGTGGCCACCGTGAACTCCTCGTACGCCGCCCGCCCGCGCAGCTTGCTCACGGCGGACATGAGGAAGACGATCCCCGTGAGCAGCCGGCAGAAGGCGAAGAGATAGGCCACGGGCGTCCTCATCCCTGGTCGGGCGGGCGGGTCGCCCACCACGCTAGGAACCGCCAAGGGACGCCGGATATACGACGGCTACACGCCGCGGTGTATCGAGGACGGACGCCCCGCCCGCCTGGCGATTCCCGCTACTCGCGCATGTGGTGAGCTTTTCGTCGGAAGGTCCTGGGCTCATTCATCCAGGTACGCCTTACGGATCTTGGCCGCGCCGTACGCTCCCCGGGGGTTGCAGACCGGGCATCCACAGGGCGGCCTGCCGTGGGCGTTCGGCAGGTAACGCCACCCGGTCACCTGGTTCACGCCCCTGACGCGGTGGATCTCGCCGGCCTGGATCGGGCGCGGAACCAGCAGTTCGTATCCGCGGGCGTCCTGCTCCGCCGCGATCAGGGCGGCGGCCGCGGCGCTGCCGAGTCGGACCGGCGGGGCGTTGTAGTGGCCCACCCACACCGGCTCGTCATCCGGAATGCGGAAGTGAACGGCCACAAGAGTGCGCTGACCACTGCGCCGCAACTCCCGGCCCCACTGATACGTGATCTGGTAGGAGGGCAGCACCGGCAGGCAGTAGACGCCTGCCACATTGTTCCGCCCGAGGCTGCTGGTACGAATTCCCGCCCGCCGGATCGACCGGACGTTCTTTGCCGGGGTGAGGTGCACGAGCAAGGTCATGGTTCATCCGATCGGTGACAGGGCGGTGTGCGCGAGGCGGCGAACGCGTCCGATGGCCATTGAATCGTGCATCGGCGGGGCTGAAAACCGAATAACGGCATGTCTCTCGGCATTGGCACACCGCCGAAATCAGTTTTCAGGCGGCGGAGGAATGGCCACCGAGGTGTCCGCGCGAATTTGCCGGTGTGATGCGGGGACTGCATCATGGATGGACGTTTCGAGCCGGCGCGGCAATCGGAGTATGGCGGAAACACGGCCTTGGGCGACCGAAGGGCGACGATGAAGGCATTTCTGGTTTTCCTGGGCGTCGCCGCGGCGGGTGCGGTGATCGCGGTTCTCCTGCTGTTGCGGAGCCCGGCGGGCGGCGGCGCGGATGAGGAGCCCGCGGCCTCGGTTGCCACCGCCGCCGTCCCCGCCTCCCCTGTGGCCTCCGCCTCCCCCGCGGCCCGGAAAAGCGTGCTGCTGGATGCCGAGGGCGCCGTCCTCCAAGAGTTCTCCGGCGACTGCGCGGCCGGCGGATATCCCTACCTCTGCCGGTACGTCAGAGAGCGGCTTCTCGCCGAGGACCCGCAACTGCTCACCCGTGACGGCCTGACGATTCAGACGACGATCGACCCGCGACTCCAGCGGGCGGCGCAGCGGGCCGTCGACGCCTACGTCCACCGCGACGACCGGCAGATCGCCACGCAGGTCATGATCGTCCCGGGCGAAGGGGCCGTCAAGGCCATGGTCACCAGCCGTGACCCTGCCGGCGCACCGGGCCTCCATCAGGGCACGACGGCGATGCCCTACGCCCTGGCCGCCGCGCTCGCCGCCGGTTTCCGGTACGACGACGGCTACGTCGTCTCCGACGAGTACCGTGCCCAGCGCTACACGGCGTTCAAGGACTGCGCGGGCCGGGCCGTCGGCGATGTGCGTGTCACCCTGCACAACCGGGAGAAGGGCGGGACCCGGTTCGTCACCCTGCGGTCGGGCACCCAGGGCGCGGTGAACACCTTCTACTTGCAATTGCAGGAGAAGGTCGGCCTGTGCGAGACCGTCAGGATGGCCCAGCGGCTCGGGCTCAGGAGTGCGAATGGGAAGCCGCTCCAGGAGACAGAGACGTTCGCACTGGGGCCCAACGAGGCCGACCCCGTCTCGGTGGCCAACTCGTACGCGAGCCTCGCCGCCCGCGGACGCTTCTGCGAGCCGAGGGTGATCACGGAGATCCGCGACGGCTCAGGCGCCGGACGCCCCTTCCCCGCGCACTGCGTGCAGGTCCTGGACCCGGCGGTCGCCGACGCGGTCACCGGAGTGCTGACGGACGCCCTGGCGAAGAGCTCACTCAAGGGCGTCGGCCGCGAGGCGGCGGGCATGCCCGGCGAGGGCGACATCTACCGCACCGCCTGGTTCGCCGGTTACACCCCCGGTCTGGCCTCGGCCGTCAGCCTCGGCGACTTCCGTGACCCGGTGCGGCACCCGATGGTGGACGTCACCATCGGCGGCCGCCGCTATTCCCACGTCGACGGCACGTCGGTGCCCGGCCTGATCTGGAAGAAGGCGATGACCGAGGCGCTGCACGGAACGCAGGAGGCCCGCTTCGTCCGGCCGGACGCCGAGCGCTTCGGCGGCTGCCGCGACGCCTGCCCGAACTGACCGCCGCCGTCGGCGGAACCGGTCATCAAGACATGCCGAGGCGGCGGCACCGCACCCTTCGAGCTGCTGAGGAGCTGGCGCCATGACCGTGCGCCGGCTCTGATCGCCCGGCGCGGGGCCTTGAGGGCGACGGCGAGCAGGGCGTTCGGCCTCAGCGGCGCATGCTCTCGTCGCTCAGCTCGTCCAGCGGGGTCAGCGCGGCCGAGGCCTCGTCGTGATCCATGCCGGTCGCCTCGAGCAGATCGACGGCGATGGAGCGCAGCTGCGCGATGATGACGTTCGCCGAGAAGCCCAGGTTCTTGGGCCGCTCCCGCGCGGCGACGGCGAGCAACGCCTGCCTGGCCAGCATCGGCTCCCGGCCGGCCCCCAGTTCGAGCTGGAGCAGCAGCGCCGCCTCGGAGACTTCGCGCAGCAACTCGGCCAGCGCGACCGGTGGCGGGCTCGTCTCCCCCATCGCCGCGAGCGTGCGTCGGACCAGAACGCGTGCGTTGCGCAGCGCCAGGTCCACCGGTAGGGCGGCGGTCGTGTACCTGGCCAGTCTCGCCCGGTGATGCCAGCGCAGCGGCGAGATCCTGATGATCTCCTTGCTGTTCTCCAGCGCCGCCGCGAAATCCTCGACCGCGGTCTGGGTCCTGCGACCGCACTCCAGCGCCTCGGCCGCCAGGTCCATATCGCCCTTCTCGATCGCCTCCGCCGCCTGCTCGAGAACGGTGGAGAAGGCGTCGAGCACGCCGGACAGATGTCTGCCCGCGATGGTGAGCGGGCTGGCGGGCAGCAGTGCGACCGCGGCGAGGCCGATGATGCCGCCGGTGAGCGCGTCGGCCATCCGGTCCAGCCCGCCGGCGTCGGCGCCCGGCACCAGCATGGTCACCAGCACCGCGGACGACCCGACCTGCGACACGAACAGCTCGCCGCTGTTCAGCAGCGCCGCGATGGTCATCGCCAGGGCGATCACGAGCGCCAGCTGCCAGGGGCCCGAGCCGATCCAGGACACCAGCAGGTCGCCGATGCCCACGCCCAGACCCACGCCGACCACCAGCTCGGCCACCCTGCGCAGCCGCTGCCCGAGCCCCAGACCCACGCAGATCATCACAGAGATGGGTGCGAAGAGAGGATGGGCGTGGCCGAGCAGATGAACCGCGACGATCCAGGCCAGCGCCGCGCCCACGGCACACTGCGCGATAGAGGGCACGATCAGGCCGAACGTGCCCAGCCGTTTCCGCACCTGATCACCGAGCCACGTTCGCACTCCTCCACGATCGCGGATCTTTATGACATTGGGATCACATTTGCCCCGGATTCTTCTGATTCGAACGATTTTGGCGAAGCTAACCCACGTTGGCACGGCGGGCCGTGCCGAACCGGCGCTGGTAGGCGGCGGGGCTGATCGACAGCTTCCTGGCGAAGACCCGTCGCATGCTCTCGTAACTGGGGAACCCGGCGAGGGTCGCGGCCTGCGTCGCGGTGTGTCCTTGGTCGAGCAGAGCCCTCGCCATGTCGAACCGGATGTTCTCCACGTAGCGGGCCGGTGTCGTGGACAGCTCGTCATGGAAGAGCCGGGTGAGGTGCCGGGTGCTCACGTTGAGGTGTTTCGCGAGTTCACCGAGCGAATGGTCCCCGCCGGGGTTCGCCGTCACCACGTCGGTGATCGTGCGGATCGCCGACGAGCGGGGCGGCGGTCCCTGCAGCGGGGCCGAGAACTGGGACTGGCCACCCGCACGCTGCATGTACACCACCAAGGCACGGGCGACGTCGCGCGCCAGGCCGGGCCCGTGGTCCTCTTCGACGAGGGCGAGCGCCAGATCGATGCCGGCCGTCACCCCTGCCGACGTGTACATCGTGCCGTCACGAACGTAGATCGCGTCGGGCTCGACCCGGCACGTCGGACACCGTGCGGCGAGCTCGTGCGCGACCTTCCAGTGCGTGGTCGCGCGCTTGCCGTCGAGGAGGCCGGCGGCGGCGAGGACGAACGCCCCGGTGCAGATCGACGCGACCCGGCCGGCCACCGCCGCCGGTATCCGTGCGGCGTCCGCCAGCTCGCCGGGGACACGGGCGCGCGGATAGAGATCCGACCCGGCCACCAGTAACGTGCCGAAAGCCGACTCGGCGGAGACGGCGCCGTCCACCGCGATCCGGACCCCGAGGCTCGACGTGACGTCCGCACCGGTCGGCGACAGCAGCACGATCCGGTAGTCGGCGCCGAACCGGTTCGCCTCCTTGAACACCTCCGCCGGACCGGCGACGTCCAGCAACGTCACTCCGTCGTAGACGAGGATCGCGACGCGATGGGGGGCGGCGTCCGCCACTGCGGCTCCAGCGGAGCCGGATCCGCGCGGCGACCGGCCGGATCCCGCCGGCGCTGACCGCTCCCGGGCCGGCGACGAAGGAGGCATGGACACCGTTCATTGGTAGCACATCGTCACCGGAGATCACGGGGAAGCCTCTGGGCGGGACGGTCAGCCGGCGGCGGGCGCCGAAGCCGCCCTCCTGCCACCCCCCGGGTGGCATCGCGCGCCGCGATATCGCCCTGTCCGGATATAGGTGATTCCTGGCCGGACGCAGGCGGCGCCGCACGCCGATCGACGGGGAGCATAGAAGTCGGACACACAGCCCATATCCCGACATAACTCCCGGAAGGTCAGAGGTCATGTCAGAGGTCATCGCGGGGTTGGAGATTCCCGACACGGCGGCGGTCGCCGAAGCGACCACGCTCATTCAGGAGACGACCACCCCCCTCATCTTCCACCACTCCCGGCGGGTCTTCTTCTTCGGCCTGATTCACGCGCACACGCTCGGTGTGGAGCCGGACCCGGAGCTGCTCTACCTGGCGGCCATGTTCCACGACACCGGTCTCCTGACTCCCTTTTCCGACGTCGAGCAGCGCTTCGAGGTGGACGGCGCCGACCACGCGCGCAAGTTCCTCCTGGACCGGGGTTTCTCGGCGGCCGCCGCCGAGACCGTCTGGACGGCGATCGCGCTGCACACGACACCGGGCATCCCCGACCGGATGGCCCCCGAAATCGCGAGCACCTACCTCGGCGTCTTGACCGACGTGATCGGCTTCGGCCTGGACGGACTGGATCGCGATCAGCTGGGCGAAATCCTCGCCGTCCACCCTCGCGGGGACTTCAAGAACGAGTTCCTGCGCGCCTACGTCGACGGGCTCAAAAACCGCCCGGAAACCACGAACGGGACCGTGAACTCCGACGTGCTCGAGCACTTCCTCCCCGGCTTCCGGCGCATGACGACGGTCGAGCGCGTCCTCGGCTCAGCCTGGCCGAGTTGACCGGCGCTGCCGAGCCCTCTTTTCCGACGAACGCAATTGAAAGGATTCGGACATGCGAGCGATCACCGTGCGCGATCGTGCCGCGGGTGTCGGCGGCCTCACCCTGACCGACATGCCTTATCCCCACGCTGCCGAGAACGACGTCATCGTGCGCGTGCACGCCGCGGGCTTCACCCCCGGAGAGCTCGACTGGCCGGCAACGTGGTCCGATCGCGCCGGCCGCGACCGGACACCCAGCATCCCCGGGCACGAGCTGTCCGGAGTCGTGGTCGAGCTCGGCTACGGCACCACCGGCCTCACCGTGGGCCAGCGGGTGTTCGGACTGACCGACTGGGCCCGCGACGGATCCCTGGCCGAATACACCGCGGTGGAGGCCCGCAACCTCGCCCCTCTCGCGGCCGACATCGACCACACCGAGGCCGCCGCGCTGCCCATCTCCGGACTGACCGCATGGCAGGGCCTGTTCGACCACGCCCACCTCACGGCCGGCCAGACCGTCCTCATCCACGGCGCCGCGGGCGGCGTCGGCTCGATCGCCGTCCAACTCGCGCGGGAGACAGGCGCCCGCGTGATCGGCACCGGCCGTGCCGACGACCGCGATGTCGCGCTCGGCCTCGGCGCGCAGACCTTCCTCGACCTGGACGCCGACGATTTGCGGCACGTTGGCGAGGTGGACGTGGCGTTCGACGTGATCGGCGGCGACATCCTCCAGCGATCCACCGAGCTGGTGCGCCCGGGCGGCACCCTCGTCAGCATCGCCATGCCGCCCACCGTGCAGCCCAAGGGCGGGCGCGCCGTCTTCTTCGTCGTCGAACCCGATCGCGCCCGGCTGACCGACCTCGCCCAGCGCCTGCGGGCCGGACGGCTCATGCCCATCGTCGGCGACGTGCGATCGCTTTCCGAAACGGCCTCCGCCTTCGCCCGCCACCGCCGCACGCCCGGAAAGACGATCATCCGGGTCGCGGACGAGCCAGGCCCGTCCCGGCAGCGATGAGATGGACGTACGGAGCACCATGAAGGACCTTGAGCAGGAGCGCGACTTCGGCAGGCTGTTCCAGATGATCACCGGCCACGGGGTGGCGCAGATCATCCGGACGGCGGCGGCCCTATCGATCATCGACCATGTCGCCGGCGGGGCCCGTACCGCCGATGAGGTCGCCGAACGGGCGTCCACCCACCCGGCCACGACCTACCGCCTGATGCGGGCGTGCGCCTCGATCGGGCTGCTCGCCCACGAAGGGCAGGGCAGGTTCGCCACCACCCCGATGGGAGAACTGCTGCGCGAAGGGGTCCCGGGTTCACTGCGCGACACCACCCTCCACCTGGCGGGCTACTCGACCTGGGTGAGCTGGGCGCACCTTCCCGAAGCCGTGCGCGAGGGCAGAACGCAGGTGTACAGGGCACTCGGCATGGACCAGTTCACCTACTTCTCCCGGCATCCCGAGGAGGGCGACGCCTTCGCCTCCAGCGGGTCGAGCATGTCGGAGATCGTGGCCGCCGAGGCGGCGAGCGTGCTCGACCTCTCGGGTGTCTCGACGGCCGTCGACGTGGGCGGTGCCGACGGACGGCTCGTGCTCGGGCTGATGCAGGCCGATCCCGCACTGCACGGCATCGTCCTGGACAGGCCGCATGTGACCGTGGCGGCAGCCCGTGCCGCCGGGGAACTCGGCCTTTCCGACCGCTTCACCGCCGTGGAGGGCGACTTCTTCGACGAGGTGCCCGCAGCGGACCTGTACCTGCTGAAGTGGATCCTGCATGACTGGGACGACGAGGCATGCGTTCGCCTTCTACGCAACTGCCGTGCCGCCGCCCGGCCGGGAGCGCGTGCCGTCGTCTTCGAACTCGTGCTCGGCGAGGTCGGTACGCCGGACTTCGGCGCCGTGGCGGACATGAACATGCTGTCCGTCACCGACGGAGGCCGGGAACGGCACCTGCACGAGTATGACGCCCTGTTCACGGCCGGAGGATGGCGCCGGGTCTCCGCTCGGCTCACTCGCTCACCACTTTGGATCATGGAACTCGAGGCCGCCTGACGCCGTCCCCGTACTGCCGCGGCCGCAATGGTGATCGTGAGTCGGACTATCGAGCGCCGCCGCGCGAAGCCGGCCGCCGCGAAGCGGCCCAGGCCGAGCCCCAGCGCCACAAGCCTTCAGCGGTCGGGCACGACCTGGAGGGGATCCTCGCCCGCCGGCCCGAGCTGAAGGCACTCGCTGATCCCCGTCGCCTTCGCTTCGCGTCGGAGAGGATCTTCTGCACGGGGTGATCGACAGCGTTAGCGGACCGCCGGAGAGAAGGCCACTGCCAAGACGGGGCCGGTGTGGCCGGTGAGGGGGTCGCCGGCGGGCCGGCGGGTGGTCACGTCCCACAGCCGCACCGTCCCGTCGTCACTGGCGGTGGCGAGCAGGTGCCCGTCGGGGTGAAAGGCCACCGCGATGGTGTGGCCGGTGAGGGGGTCGCCTGCGGGCTGGCGGGTGGCCACGTCCCACAGCCGCACCGTCCCGTCACCGTCGCGGGTGGCGAGCAGGTGGCCGTCGGGGTGGAAGGCCACCGCGGTGATGGCGCCGTTGTTGCCAGTGAGGGGGCGGCCTGCGGGCTGGCGGGTGGTCACGTCCCACAGCCGCACCGTCCCGTCGTCGCTGGCGGTGGCGAGCAGGTGCCCGTCCGGGTGAAAGGCCACCGCAAAGACCCTGCTGTTGTGCCCGGTGAGGGGGTCACCGGCGGGCTGGCCGGTGGCCACGTCCCACAGCCGCACCCTCCCGTCGCCGCCGGCGGTGGCGAGCAGGTGGCCGTCGGGATGGAAAGCCACCGCGTTGATCGCGCCGTTGTTGCCGGCGAGGGGGCTGCCTGCGGGCTGGCCGGTGGCCACGTCCCACAGCCGCACCATCCCGTCGTCGCCGGCGGTGGCGAGCAGGTGCCCGTCCGGGTGAAAGGCCACCGCCAAGACGCGATCGGCGTGTCCGTTGAGGGGGTCGCCGGCGGGCTGGCGGGTGGCCGCGTCCCACAGCCGCACCGTCCAGAAGGCATCACCGGTGGCGAGCAGGTGCCCGTCGGGGTGGAAGGCCACCGCCAAGACCCTGCTGCCGTGTCCGGTGAGGGGGTCACCGGCGGGCTGGCGGGTGGCCACGTCCCACAGCCGCACCGTCCCGTCCTCACCGGTGGTGGCGAGCAAGCCTCCCGCCTGAGAGATAGAGATCTTCTCTGATGCGGGCATGGCCGTGGCGGTGAGGTGGTCCACCTGCCGCGCCAGCTCATCGCGCTCCGCCCTTAGGGCGGCGACTTCGCGCGCTAGCTGGTCACGGTCGGCGCGTAGGGCTATGAGCCGGGTCCGTAGCTGGTCAACCCGTCGACGCAACGGATGTGGCTCAGGTTCCCGAGTGCTTCGCCACAGCCGCACAGTCTCGTCGCTGCTGGCGGTGGCGAGCAGGTGCCCGTCGGGGTGGAGGGCCACCGCCCAGACGGGTTCGGTGTGGCCGGTGAGGGGGTCACCAGCGGGCTGGCGGGTGGACACGTCCCACAGCCGCGCTGTCCGGTCGTCGCCGGCGGTGGCGAGCAGCTGCCCGTCGGGGTGGAAGGCCACCGCCCAGACGATGCCGTCATGTCCGGCGAAGGGGTCGCCGGCGAGCTGACGGGTGGCCACATCCCACAGCCGCACGGTCCCGTAACCGTCGCCGGTGGCGAGCAGGTGCCCGTCAGGGTGGAAGGCCACCGCCCGGACCCAATCGCTGTGGCCGGTGAGGGGGTCGCCCACGAGCCTGCGCGTAGCCACATCCCACAACCGCACCATGCCGTCCCTGCCGGCGGTGGCGAGCAGGTGCCCGTCAGGGTGGAAGGCCACCGCATGAACGGGTTCGGTGTGGCCGGTGAGGGGGTCGCCGACAGGCTGATGGGTGGTCACATCCCACAGCCGCGCGGTCATGTCATAGCTGGCGCTGGCGAGCAGCTGCCCATCGGGGTGGAAGGCCAACGCGTCGGCGGGGCCGGCGTGGCCGGTGAGGGGGTCGCCCACGAACCTGCGCGTGACCACATCCCACAGCCGCACCGTGCCGTCCCTGCCAGCGGTGGCGAGCAGGTGCCCATCCGGGTGGAAGGCCACTGCCCGGACCCAATCGCTGTGGCCGGTGAGGGGGTCGCCCACGAGCCTGCGCGTAGCCACATCCCACAGCCGCACCGTGCCGTCCCTGCCAGCGGTGGCGAGCAGGTGCCCATCGGGGTGGAAGGCCACCGCCCGGACCATATCGGTGCCGGTGAGGAGAGGGCCCGCCGCCTGATACAGCTCCAGCGACTCTGCGGAGGGCAGCGTGGCTGGTGCCTTGTGGCTGGCTTCCTCGTCGGCTGTCAGCCACAGGGCACGGAACTCCTCAAGACGGCTGTCGTCCCCAGTGAGTGCCTCGACGATGACCTCCAGCTGGCCCCAGCGCGGCAGCTTCTGGCAGCGGATCACCGTGTGCGCGGTGGTGTGACTGACCGCGTTGTCGGCACGTCGGGCCAGCTCTCGGTAGCTGGGCTTGCCACGGTGCCGGTACAGCTCCTGCAACCGGTCGCGGAGGGCGGCCAGGGCGCCCTGGCCGGGGTCGGGCGATGAGGTGCCGGTCATGGTGGGATCGAGCATCCCAGACCGTCAGAAAACGTAAAGCCGTTTCGGGTGAACTGATCCTCGCACCCGCCCTACCCTCTCACCGGTGGGGTAGAGGGCATCAGGAATCGTCAGCGCTGCAGCTCAGTGGTGTCAGCAGCCGTCAGATGCTGTACGACTTCATCCCGTCTCGTCAAAGATCGAGCGAGATCGTCAACCGGCCTTCAGCGTCCCCCAACCTGGAGTCACGCCGCCGATTCCCCGTCGGCGCCGCCCCGGAACCCGCCGTCTGTGCAGGTGAACAGGGTGACGCGTACCGGCCCGTCGCAACCGTCGCCGGCACCGCGCCACACCGCGGGGCGCACTCCACCTGCGCGAAGGGACGCACCCCATGACGATCCTGTCTCAGCTGACCGCCGTCGGCACCATCGGCGCCCTGCTCCTCGCCATCCTCACGGTGGTCTATGTGTTCTCCGCTGACTCCGGCCGCCGGGCCCGGGCGCTGCGGGTGCTGCGCCTCCTGCTGCGCCGCTGACACCGGCACCAGCCGGTGCCGCCCCTTCCACACCGGCGGGCGGGGGCGGCCCGGCCACCTGGCAGAGCCTTCTGTCCTCAAGTAGTCACTGACGTGCAGAGTGATTGTCTAGGCCGGGAGGGGTCGGCCGACCAGGGCCGCTCCCTCCCGGGAACCATCAACGCCGATGCCCCGGCAAGACCAGCAGGGTGATCGAATTCGCCGGGTACGTCGCTGTTACCCGGCCCTGGTGCACCTTGAGATCGTCACCGCGCACGATCGAGTTGAGATCGGCCGGGCTGTAGGTGAACCGCTGGGCCGTGGCGTTGCCGTGCAGTCCGGCGATCGACAACGGTGAGGTCAGCTCACCGCCGGTCTTGTTGATGACCATCAGGGTCAGCGCCTTGTCGCGCGAGCGCTGCGCCCCGTACACCGCCAGCTGCCCTTGATCGCTGCTGGCCGCCGACACGCTCACGTCGCCGAACCGGCTCCCCGCGCCGTCATAGTTGCGATACATCCGGAACGCGTAGGCGCCGGGCTGCGTCGGCTGGGGTTCGCCCCAGATGGTCGCGAGGTCGAGACCCTCGCGCCCGAAGATGCCGAGAACGTCGGCCTGCGCCAGGGCGCCGTTGATGTCGTCCAGCGCGCCCCAGTTGTACTCGGTGATCGCGGTCTTCGTGCCGGGGTAGTACTGCGCGACCCACTCCTTCATCTTGCGGATGAACTGCAGCGGCGGCGCGTTCACGCCCGTGGGGCCGATCCAGGACTCCTCGACGTACGTCGGGTCCCACAGCGAACGCGTGGACCGCAGCCGCCACGCGTTGGACTCGGGGTCCTTCCCGCCGTTGATCTGCGGGTAGTAGTGCTGGTCGAAGTAGTTGAGCATGCGC
This sequence comes from Microbispora sp. NPDC046973, assembly GCF_040644495.1. Classification (NCBI taxonomy): domain Bacteria; kingdom Bacillati; phylum Actinomycetota; class Actinomycetes; order Streptosporangiales; family Streptosporangiaceae; genus Microbispora; species Microbispora sp. NPDC046973. Next base: position 323,142 of record NZ_JBEYWQ010000003.1, on the reverse strand, counting down.
TTGCCGCCGTGCGCGTCGCTGTAGTCCTTCATGTTCTTCAGGAACCACTGCGACAGGTTGAGCCCGCCGTGCGCGGCCGCGTCGGCGCCCGGCGCACATCCGTCGACCCCGGACGCGACCCACTCGCAGTATCCCCAGCCGGACGGGCCGAGCACCGCCGCGCTCGGGTCGGCGGCCTTGATGGCCGCGGCGGTCGCGGTGCTCTTGCTGCCCAGTTCGTCGTACGAGACCGCCTCGGGGTGCACGTCGCGATGCGTGGAGTTCCACAACACCGGCTCGTTGTCGAGCTCGTAGATCGACACGCCGCCGCGCGCCGCCGTACCGAACCGGCTCACGAGATGCGACACCATCTCGCCGTCGAACGAGGCGTCCACCGGGATCGAGGTGTCCTCGGGCACCGCCCCGGTGAGGTTCGCGTTGTTGAGCCTGCCGTTGCCGCAGCCGGCGTCCCACTGGTCGAATCCGTCTTGAGCGGGGAACCGGCTGGCAGGGAATCCGCAGGCGAACGGGTGCTGGGCGGGCGAGTCCTTGGCCACCCACCCGCTCATCGGCACGGTGACGACCTGTTTGCTGCCGCGGTCCTGGTTGGTCTTGACGAACGCCTCGACCGTGTTGTCGGGCCCGGCGACGATGTTCTCGAAGTACCAGTCGCTTCCCGTGTTGTACGTGTGGTTCTTGAAGTTGTAACGCGTGCTCGCGTTGCCGCCCCAGCGCGCCACCGGCAGGCCGATCTCGGCGGCGAACGCCGGGTCGGCGCCGTTCATGCCGTAGATGTCCGGACTGATCGCGTGCCGGGCGGCGGACAGGTCCACCGACAACGTAGGACCCGCTGCCGCCGCAGCCGGGTCCAGGGCCGACTGGGCGGTCAACGTCCCCGCCACGAAGGACACCGCTACGCCGAGCGTCGTGGCCGATCGCAGCTTCCGCCGCCGTCGTACACCCATCATCGACGCTCCCGTCAATCAGCCCATCGGTCAACAACCGAGGAGCCTGACCGGACGCTTCACCCGAGTCAAGGCGCTGCAGTCGCGCGGAGACGGGCGGCCAGGCGGTACCAAGAAATCTTGGGCCCCTGACTTGGTGCGTCTCCTGGTCAAGCCTCGGCCGCCCCGTAACGACCCGGCCGCGGTTCAAGAGGACATCCTGAAAGTTGCACACGGCCCACGAATTCGGCCGGTGGCGACTCCACAACTCCTCGACGGGGGCAGGCAGAGCGAAGCGCTCGCGGACCTTGCTGAAGAACATCTCTCGGTGCGGACAACCATCCCGGCCAAGACCGATCAGCCAGCCGACCGCCCCGACCTCCAGACGGCGCTCGTCGGCAAACTCCTCAATCCACACCCGGAACGCCTGGTCTAGGTCTATGAGGGTGGTGTCCAGATCGAAGAGCGCAAGCCGCTGCACGAGAACGCCGTAGTCGGTCACCTACGTTCCACCGCATCAACGCTGCGCCCCCACATGCCACCCCCGCCCGGACACAGTGAACCCCGCCCTCCATGTACGGAAGGCGGAGTTTCTGCATGTCAGGGGCTACTTGAGGAGCTGACGGGCCATGACCATGCGCTGGATCTGGTTGGTGCCCTCGTAGATCTGGGTGATCTTGGCGTCGCGCATCATCCGCTCGACCGGGAACTCGCGCGTGTAGCCGTACCCGCCCAGCAACTGGACGGCGTCGGTGGTGATCTCCATGGCGGCGTCGGAGGCGGCGCACTTGGCGGCGCTGGAGAAGAACGTGAGGTCCTTGACCGGGGTGCCGTGCATGGCCAGCTCCGACTTCGCGGCGGCGGCGTAGGTGAGCTGGCGGGCGGCCTCCAGCTTCATCGCCATGTCGGCGATCATGAACTGCAGGCCCTGGAAGTCGGCGATCGGCTTGCCGAACTGCTTGCGCTCCTTGACGTATCCGAGCGCGTAGTCGAGCGCGCCCTGGGCGATGCCGAGCGCCTGGGCGGCGATCGTGATGCGGGTGTGGTCGAGCGTGGCCAGAGCGGTCTTGAACCCGGTGCCCGGCTCGCCGATCATCCGCGAGGCCGGGATGCGGACATTCTCCAGGATGACCTGGCGGGTGGGCGAGCCCTTGATGCCGAGCTTCTTCTCCTTGGGCCCGAACGAGACGCCCTCGTCGTCCTTCTCCACCACGAACGCCGAGATCCCGCGGGCGCCGGCCGACGGGTCGGTCACGGCCATGACCGTGTAGTACTCCGACACCCCCGCGTTGGTGATCCACATCTTGGTGCCGTTGAGCACGTAGTGGTCGCCGTCGCGCTCGGCCCTGGTCTTCATCGCGGCGGCGTCGGAGCCCGCCTCCGGCTCCGACAGGGCGTAGGAGAACATCGCCTCACCGCGCGCGACCGGCGTCAGGTAGCGCTGCTTGAGCTCCTCCGACGCCGACAGCAGCAGCGGCACGGTGCCCAGCTTGTTGACGGCCGGGATCAGCGAGGACGAGGCGCATGCGCGGGCGACCTCCTCGATCACGATCACGGTCGCGAGCGCGTCGGCGCCCGCCCCGCCGTACGCCTCGGGGATGTGGACGGCGTGCAGGTCGGCCGCGACGAGGTCCTTGTAGACCTCCCAGGGGAACTCCTCGTTCTCGTCGGCCGCCGCGGCACGCGGGGCGATCTTCTCGTCAGCGAGGGCCCGGACCGTCTCACGGAGCATCTCGTGCTCCTCAGCGGGGGCGTAGAGAGGGAAGCTCATAACGCCGATACTAGGACGTCCGACTAGAAAGTTACCAGTCAGTACGACCCCCTCCCTGACAGAACGCCCTGACAGGGACGGGGAAGTACCGGCCGGGCGTCGACCGGGCACGTCCGGAGCCGTACCGTGGGGGCCAAGGCGCCGGTTTGCCCAGGTGGCTCACAGGGCAGTTGACTGGGCCGGTACCATGCCAGATCACAAAGAGTCGGTAAGAGGGGAGCATGCCGTGCCGTACCGCCTCACTGTGCTGGGGACCGGATACCTGGGTGCTACGCACGCGGCGTGCATGGCCGAACTGGGCTTCGAAGTGCTCGGTCTGGACGTGGACCAGAGCAAGATCGAACGACTGCAGCGCGGCGAGCTGCCGATTCACGAGCCCGGACTGCAGGAGCTCCTCCGCCGCAACCTCGACTCGGGCAGGCTGCGCTTCACCACCTCCTATGAGGAGGTGGCGAAGTTCGGCGACGTCCACTTCATCTGTGTGGGCACGCCCCAGAAGAAGGGCGAGCAGGCCGCCGACGTCTCCTATCTCGACGCGGTCGTCGACTCGCTGGCTCCCCACCTCGACCGCGAGTGCCTGGTCGTGGGCAAGTCCACGGTGCCGGTCGGCACCGCCGAGCGCCTCGCGGACAAGCTCGTACGGCTCTCGCCCGCCGGGATGCAGGTCGAGCTGGCCTGGAACCCGGAGTTCCTGCGTGAGGGCTTCGCCGTGCAGGACACGCTCCGTCCCGACCGGATCGTGCTCGGGGTCGCCTCCGAGCGGGCCGAGAAGGTGCTGCGGGACGTCTACGCGCCCCTGGGCGAGGTCCCGATCGTGGTGACCGACTTCCCCACGGCAGAGCTGGTGAAGTCGGCCGCCAACGCTTTTCTCGCCACGAAGATCTCGTTCATCAACGCCATGGCCGAGGTCTGCGAGGCCGCCGGCGGCGACGTCACCCAGCTGTCGCAGGCGCTGTCGTACGACGAGCGGATCGGCGGCAGGTATCTCAACCCCGGTCTCGGCTTCGGCGGCGGCTGCCTGCCGAAGGACATCAGGGCGTTCACGGCCAGGGCCGACGAGCTCGGCGCATCCCAGGCGCTCGCCTTCCTCCGCGAGGTCGACGAGATCAACATGCGCCGTCGCGTCCGGACGGTGGACCTCACCCGCGACATCCTGGGCGGGGCGTTCGACGGCCGCAGGGTCGCGGTGCTGGGAGCGGCGTTCAAGCCCAACTCCGACGACATCCGCGACTCGCCGGCCCTGGACGTGGCCGTGAAGATCGCCGAGCAGGGCGGGCAGGTCACGGTCTACGACCCGGTCGCCCTGACCAACGCACGGGCCGCTCACCCTCACCTCGGGTACGCCGGGTCGGCGCTGGAGGCCGCCCAGGGGGCCGACGTCGTGCTGCTGCTCACCGAGTGGCAGGAGTTCGTCGCCCTCGACCCCGAGGAGCTGGGAACGGTCGTCGCCGTCCGCACGATCGTCGACGGGCGCAACGCGCTCGACGCGGACACCTGGCGCGAAGCCGGCTGGGACTACCGCGCCCTCGGCCGTCCCTGATCTCCCCGCCGACCTCGCCGACCTCGCCGGCCGTGCTCGCCCAGGTACGGCCGGAGCGGCCGAGGAGCGCCGTCACCCCGCCCTGAGGCGGACGAGGGGCAGGAAGAGGTCGTCGACGATCTCGGCGATGACCTCCTCGGAGACCGGCCGCCCGGTCATCAGGAGTTCGTGACGGATCAGGTCGGTCGGCAGGTCCGCCAGTCGCGGAGTGAGGCGCCGAGGGTCGATCTCCCCGCGCGCGGCGGCACGGTCGAGGACCTGCTCCATCAGGCGCGGTCCCCCGCGTTCCGCCAGGAGCCGCTCCCGCAGGTCGGCCATCGTGGACTCGGTCTCCGCGAAGTACTCGCTCATCTGCATGCTCATCACCACGGCCAACTCGCCGCGCCGCTCCGACATCCACCGCAGCAGGGCCATGAGGTCGCCGCGGAGAGATCCGGTGTCGGGCACCGTGAACGGGTTCTTCCGGCCGTAGTGGGCGATCGCGGCTATCGCCATGTCCGCCCGGCCGGCCCAACGGCGGTGGACGACCGGCCTGCTGGTCTGGGCACGCGCGGCCACACCCTCGAACGTGAAGCCGCCATAGCCGACGCTGACCAGTTCGTCCCAGGCGGCGTCCAGCAACGCCTCCTCCAGTTCGGCCCCGCGCCGCCGGGTTGCGGTCTTCTCTGGCACGACTCCCCCTCAAGATGCACGAGCGCATCTTATTGACGGCACAGGATCCAGCGGATTAGATACACTCATGCATCTAATCTTCCTCCGGAGACCGGCATGAGCACACTGCGGCCGTCCGCCGCCCGGGAACGCCTCGACCCGGGATTCGTCCGGCTCTCGCTCGTCATGCTGACCGGCGCCCTCGCCGTCGTCTTCGACACGACGATCGTCAACATCGCACTGGAGACCTTGGGACGGCAACTGCGCGTGCCGGTCTCGACCGTCCAGTGGATCAGCACGGGCTACCTGCTCGCCCTCGGCATGGCGGTGCCGACGACGAACTGGCTGACCGGCCGTTTCGGCGGCAAGAACGTCTGGCTGTCCGCGCTGGCGCTCTTCCTGGCCGGATCCGTCGGCGCGAGCCTCGCTCCGGACGCACCGACGCTCATCGCCTGCCGGGTGGTGCAGGGCGCGGGCGGCGGTCTCATGCTGCCCGTCATGCAGACGCTCCTGGTCCAGGCCGCGAACGGGCGTTCACTCGGCCGCGCCACGGCGGTCATCGCGCTGCCCGCCCTGCTGGGCCCGGTGCTCGGCCCGGTCGCCGGCGGCCTGATCGTCCAGCACCTCGGCTGGCGCTGGATGTTCTGGGTCAACGTGCCGTTCTGCCTGGCCGGGCTCGCGCTAGCCTGGCGCCTCATGCCCGCGGGGGAACGCGACCGCGACGCGGCGCTCGACTGGATCGGCCTGGCCCTGCTGTGTCCCGGCATCGCCGCGATCATCTTCGGGCTCTCCCGGGTCGGCGTCACCGGCGGCTTCGGCCACGCCGAGGTGCTCCTGCCGCTCGGCGCGGGCGCCGCGCTCGTCGCCTGCTTCGCCGTACGAGCGCTGAGGACGCAGGGCACCCCGCTCGTCGACGTGCGGCTGCTGCGGAACCCCTCGTTCGGCGCGGCGAGCGCGTTGATGTTCCTGTCGGGCTTCGTCCTGTACGGCGCGATGCTGCTGATCCCGCTCTACTTCCAGCGCATAGGCGGCAGCGACGCGCTCACGGCCGGTCTCCTGCTCGCCCCGCAGGGCATCGGCGTGCTGCTGAGCAGGGGACCGGCCGGCACGCTCACCGACCGCCTGGGCGCGCGCCCGGTCACCGCCGTGGGCCTGGCGGTCACGGCACTGGGAACGCTGCCGTTCGCCTGGGCCGGACCGCAGACCGAGACGTGGTGGCTCGTCGCCGCGCTGGTCGTGCGCGGCGTCGGCCTCGGCGCCGTGACCATTCCCATCATGACCAGCGCGTACGAGGGGCTCGCCCGTGACCAGGTGCCGCACGCCAGCGTGATCACGAGGACCCTGCAGCAGATCGGCGGCTCGTTCGGCACCGCCGTGCTGGCCGCGGTCCTCGACAGCGAACTCGCCCGTCATCCCGGCGGGCCGTCGGACGCCGCGGCGGCCTTCGGCCACACGTTCTGGTGGTCCGCCGGCTTCACCGTGCTCGCGCTGGCCGTGTCGGCGTGGCTGCCCTCCCGGCTCACCCGCCGCGCGGCGGGCCGCTGACCGCGCCGGGCCTACTGACCGAGTCGGGCCGCCTCGGCGCGCAGGCGCTCGCCCTTGGCGTGTGCCTGGTCTCGCAGCGTGGCCTGGAACTCCTCCATCCGCCGCCGCAGTCCCTCGTCCGACGCCGCCAGGATCCGTACGGCGAGCAGCCCCGCGTTGCGGGCCCCGCCGACGGCGACGGTCGCCACGGGCACTCCGGCCGGCATCTGGACGATCGACAGCAGCGAGTCCATGCCGTCCAGATACTTGAGCGGCACCGGGACGCCGATCACGGGCAGCGGGGTGACCGAGGCCAGCATGCCCGGCAGGTGGGCCGCGCCGCCCGCGCCCGCGATGATCACCTTCAGCCCGCGCCCCGCGGCGCGGGAGCCGTACTCGATCATCTCCGCGGGCATGCGGTGCGCCGACACCACGTCGGCCTCGAAGGACACGCCGAACTCCGCGACCGCCTCGGCGGCCTGCCGCATCACCGGCCAGTCCGAGTCGCTCCCCATGACGATCCCGACGTCAGGCATCCACAGGTCCTCTCAGGCAGGTGACGGCGTGGTGGGCGCGGGCCCGCACCTCGTCGAGGTCGGTCCCGAGGGCGGTGACGTGCCCGATCTTGCGGCCGGGCCGGACGTCCTTGCCGTAGAAGTGGATCTTGATGCCCGGGTCGTTGGCCATCACGTGCTCGTAGCGGGAGTACACGTCGGGGTCGGGCCCGCCGAGCAGGTTGGCCATGACGACGACCGGCGCGGTCATCGACGGCGACCCGAGCGGCAGGTTGAGCACGGCCCGCAGGTGCTGCTCGAACTGCGAGGTGCGGGCGCCCTCGATCGTCCAGTGACCGCTGTTGTGCGGGCGCATGGCCAGCTCGTTGACCACGAGCCCGGACTTCGTGACGAACATCTCGACCGCGAGGAGCCCGGTCACGCCGAGGTCGCGGGCGATCGTGAGCGCGACACGCTGGGCGTCCGCCGCCTCCTCCTCGCCCAGGCCGGGCGCGGGCGCGATGACCTCGACGCAGATGCCGTCCTTCTGCACGGTCTCGACCACGGGATAGCTGACGCCCTGCCCGTGCGAGGACCGGGCGACCAGCACGGCGACCTCCCGCTCGAACGGGACGAACGCCTCGGCCAGCAGGGCCACACCGGTGGCGAGCACCTCACGGGCCTCGTCGGGGGTCTCGCACACCCACACGCCCCGGCCGTCGTAGCCGCCGCGCACCGCCTTCAGCACGACGGGCCAGCCGTGCTCCTCGGCGAACGCCTCGACACCGGCCAGGTCCTCGACGCGGGCCCAGGCCGGGCAGGGGGCGCCGATCGCGGTGAGCCGCTCCCGCATGACCGCCTTGTCCTGCGCGTGGACCAGGGCGTCCGCCCCGGGGTGCACGGCGTGACCGTCGGCGGCCAGCGCCCGGATGTGCTCGGTCGGCACGTGCTCGTGGTCGAAGGTGACGGCGTCGCACCCCTTCGCGAACTCGCGCAGATCGGCGAGGTCGCGGTAGTCGCCGAGCCGGGTGTCCACGATCACCTTGGCGGCGCTCTCGTCACGGGTGTTCGCGAGCACGCGCAGGTCGATGCCGAGCGCGATCGCGGCCTGCTGCGTCATCCTCGCCAGCTGGCCCGCGCCGACCATGCCCACCACGGGCGCGGTCACGGGCGTCGAAGGGGGTACGTTCGGGCTGTTCACGACACGTCAGCCTACCTATTGCGCGGCGCCACCCGGTCAGCCGGATCCCTCGGTGATGTCGGCGAGGACCCGGCGCATGCCGACCGTCGTCATCGTGTTGTCCTTCGCCACCTTGGTGGCCAGCAGCAGGATCTCGCTGCCGGTGACGGTCGTGGCCGCGCCGCCCGTGAAGGCGCGTACGTCGGCGGCCCGGTAGAGGGGACGGACGAGGGAGGAACGGCCCGCGCCCGGCTTCTGGGTGAAGACGACGCGCAGCGCGTGGAACACCAGCGACCCGCCGCCGGGCAGCGCGAGCGCGCGGGCCGGTCCCTCGATGCGCACGTCGGTGGACAGGTGATCGGGACGGACCCTGCCGGGGGCGCGGACCAGTTCCGTGAGAAGGCGGCGCATGGGGTCGCCGGAGGCGAAGCGCACCCCGCTGACCCCGACCCCGTTCACTCCGCCGGGATCGGTCAGGAACGCGACGTGCCGGGTGGGCGCGAGCCGTGCTCCGATGGCCGCGTCCGGGTCGGCCGCGGCGTCGATCACCGCACCGTCCACGCCGCCCTTCACCTCGGGCGCCTTGCCGACGAGCGGGATCGGCCCGGCGCCGAGCCGCCATCGGCCGTCCGCCCGTACGAAGACGAAGTAGGCGGGCTCGGGCTTGCGGGCCAGCACGGCGAACCAGGCGCCGTCCTCGCCGTCCTGCCGGCCGGGCAGCAGGAACTCCGGATCCTGATGGGCCCGGAAGGCGGGCGCGGCGCGGCCCTCGCGGGCGGCCGCGCAGACACGGCTCCCGACGGTGCGCTCCACGCCGGTCGTGAGCTGCTCGATCTCGGCGCAGTCCCGGTCCTTCCAGGCGTCGGACAGGTCGCCGAGGCCGTCTAAGGCCGCCTGCGCGTCGGCCGTGGTGATCTCGACCGTCGCCGGGGACGTGGCGCCCGGCTCGGCCGGGGTCTCGCGTACGCCCTCGGTCCCACACCCCGCGAGCAGGACGAGGCCGAGACCGAGGGCCGTGAGTCTGCGCAACACGAGAAAGGCCACCCCTCCAGAACGCGCACGTCCCCGAACGAAGTGATCCTGGTCGGGCGAGAGCGTAGTGCGAAGAGCACCCGCTCATCCCAGATAGCAGGATTTTTCTTGAAATGTTCTTTGATGACCTGGGACGAAGCGGGCGAAGGTTGCGGCAAGACCCCGATTTGTGCTTGCTACCGGTAGCCTGAGAGGACCTCGCCGCCGACCATGGCCGCCGATCAGGAAGGACCGTGCGGGACGTGCAGTTTCTACGACGCGCCTACGAGCGGTTCGCCGCGCTCATCCACGAATTGATCAAGTTCGGCCTGGTGGGCGCGATCGCGTTCGTCATCGACTTCGGCGGCGCCAACGTGCTGCGGTTCGGCGTCGGCATGGGCCCGCTGTTTTCGAAGGTCATCGCCACGATCGTCGCCGCCACGTTCGCGTACTTGGGAAACCGCTTCTGGACCTACCGGCATCGCCAGCAGAGCGGCCTGGCGCGCGAGTACGTCCTGTTCTTCCTGCTGAACGGCATCGGCCTGCTGCCCGCGCTGCTCGCCATCGGTTTCGTGACGTACACACTGGGCCTGCACGACACGCTGAGCTACAACATCGCCCAGGGCGTCGGCCTGGTGATCGGCACGCTGTTCCGCCTGTGGTCGTACAAGAAGTGGGTGTTCCTGGCGGCCCCGGAGCTGGCCGAGGAGCCCGCCGAGGGGGCCATCGAGAGAGTCGGCGAGAGGGTCGGCGTGCGGCCCCACTCCGACGTGAAGGCGCAGCCCGACCCTCTCACCACCAGCTGAACCGTCAGGCGGGGCCGCTCACGACACGGTGACGTCCGCTGTCGCGGGTGTGGCGTAAGAAGATGGCGAAGGTCGCCGGGCGGCGCTTGACCAGCTCCAGCCGGCCGCCGTCGGCCGCCACCAGGGCGCGGGCGAGGGTGAGCCCCAGGCCCGTGCCGCCTCCCCCGCTCACGCTCCGCTCGAACACCCGGTGGCCGAGGGCCTCCGGAATGCCCGGGCCCTCGTCGGCCACCTCGATCACCACAGACCTGCCCGTACTCGATGTGTTGATCGTCAGCACGCCGTCGCCGTGCTTGAGGGAGTTCTCCAGCAGGGTGGACAGCACCTGGCTGAGCCCGCCGGTCGTGCCGAGCGCGCTGAGACCCCGGTCGCCCGCGAGCACCAGTGACCGGTGGGCCCGGCGGAACGCCGGCTCCCATTCGGTGATCTGCTGCTCCACCACGTCGTCCACGTCGATCGGCTCCGCCTGGGCGTGACGCTGGCGGCGGGCGGCGGCAAGCAACTCGTCGATCACGGCGGTCAGCCGCTCGACCTGCACGACCGCGGCCTCGCCCTCCTCGCGGACCACCTCGGGCTGGTCGGCCGCCGCGACGATCTCCTCCAGGCGCATGCTCAGCCCGGTCAGCGGCGTACGCAGCTGATGGGAGGCGTCGGTCGCGAACTCGCGCTCCCGCGCGAGCAGGTCGGAGATCCGCAGGGCGCTGCGGTCCAGCACCTCGGCCACGAGATCCAGCTCCGGGATGCCGTAGCGGTGCCTGCTCGGCCTCGCGTCGCCCGAACCCAGCCGCTCCGCGATCCTGGTGAGGTCTTGGAGCGGCAGGTTCAGGCGACGCGAGGTGACGGTGGCCAGCCCGATCGCGGCCCCGAGGGCCACGACCGCGAGCGCGATGATGAGCACCAGCCGCGCATGGGTGTCCTGTTGGATCTGGGCCGCGTCGCGGCTGACGCGTACGTAACCGTTCTCGGAGCGCGCCTCCTCAGTCAGATCACGGCCCGCCGGTGGAGGCGAGCCCACGACGATCGGCGGTTTCCCGCGGACGAACACCTGGAGGTATCGGTCCGGGTAGTTCCGCGCGAGCTGGTCCGGACTGATCCCCTGGCCCTGGCTGAGGGAGTACTCCACTCCGAGCAGCAGCCGGCTCGCGTCCGTTCTGAGCTCCTGGGCGACCTCGTCGCTGATCAAGCGCACGACGACCACACCCAGGGGCACGCCTAACAGCAGTACCGCGATGACCGCGACGAGCAGCATGGAGGAAAGCAGGCGCCGGCGCACGTGCTAGCCCCTCCCCCGCGACCGCCCCACGGCGGCTACTCGCGCTCGAAACGGAAGCCGACCCCTCGGACGGTCGTGATGTAGCGCGGCTTGGCCGCGTCGTCGCCCAGCTTCCGGCGCAGCCACGAGATGTGCATGTCCAGTGTCTTCGTCGACCCCCACCAGTTCGTGTCCCACACCTCGCGCATGATCTGCTCGCGGGTGACGACCTTGCCGGCGTCCCGTACGAGCACGCGCAGCAAATCGAACTCCTTGGTGGTCAGGTGCAGTTCCTTGTCTCCCATCCAGGCCCGGCGGGAGTCGGCATCGATGCGGACGCCTTGCACCACCGGGGTCTCCGATGTTCCGCGCCGGAGCAGGGCCCGCACCCGGGCGAGCAGTTCTGCCAGGCGGAACGGCTTGGTGACGTAGTCGTCGGCCCCGGCGTCGAGACCGACGACGGTGTCGACTTCGTCGACACGGGCGGTGAGGATCAGGACCGGAGTCCCGTGTCCCTCCGCGCGAATGCGGCGCGCGACCTCCAGCCCGTCCATCTCTGGAAGGCCGAGGTCGAGAACAATCAGGTCGACGCCCCCCGACAAGGCCCTCTCCAGGGCCTGCGGGCCATCGGGGCTCACCTCCACCTGATAGCCCTCCCGGCGCAGGGCACGCGCCAGCGGCTCGGAAATCGAGGTGTCATCCTCGGCGAGAAGTACGCAGGTCATGGTGCGATCGTAGGACCTTGTGCGATCGTTTCCCGGCTACAGCGCGCCTTTTGACTTGTCGTTGACCCATCAATTGACCTGGGCAAACACTGATAAATCCGGGATAGTCAGCACGCAAGCGACGCGATCTTCCGCCCTATTCTCGACCATTCCGAACTTCGTCGCTGGAAAGCGGATAATGGCATGAAAAACGCCCGCCGAAGCGATGACGACGGGCGTTGTCCATCTGATTTCCCGTGCCGCCGGAAGCGACGGCCCCGAGATGCCGGATCAGCAGAGCGCGGCTCAGGAGGCCGACGGCGGCTCCGCGTACCGCTGGAGGTACAGCTGCTCGCCCAGGCTCTCCAGCAGGCCCAGCTCGGTCTCCAGGTAGTCGATGTGGTGCTCCTCGTCGGCCAGGATGCGCTCGAAGAGCGTGGCCGAGGTGATGTCCCCCCGCTCCCGCATGAGGGCGATGCCGGGCCGCAGCCGCTTGACCACGCCCAGCTCCAGCTCCAGGTCGGCCTGAAGCTGCTCCCTGACGGTCTGGCCGATGTGCAGGGTGTTCAGCTTCTGGTAGTTCGGCAGCCCCTCCAGGAACAGGATGCGATCGGTGAGTTCCTCCGCGTGCCGCATCTCGTCGATGGACTCCGCCCGCGTGATGGCGGCGAGCTTCGTATATCCCCAGTTCTCCTGCAGCTTGGCGTGCAGGAAGTACTGGTTGATGGCGGTCAGCTCGGAGGTGAGCTGCTCGTTGAGCAGCGCGATGATCTCTTTGTCGCCCTGCATAAGCTTCCTCGATCTATGCGCTGGTGACCAAGTCCTCTGACCGTTTCAGGATCGCACAGATCTTCCGGACGCAAGAAGCGCAGTCCCCCCCTGCACCGGTGGCGTCCCGCACCTGGCGAGCCGTCCTCGCCCCTTCGGCGATGCAGTCGTGCACCTCGCTCTCGGTGACGGCGCGGCAGATGCAGACGTACATGTGGGTGGCCTCTCAGGGATCTTCAGGAAGGTTAGGCATACCTAAGATAACCCAGTTTGGTAAGGCTTGCCTATGTGATCCAAGGCACAGAAAAGGGCGGCACTCCGCAAACGGAAGCGCCGCCCCTCGCGCGGGCGTCAGAGCACCACGACCGACCGCAGCACCTCCCCGCGGTGCATCTTGCCGAACGCCTCCTCGACCTGGTCGAGGCCGATGGTCTCGGAGACGAACCCGTCGAGGTCGAGCCGTCCCTGCAGGTAGAGGTCGATCAGCATGGGGAAGTCGCGGCTGGGCAGGCAGTCGCCGTACCAGGAGGACTTGAGCGCGCCGCCGCGGCCGAAGACGTCGAGCAGCGGCAGTTCGAGCCGCATCTCCGGGGTCGGCACGCCGACCAGCACGACGGTCCCGGCCAGGTCGCGGGCGTAGAAGGCCTGCGTGTACGTCTCCGGACGGCCCACCGCCTCGATCACGACGTCGGCCCCGAACCCGCCGGTCAGCTCCCGGATGGCCTCCACCGGATCGGTCTCGCGGGAGTTCACGGTGTGCGTGGCGCCGAAGCCGCGGGCCCAGTCGAGCTTACGGTCGTCGACGTCCACCGCGATGATCGTCCGGGCTCCGGCCAGGTGCGCGCCCGCGATGGCGGCGTCGCCCACACCGCCGCAGCCGATCACCGCGACCGTGTCGCCCCGGGTCACCCCGCCGGTGTTGATCGCGGCCCCGAGGCCGGCCATCACGCCGCAGCCGAGCAGACCGGCGACGGCCGGCTTGGCCGCCGGGTTGACCTTCGTGCACTGCCCTGCCGCCACCAGGGTCTTCTCCAGGAACGCCCCGATGCCGAGCGCCGGGCTGAGCACGGTGCCGTCGGCCAGCGTCATCTTCTGCGCCGCGTTGTGGGTGTTGAAGCAGTACCACGGCCGGCCCCGCAGGCACGCGCGGCACTGCCCGCACACCGCCCGCCAGTTGAGGATCACGTAGTCGCCGGGCTCGACCTCGGTCACGCCCTCGCCGACCGCCTCGACGACGCCCGCGGCCTCGTGGCCCAGCAGGAACGGGAACTCGTCGTTGATGCCGCCCTCCCGGTAGTGGAGGTCGGTGTGGCAGACCCCGCAGGCCTGCACGTTCACGACCGCCTCGCCGGGCCCCGGGTCCGGCACGACGACCGTCTCCAGCGTGACCGCCTCTCCCTTGCCGCGCGCCACCACGCCCTGGACTTCGTACGGCATGTCCTGCACCTCAACTTTCTCGGCTGGATCTCCTCAGAACATACGGCTCCACCACGCCGAGCCCGCGGGCGGGACGGCGGCGGAGTTTGACCAGGTCGACGCCGGGCGCCCCGGCGAGGCCCGCGGCCAGCTCGCTGTCGGCCAGGATCGTGCCGGGCCTGGCGATGGCCGTCAGCCGGGCCGCCAGGTTGACGGTCGTGCCGAAGACGTCGCCCATCGCCGGGAGCACCGGGCCGTACGCCAGCCCGACCCGCACGTCGGGCCCTTCGGCGTCCCGCTTGAGCTCGTCGAGCAGGTCGAGCGCGATGAGGGCCGCGGTCCTCGGATCGGCGGCGGTGAAGAGCACCTCGTCGCCGAGCGTCTTGACCAGCCGCCCGTCGTGGGCGGCGATCACGTCGGAGGCCCGCGACTCGAACCCCTCGACCAGGTCGGCCAGCGCCAGCTCGTCCAGCTCCCGGGACACGCGGGTGAAGGCGACGAGGTCGGCGAACCCGACCCCGAGCCTCGGCCGGGTCGGCGAGACGTCCTCGCCGGGCTCGGCGAGGGAGACCAGCCGGCTCGCGGTCGCGGCGAGCTGGGAGCGCCAGACGTGCACCAGCGTCTGCTCGAAGTCCGGCAGCAGGCGGCTGACCGTGTCCATCACCTGCCGCAGCGCGTCCTCCCCCGGACGCGCGCCGGGCTCGATCAGCGCGTCGACCATGATCTCGGCCTGCCACTGGGCGAGCCGCGCGGTCGTACGGCCGAGGGCCCTGGCCATGCGGATGACGGTCCGCTCGTCGAGCATCTCCGTGTCGAGCAGGTCGCGGATGCGGTGCAGGGCCGCCAGGTCGGCCTCGGTGAACGCCACGGTGTCGTCGGCGAACGTGGCGAAGCCGAGGGCCCGCCAGATCCGCGCCGCGAGGTCCTGCGGGATGCCGGCCGCCTCGGCGACCTGCCTCCGGGTGTACGCCGGCGCCGGCCCCAGGAACAGCGCCCGCATGTCGTCGGCGCCGGGCCGCCCGCTAGTGTCCACGTCCATCTCCCCCGCACGGCGCGCAGGCCGCGCCGCGTTCACTCCCCGTCGATGTTCCCGTCCGCGGCATCCTCCACCAGCCGGAACAGCTCGTGCCGCACACGCTGGATCTGTGGGATGTCGCGGTAGTCGATGTCGCCCTTCTCCGAAGCCGACTCGACCCGGAGCGTGCCGCATCCCAGGATGCGCTCCATGAGCCGCTGGTCGGAGCTCACGCTGCTCACCTTGGCCAGCGGGATGTCGTCCTCCGACTTGTTCAGCACTCCCGTGCTGATCGCGAAGCGGTGCGAGGTCAGCGTGTAGGACGTCGTCACCCAGCGCAGGTAGGGGACGATCGTCCACAGGACCAGCGCCACGAAGGCGACCACGGCCACCGCGCCGCGGGCGTATCCCGCGTACTCGTAGTCGCCCGGGATGAGGACGAAGGCCGCGACGGCGGCGGCCAGCACGACGATGAGGGCGAGGACCGGAAGGATCAGACGCTTCCAGTGCGGATGGAACGATAGAACGACCCGCTCGCCGTCGGCCAGGTATTGATCGGGGAGACCCATGGCGCAAATCGTGACACGATCGCCGGTCGATTGCATGCGTTCGCCTGATCACCCGACAGCCCTGATCACCCGGCAGGCTCAGGACAGCGCGCCGGTCTCCGGCGACGGACGCCGGCGGACGTGGACGACGTCGCCCGCGCTGAGCGTGTGCTCTCCGTCCCCGGCGCGTACGAGCAGGTGGCCGGACGCGTCGACACCGGTCGCCAGGCCGGTCAGCACCCGCTCGCCGGGCAGTTCGACCCTGACCTCCTGACCCACGGTGGACGACCAGGCGAGGTAGGCGGCACGCAGGCCCGAGGCGTCCGCGTCGCCGTCGGCGGCCTTCCAGTCGCGGTAGTGCGACTCGACCTCCCGCAGGATCGCGCGCAGCAGCGGGTCGCGGTCGGTGCAGGCGGCGTTCTCGACCGCGAGGGACGTGGCCCGCTCCACCGGCAGCTCCTCCGGCCGCAGCGAGACGTTGAGCCCCATGCCGACGACCACCATGCGGTCCACCCGCTCGGCCAGGATCCCGGCGAGCTTGCGCTCCCCCACCATGAGGTCGTTGGGCCACTTGAGCCGCACGTCGATCTCCGCGATCCGCCGTACGGCCGAGGCGGCGGCGAGGCCGACCAGCAGCGCCAGCCAGCCCTGCCGGGCGAGCGGCACCTCCGGCCGCAGCAGCATCGAGAACGTCAGCCCCGAGCGCGGCGGGGCGGTCCACGGGCGCCCGAGCCTGCCCCGGCCGGCGAACTGCGACTCCGCGACCAGCACGGCGCCCTCGGCCGGGCTCTCGCGCACGGTCCTGGCCAGATCGGCGTTGGTGGACCCGGTCCGCTCCACGACGCGTACGGACGACCACAGCGAGCCTGGGCGCACCAGCGCCCTGGTCAGCGCGGTCTCGGACAGCGGGGGCCGGTCGAGATCGGCGTACGGCGAGTCGGGCACGCATCCAGGCTATCGGCCTGCGGGCCGCCTCCGCCGTCGCGCCGTCCGTCCATTGGAACCCGCGGGTCCGCTCATCGGCCGGACCGGCCCGCGATCACGGACTCCAGGGCGCGCATCCGCCGGAGCCGGGCGGCGAGCCGGGGGCCGCAGCGCTCGGCCGCCCTCCGGGGTGACGGCCGCCGGCGTCGTCGGGTGGCAGGTAGCCGAAGGCGGCCATCTCGGGAGCGGCGACCTCGGCGACGAGGGCCGCCTCGGCCGGGGTGAGCACCGTGCGCCACAGGTCGGCATCACCAAGCCCGGCATCGCGCCGCTCTCGGGGCCGTCGTCATCGGGCGTCCCGGGTGCCCGCCGGGGTCCGCCACCAGGGGCCGCCGCGCTCGTCGGCCAGGCGCAGCGCCTCGGCGGCGACCTGCTCGGGCGGGATGTCGAGGCAGTCGAGGGCGAAGGGGCAGGCGAACTGGCGGCAGGGCGAGCATGCGGTGGGCACCGTGAGGATCGACGCCGGGCCGAACCGGGGCCGATACTGCTCCACCTGCTCGGTGCCGGCGAACAGCACGACCACGGGCGTGCCGAGCGCGCTCGCCAGATGCGCCCCGCCGCTGTTGTTGCACACGACCACGTCGACGGCGTCGACGAGCGCCGCCAGGACCTGGACGTCGAACCGGCCCGGCAGCAGGACCGCGCCCGGAACCCCGGCGCCGGTGGCCTCGACGAGCGGCGCCTCCCTGGCCGTGCCCGCCACGAGGACCCGCAGCCCGGCGGCCGTGAGCAGCCCGGCCACCCGGGCGAACCGGTCGGCCGGATAGCGCCGCGCGGAGCAGGAGGCCCCCGGAAGGATCAGCGCGCACGGCCGCCTTCCGCGGCCGTCCGCGCGGCCGTCCCCTTCGGGTCCGCCGTCGAGCAGGCGGCGGGCCGTACGGGCCGCCTCGGCGGGCACGCGCACGCGCAGCCTGCCCTCGACCGGAGGGACGCCCACCCGTTCGAGCATGTGCAGCGCGCGATCCACCTGGTGGGTCTCGTCCGGCGGCGAGGGCACCCAGTGGGTCAGTCCCGCCCCGCCGAACTCCTTGGACATGCCGACCCGTACGGGCACCCCGGCGAGCCGGCAGAGGTACGCGGCCGGCCAGGGAGCCTGGGAGAACGAGGTCAGGATCACCGCCGCCTCGTAGCCGCCCCACCCGATCCGCTCGACCAGATCCAGGTCGTCGGTGACCGGAACGTCCTCCCCGCCCGTCTTCTGCCATGAGACCGAGGCGGTGAGCACGCCGTCCACCTCGGGGAGCAACGCGGCCGCGGCGGCGCCGGCGGGGGCGGCCAGCAGGTCGAGCCGGGCGCGGGGAGCGGCCCGCCGCAGCGCACGCAGCGCCGGGCCCGCCATCACGACGTCGCCGAGGTTGTCGGGGCGGATCACGAGCACGCGGGCGAGTCGCCGCCACGGGACCGGTGGGCCTGCGAGCGCCGCGGGATGCTCCATCTCCTGCGCGTACCCCTCGAAAACTGCGCATAAAGCCCCATCAATGCATGGTTTGCCCTGAAAGTCCCTCGGGCACCTCCCCGGCAGCGACGCCGAGGAGGGGGAGGCGTGACCGTGACGGAGGGCGGCCGGATCCGCGTGGCCATGGTCCACGGTCCCGGGCCCGCCGACCGCGACGGCGTCGGCGACTACGTCGAACGGCTCGTCGGCGCGCTCGGCGACGCCGGGGTCGAGGCGGTGGGGGTGCCGGTGGGGTCGCCGGAGGCCCGGTCCCCCTGGCACTGGCTGCCGGCCACGCTCGACGCCGCCCGTCGCGTGCGGCGCCTGCGCCCGGACGTGGTGCATGTGCAGTTCGCCCCTTCGGCCTACCGGTTCTCCGGGCTGCCCGGACTGCTGCCACCCCTGTTGCCGCCCGGAGCGCCGCTGGTGACCACCCTGCACGAGTACGGCTGGTGGGCGGCCCCCGGATGGGTGCCCGGCCCCGTCTGGCGGCCTTTGGAACGCGCCCGCCTGTGGGACCGGGAAACCGGGCGGCTGGTGCCCGCCAGCGCCCTCGTGGTCGTGACGAACGCCTCCCACGCCCGGCAGGTCAGGCGACGCGTCGGGACGGCCGCCGTGGAGGTGCCGCTGGCCCCGAACGTCGTGGACCACGGCGGCGGACGGCGGGCGCGCGTGCGGGTGCGCGACCGGCTCGGCATGGGGCCGGACGACCCGCTGCTCGCCTTCTTCGGATTCGTGCACCCCGTGAAGGGCGTGCGGCAGCTCGTCGAGGCCCTGCCCGCGCTGCGCGCGGCCCGCCCCCGCCTGCGCCTGCTGGTCGTGGGCGGCTTCACCTCCCAGGCGCTGCCGGAGGCCGAGGCCCGGGCCTTCCGCGCGGAGCTGGAGGCGCTGGCCGCGCGGCACGGCGTCGCGGACGCGGTGACGTTCACCGGGCACCTGCCCGCCGCCCGGGTGTCGGAGTTCCTGCACGCGGCCGACGCCGGCGTGCTGCCCTTCACCGCCGGGGTGACGACCAAGAGCGGCGCGCTGCTCACGATGCTGGCGCACGGGCTGCCGACCGCGGTCACCGTGCCGGACGAGCCCGACCCCGCCCTGCCTCTCGGGGAGGCCGTGGCCGTGATCAGGGCCCGCCGCGACCCCGCCGCGATCGCGGACGCCGTCGCGCCGCTGCTCGACGACCCCGGGGCGCGGCGGCGCATGGGCGGGACGGCCCGGCGGCTCGCCGCCCGCCACTCCTGGTCCCGGGTCGCCGCCGCCCACCGCGCGCTGTACGAGACCCTGGCCGGCCCGCGCCGCCCGCTCGGCCGCCCGGATGCGTGAGCCGTACCGGGAGATCCTGGTCGTCGACCTGCTCGGCGGGATCGGCGACCTGGTCATGCTCCTGCCCTCCGTGCACGGCCTGGCCCGCCGCAACCCCGGCGCGTCGCTGCGCGTGCTCACCCACGAGCCCGGCGCCGCCCTCCTGCGCGGCGACCCCGCCGTCACGCGGGTGCTCACCCCCCGCCACGGCGGCGCGGGCGCGGAGCGGGAGGCGGTGGCCGAGGCGCTGGCCGCCCGGCGTCCGGATCTCGCGGTCACCACCACCCGCTACGACGGCATCCCGGATCTCCTCGCCGCCTCGGGCGCCCGCTGCGTCACCGACCTGTGGCGCCGCCCGCCCCCGGACCAACCGGTCGGCGAGCGCTACCTGCGCATCCTGCTCGCCGAGGGCCTGCTGCGGCCCGAGGACGCCCTCGCCCGTCCGGCCGTGCGCCTGACGCCGGCCGAGATCGCGTACGGCGAGAGTGCGCTCGCCCGCCGCCTCCCGGCCGTCACAGCGCGGCCTCCGGTCGTGCTGATCACGGACGCGGGCATGGACGTGAAGCGGTGGCCGGCCGGACACTGGCGGGAACTCGCCGCGCTGCTCGCCCTGCGCGGCCATCCCCTGCTCACGCCCGACGCGCCGCCCAAGCGCGGCGCGGTCGACGCGGTCTTCGGCCCGGAGGTGGCCGCGCTGCCGCGATGCGGCCTGCGCGGGCTCGCCGCGTGCTTCGCCGCGGTGGCGCGTCGCGGCGGGGTGGTCGTGGGCGGCGACACCGGGCCGCTGCGACTGGCCGCGGCGGCCGGAGCGGCCACCGTCGGGCTGTTCGGGCCCACCTGGGCCGGCCGGTACGGCATCGGCGCCGGGAACGGAGCGGGCTCCGCCGACCTGCAGGGACTGCCGGGCTGCCCGCACCGCAGGCCCACGGTCATCACCGAACAGCCGTGCTGGTGGACGGCCGAGTGCCCGCTGTCGCCGGCGGGCCCCGCCTGCATGGCCGACATCCCCGTGGCGTCCGTCGTGCGCGCCGTGACCCGCCTGTGCGCCGCTTCCCCCCGTCTCCCCGGTCTCCCGGGTTCCTCCGCGCGCCACCCGGCGGACGACCGCTGATCCGTGGCGTGGCAGGCTGCGTACGGGATAGAACGGCAGCCATGCCGCCAAGGAGGAACCGACAGATGGAACGGGACGGCGCGGCGCGGCCCACGGCCCGTCTGGGGCCCGTCACGCGGTCACGCGTCCGGAGGGTGTCCGGATCGGCCGTACGCGACCGGCGTGACGACCTCGCCACGGAGGAGCCGCTGGAGATCCGGCTGCTGGCCGGGGGCGAGAGCCGTACGGTGGCGATCACGATGCGGACGCCGGGCGCGGACTTCGAGCTCGCGGCGGGATTCCTGCACGCCGAGGGGATCGCCGGCCCCGGCGACATCGCCGCCATCGGCTACTGCACCGACGAGGATCTGGACCCCGAGGCGCGCTACAACACCGTGACCGTGCGGCTCGCCGCCTCCCGGCTGCCCGACCTCGGCGCCGCGGCGCGCAACTTCCTGACGTCGAGCGCGTGCGGCGTCTGCGGCACGGCGAGCCTCGACGCACTGCGCGACCGCTGCGCCGTGCCGGCGGCGCGCCCGCCGGTCGCCGTGTCCGCCACGACGCTGTACGGCCTGCCCGATCGGCTGCGGGAGGCCCAGGGGGTGTTCGGCAGGACGGGCGGGCTGCACGCCGCCGGGCTGTTCACGCCCGACGGCACGCCGGTCGCGGTGCGGGAGGACGTGGGGCGGCACAACGCCGTGGACAAACTGGTCGGCTGGGCGCTGCTCGGCGGCGGACCCCCCCTCGACCGGCACGTCCTGCTGGTCAGCGGCCGGGTCGGCTACGAGATCATGCAGAAGGCCGCGAGCGCCGGGATCCAGATCGTGTGCGCCGTGTCCGCGCCCTCCTCGCTCGCCGTCGACCTGGCGCGCGAGTTCGGCATCACGCTCGTGGGGTTCCTGCGCGAGGAGCGCTTCAACATCTACGCCTGCCCGGAGCGGATCGAGGTCGAGCAGGCGGCCGAGACGCCGTGATCCGAACCGGCAGTCGGACCGGCCGGGCGCCCGGATCCCGGGCGCCCGGCCGGTCCGTACATCAGCCGGTGTTCTGCAGACCGGCCGCGACGCCGTTCACGCTGAGCAGCAGCAGCGTGGACAGGCGCTCGCGCTCCTCCTCCGACAGGTCGCCCGGCGCCCGCAGCGCCGACAGCGCCCGCAACTGGAGGTGGCTGAGCGCGTCCACGTAGGGGTCGCGGAGCTGCACGGCCCTCGACAGCACCCGCCGGTTCTCCAGCAAGCGGGCGTGGCCGGTCACCTCCAGCACCAGCCGCCTCGTCAGGTCGTACTCCTCGAGGACCTGCTCGGCGAAGTCGCTCCGGCCGCCGAGGGCCAGGTAGCGGGACGCGATCGAGCGGTCGGTCTTGGCCAGCGACATCTCCGCGTTGTCCAGCATCGCGGCGAACAGCGGCCACTCCCGGTAGGCCGAGCGCAGTTCGGCCATGCCGCCGTCGGTGACCACGGCGGCCAGGCCGCTGCCCAGGCCGTACCAGCCGGGGAGGTTGACCCGGGTCTGGGCCCACGAGAACACCCACGGGATGGCCCGCAGGTCGTCCAGCGAGCGGGGCGCGCCGAGGCCGCGCCGCGCGGGCCGGGAGCCGAGCCGCAGGGACCCGAGCTCCTCCAGCGGGCTGACCAGCGCGAACCACTCGGGGAAGCCCGGGGCCTCGGTCAGCGCCCGGTAGGCGCGCTCGGAGGCCGCGGCCACGGTGTCGGCCAGCCGGCGGAACTTCGCGGCCGCCGCGGCCGTGCTCGACTCCACCGCCGAGGTGGAGGCGAGCAGCACGGCGTTGGTGACCTGCTCGATGTGCCGCTTGGCGATGGCCGAGTGGCCGTATCGCGCGAAGATGACCTCGCCCTGCTCGGTGACCTTGAACCGGCCGGCGACCGAGCCGGGGGCCTGGGCGAGCACGGCGCGGTTGGCCGGGCCGCCGCCCCGGCCGAGCGCGCCGCCGCGGCCGTGGAAGAGCGTGAGCGTGATGTCGTTGTCGGCGGCCCAGGCGGCCAGCGCCGCCTGCGCGTCGTACAGGCGCAGGGTGGCCGCCGCCGGGCCGAGCTCCTTGGCCGAGTCGGAGTAGCCGAGCATGACCTCCATGCGCCGCCCGTTCCCGGCGAGCCGCCGGCGCACGGGCTCCAGCTTGACCATGCCCTCAAGGACCCGGGTGGAGTTGTCCAGGTCCTCGCCCGACTCGAACAGGGGCACCACGTCGAGCACCGGGGCGCGGTCGCCCAGGGCGTGCCTGGCCAGCTCGTACACGGCCGCGATGTCGTCGGCCGAGCGGGTGAAGGAGACGACGTAGCGGGAGCAGGCGGTCACGCCGAAGCGCTCCTGGATCCACCCGATCACCCGGATCGTGGCCAGGACCTCCTCGGTGCGCTCCGACAGCGTGCCGGAGGCGATCTCCTCGAGCGCCGCCGCGTGCACCGCCGAATGCTGGCGCACCTCCAGCTCCGCCAGGTGGAAGCCGAACGTCTCGACCTGCCAGATCAGGTGCTGCAGCTCGCCGTACGCCTGCCGTACGGCGCCGGCGCCGCGCAGAGAGTCCTGCGTGAGCCGCAGGTCGGCCAGCAGCTCGGCGGGCACGCGGTAGGCGAGGTCGAGGTCGCGGCGGCGGGTCGCGGCGATCCTGGCCGCCACGAACATCAGCCACTGGCGGTGCGGCTCCCGCGGCGACCGGGTGGCCATCTCCGACACGAGGTCGGGGTGGTCGTCCTCGGCCTGCGCGAGCGCGGCCCGCAGCTCGGCGGACGGCGGCGTGAAGACGCTGGCGAGGGTCAGGGACCTGCCGATGCGGGTGGTGGCGTTCTCCAGCGCGATCAGCACGTGCTCGGCCTGGATCTGGATGGCCTCCCTGGTCACCTTGGCGGTGACGTTGGGGTTGCCGTCGCGGTCGCCGCCGATCCAGCTTCCGTAGCGGATGTACGCCTTGGCCAGCGGCTCCCGCGTGCCGGTGCCAGGCCCGAGCGCCGCGTCGAGCGAGCGGTAGATCAGCGGAACCGTCCGGAACAGCGTCTCGTCGAACGCCGCCATCGCCGTACGGACCTCGTCCAGGGGGTCGAGCTTGGTGTGCCGGAGCTGGGCGCTCCGCCACAGGATGTCGATCTCCTCGAGCAGCCGCCGGTGGGCCTCCTCCCGCTCGGCGGCGCCCCGTCCCGGGGTGTTGTAGGCGTCGAGCTGGGCGCTGATCCGCTGGATGGCGGTGACGATCGCCCGCCGCCGCGCCTCCGTGGGGTGGGCGGTCAGCACGGGCCGGAACTCCAGCCCGTCGATCAGGTCCTGGAGCCGGTCGTCCCCGCGCAGCCGCTGCACGGCCTCCGCGAGGGACTCGCGCAGGGGCACGTCGTCCTTGTCGCGCTGCCGCAGGGTGCGGATGCGGTAGTGCTCCTCGGCGAGGTTGGCGAGATGGAAGTAGCAGGTGAAGGCACGGGCGATCTGCACGGCGCGGTCCACGGGCCATTCGGCCACCAGGGCCGCGACCTCGTCGGCCGTCGTCTCCTGACGCCGGGCCGCGATCACCGCCTTCCGGAGCCGTTCTACGTCGGCGAGGAGGTCGGGACCGCCGTGTTCGGCGATCACCTGACCCAGTAGTCCACCCAATAGGCGCACGTCAGCGCGGAGTTCGTCCGGCATCTCCGCTACGGCGTTGTGTCGTTCGGCAGGAGCGATGGCGGCCATGTTTGGAAGGCTAGCGAATCGCGCTCGGCGGCCCGAGGGCGGTCTCACCAAATGGACTAGACCATTAAAAGCAGCAGGTCAGACCGGTCGCGGCGCCGCGGTCCCGACCGCCTCGGCCGGGGCTTGCGCAGGCGCCCTGAGGCGGCGGGTGAGGTGCTGGGCGAGCCGACCGTGCGCCACCACGATCGCGGCGAACGCGACGATCAGCACGGTGATCGTCGTCAGCTGGCCGTCGTCGGCCAAGAGGATGGTCTTCCCGTCGCCGAGCCCCGTCCTCGCGGCCACCAGCCCCGTCAGCGCGGCGGTCACCCAGCGACCGGCATGCATGATCGCCGGGCGCGCGGTCGCGGTCACCGCGGCCGGCAGGGCCAGCACGACGAACGCGACGAGGATCGCGACCGTGCCCGCCAGGGACAGGCCGGTCGATCCGCCGACGGCCAGCGCGATGCCCCGCATCAGGAGGCGGGCCAGCACCCCGATCACCAGCCCGCTCAGCACCGCCGCGCCCACCGGCGCCCAGATCGCACGGCCCAGCGGCCTGTTTCCGCGCATAATTCCCCCTAGAACGGTCCAAACGGTTATAAGGGGAGGCCGAATCCCCCGCAATCACCGCAATAACTTCGCGACCGCTCTGTTACCGAGCGAGGGTCAGTGATCAGCCTCACGCGGCCCGCGGGCAGCGACGGCTCCGGGGTCCCAATAGAACGGGCGGCGTTCGAGCATTCGCCCGTTCCTGACAGTGATCAATTGCATGATCAGGGTGTCGACTTCCCGGCCGGTGGCACGGGCGCGAAAGCGCACCCGGTTGCGCACGACCACGGTGTCCTCGTCTCCCCAGTGCTCCTGCTCCAGGAACTCCATCGAGTCCCAGACCTCGCTGAAGCGGGCCAGGAACCGCTCCATGCCGTCGTGACCGCGCCACGCACGACCGGTCAGGTGGGGCGGGAGACGGCGGTGAGGAGCTCGGGAAGACGGGCGAAGCCGATGCCGGCGGCGATCCTGCGGCCCGCCCAGGCGGCCGCCACGCCGTACGGCACGGCGAGCGCGGCCCACCAGGCCAGGCCGAACAGGACCGGCAGCACGATCGGAAGCGCGAGCACGCCGGTGACGAGCATCGTGGCGAAGGAGGCCGCGAACGCCTGCCCGCCCTGACCCGGAGCGGCGCTGCTGAAGGCGTTCAGGCGTTCGGGGTAGGTGTACGGCGCGGTCACGCTGGTGAGCGCGCCGACGCCCATGGCGACGCCCAGCACGCCCCAGGCGACCGGCGCCGCGGGGACGGCCCAGGCGGCGTCGCCCGCCACCAGGGCGGCGACCACCGACACCAGGGTCAGCAGCGGCACCCCGATGACCGCCATGGCGAGGTGCCGCCCGGCCAGGTCGGTACGCAGGTCGCGCGGAGTGGAGAACACCATCGCGTTCATCCACAGCGACCTGCCGTCGATCCCGAAGGAGTTGGCCGCCTGCAGCCCGATCACGACGGCCGCCAGGCAGACGGGCCCGACCACGAACTGCAGCCCGTCCATGGCATCCGGCCCCCGCATGGAGAACATGATGACCACGCTCACGAAGAGTGCGACGATCCAGTTCACCCGGCCCCGGGGTTCCCTCGCGGCGTACTTCAGCTCCTTGGCGACGACGGCGCCGAGCATGCCGCCGGGCAGGAACCGGCCGAGCGGGATCCGTCCGGACCGCCGGACGGAGCCGCCGCCCTGGCTGGAGGCGTCGGGCCGCACCAGCGCGTGCCGCAGCGCGGCGATCCACAGCCACCCCAGCACGACGACGGCCATCGCGACGACGATCAGCTCGGCGACGCCGATGAGCCCGCCGTCGGCGATCGCGTGTGCGGCCAGCCCCGGCGGCGTCCACCGCAGGACGTCTCCCGCCGACGCCAGGATCCGCGTGGGGTCGCCGGAGAGCCCCCGGTTGATCAGCAGGTTGGGCAGCTGGAAGAGCAGCACGCCGAAGACGGCGGCGACCGCGAGCAGGTCGCGGCCCCTGCGGGTGCGCAGCACGCCGGACAGCGCGGTGGTCACCAGGCGGGAGGCCGTGAGGCAGAAGGCGAACTGGAGGACCACCGCGGGCACCCCGAGCAGCACCCCGCCCGGCCCGTGGGCGAGCGCGACCACGCCGCCGAACATCGCGAGCAGCGAGGCGAGCGGCCACGGCCCGGTCGCCGACGCGGCCAGCATGCCGGTCGCGAGCTGCCGGGTGGTCAACGGGAACATGGCCAGCCTGGCCGGGTCGAGCGTCTCGTCCAGGCCGAAGGCCATCAGCGGCACGACGATCCACCCGACGGCGAACATCGCGAACCCCACCGCCACGAGGTCGAGGGCGACGTCGGACGGCGCGAACCGGATGAGGGACAGCAGCCCGAACCCCGCGACGGCGGCGAGGAGGGCGGCGCCCAGTGAGAAGGCGAAACCGACCTGCTTGCCGACCTCACCGCGCAGGCCACCGCGCACCAGGCTGAGCTTCAGCCGGACGAACAGCCAGGTCATGCCGGCGACCCGAGCCACGACAGGCCCTCCTCCCCGTTGCCCCGCACGCCGATGATGTCGAGGAACGCCTCGTTGAGGGTGCGGCCCCGCCGTACGTCGTCCAGCGGGCCCTGCGCGACGACGAGCCCCCGGTTCATCACCGACACCCAGTCGCACAGCCGCTCGACCAGGTCCATCACATGGCTCGAGAAGACGACGGTGGAGCCCGAGGCGGTGTATCTGCGCAGCACCTCCATCAGCGTGTTGGCGGAGACGGGATCGACGCCCTCGAACGGCTCGTCAAGGAACAGCACGCCCGGGTTGTGCAGCAGCGCCGCCGCGAGCTCGATCTTCTTGCGCATGCCGGTGGAGTAGTCGACCACCAGCTTGTCCTGCGCCTCGACCAGGTCCATGACCCTGAGCAGCTCGTCGGCGCGCCGGCCGACCTCGTCCAGGGGGATGCCGCGCAACTGGCCGCCGTACATGAGCAGTTCGCGGCCGGACAGTCGTTCGAACAGCCGCAGGCCATCGGGCAGCACGCCGATGTGCGCCTTGACGCTGACGGGGTCGGCCCACACGTCGTGGCCGTCGATCTCGATCCGCCCGCCGTCCGGGCGCAGCAGCCCGGTGACCATGCTCAGGGTCGTCGTCTTGCCCGCGCCGTTGGGACCGACCAGGCCCGCGAAGCTGCCCCTTGGCACGACCAGGTCGACGCCGCCGACCGCCACCTGCTGCCCGAACCGCTTGAACAACCCCTGCGTGCGTACGGCGTCCGTCATGGAGCCCCCATTTGTATGAAGCCGTCGTGAAGCCGAACGAACGGCACCTGGACCGCGTTCCTGTGGACACTTCCCTGCCGGCGACGGCGATCCCGGTGCGCGCGCCCCGGCGCGACCGCGGGGCGCCGGCCTGGTTACCCTGTCGCCCATGGATTCGACGCGACCCGGAGCGGCGTTCGGGACCCGAGGGCCGCTGAGCACACGAGGAAGGGTGAGCGGGCGATGAGCGCCGAACGCGCCCCCGAGATCGACATCCACACCACCGCCGGCAAGATCGCCGACCTGGAGCGCCGCCGGAGCGAGGCGGCCCACGCGGGCTCCGCACGAGCGGTGGAGAAACAGCACGCCAAGGGCAAGATGACGGCCCGCGAGCGGCTGGCCGCCTTCCTGGACGAGGGCTCCTTCGTCGAGTTCGACGAGCTGGCCAGGCACCGGGCGACCGCCTTCGGCCTCGACCGCGAGCGCCCCTACGGCGACGGGGTCGTGACCGGGTACGGCACGGTGGACGGCCGGCCGGTCGCGGTGTTCGCGCAGGACTTCACCGTGTTCGGCGGCTCGCTGGGCGAGGTCTTCGGCGAGAAGATCGTCAAGGTGATGGACCACGCGCTGAAGACCGGCTGCCCGGTGATCGGCATCAACGACTCGGGCGGGGCGCGCATCCAGGAGGGCGTGGTCTCCCTCGGCCTGTACGCCGAGATCTTCAAGCGCAACGTGCACGCCTCGGGTGTGGTCCCGCAGATCTCGCTGATCATGGGCCCGTGCGCGGGCGGCGCCGTGTACTCCCCCGCGCTGACCGACTTCGTCCTGATGGTGCAGGAGAAGTCGCACATGTTCATCACCGGGCCGGACGTCATCAAGACCGTCACCGGCGAGGAGGTGACGTTCGAGGAGCTGGGCGGCGCCCACACGCACAACTCGCGCTCAGGCGTCGCCCACTACGAGGCGTCCGACGAGCAGGACTGCCTCGACTTCGCCAGGGCGCTGCTGTCGTATCTGCCGTCCAACAACATGGACGATCCGCCCGCCTTCGACGTCGAGGCCGACCTGGAGACGACCGACGAGGACCGCGAGCTCGACACGCTGATCCCCGACTCGGCCAACCAGCCGTACGACATGCACACGGTCATCGAGCACGTCCTCGACGACGGCGAGTTCCTGGAGATCCACGCGGGCTTCGCGCCGAACATCGTCGTCGGCTTCGGCCGGGTCGAGGGGCGTTCGGTGGGCGTCGTCGCCAACCAGCCGATGAGCTTCGCCGGGACGCTCGACATCGCCGCCTCCGAGAAGGCCGCCCGGTTCGTGCGCACCTGCGACGCCTTCAACATCCCGGTGCTGACCTTCGTCGACGTGCCGGGCTTCCTTCCCGGCACCGACCAGGAGTGGAACGGCATCATCCGGCGCGGCGCCAAGCTGCTCTACGCCTACGCCGAGGCCACCGTGCCGCTGGTCACCGTCATCACCCGCAAGGCGTACGGCGGGGCGTACGACGTCATGGGGTCCAAGCACCTCGGCGCGGACGTCAACCTGGCCTGGCCCACCGCCCAGATCGCCGTGATGGGGGCGCAGGGCGCGGTCAACATCCTCTATCGGCGCGAGCTGGCCGCCGCCGGCGACCCGGACGCCGCCCGGGCCCGTTTCATCAGCGAGTACGAGGACACGCTGGCCAACCCGTATCTCGCGGCCGAGCGCGGCTACGTGGACGCGGTCATCCGGCCCTCGGACACCCGGGTCCAGGTCGTCCGCGCGCTGCGCGCCCTCCGCAACAAGCGGGCCACGCTGCCCCCGAAGAAGCACGGGAACATCCCGCTATGAGCAGTCGCGAGCCCTACCTCAGCATCGTCCGGGGGGACGCCACCCCCGAGGAGACCGCCGCCCTCGTCGCCGCGCTGGCGGCGCGGGCGGCGGCGCGCGCCCCCCGGCCGCCGGCACCGGGAACGAGCACGGGAAACTGGAGGAATCCGGCGCATCGGCTGCGCCGGGGACTCCCGCACGGCCCGGGGGCCTGGCGCGGGGCCTTCTTCCCCGGCGGGTGACACGTCGTCCGACGCCATCCACGACGACTACGGACCGATTACATCGCCGGAACAGGGTGTCAACTGGCTCAAGAGTTGGGACTATCTAGAAAGCGGGGGAATATAGTCAGCCGATCAACTAGTGACGAGTCCAGGAGGACACCATGGCCATCCCGGACTTCAGCGCACATGGCATTGCCGCAAAGTATGCCGTTCTCGTGGACGTCGGTTACCTTTACGCGGCCGCCGGTGAAGTTCTCTTAGGCGCCAAGGAGCGTAAGGAGTACCGCGTCGCGGCGGACGAGCTGATCCAGGCGCTGCAGAAGCACGCGCTCGAACGCATTCCGGGCGAGCTGCTGCGCGTCTACTGGTACGACGCCGCCCGTGACCGCGTGCCCACCGTGGACCAGCGTGTGATCGCCCAGCTGCCCTGGGTCAAGGTCAGGCTGGGCAACCTGAACGCCCGTGGCCAGCAGAAGGGTGTGGACGCGCAGATCCGCAGCGACCTCGAGGCCCTCGCCCGCCACCACGCCGTGAGCGACACCGTGCTGATCGCCGGGGACGAGGACATGGTGCCCGCCGTGGAGGCCGCGCAGGCGTACGGCGTGCGCATCCACCTGTGGGGGGTCGAGCCGCCGTTCGGGACCAACCAGGCCGAGCGGCTCGTCTGGGAGTCGGACACCGTCGAGATCCTGAGCGCCGACTTCCTGCGCCCGTTCTTCACCCGCGCGCCGGTGCCCGTGCCCGTGCCGCCCACGCCGTCGCCCGCCCAGGTCTTCGCGGGCCGTACGGTCAAGCCGATGCCGCCGAAGGCGCCCGTCGGCCAGGTCGCCAAGCTGGGCCCGGGCCGGCCCCGCGTGGAGGAGGTCGGCGAGCATGTGGCCCAGAAATGGATACTGACGCGAGGCCGCGACAACATCCGCGACCTGCTGCCGGGCCCGCTGCTGCCCACGGTCATCGACACCGAACTGCTCATCGAGGCCGAGAAGGAGCTCGGCCACTCTCTTCGGCCCTACCCGGAGGCGCGCGTGTGGCTGCGCGACGGTTTCTGGGCCCGGGTCTACCGCGAGTTCGACCTCGGGGTCGGCATCTCCAGCAAGTGACGCCGGCGTTCTGATCCAGCGTCCCAGCTCGCGCGGGAGCACTCCAGGCTCACCGCCCGGTCTCGCGCGAGACCCCTCCGCGCTGTCGGGCTCCCAGACGGCCGCGTCCGATTTCCGCCAGCCCGCATCGGTGGCCAGCGCATAACGTCGTCTACGTGACCACACGACAGCTCGACTTCGACGCGTGCTACCTCGCCGTCTCCGCGCGGGACTCCCGCTTCGACGGGCGTTTCTACACGGCTGTCACCACCACCGGGATCTACTGCCGCCCGATCTGTCCCGCCCGCACCCCCGCCCGGGGCAACGTCCGCTTCTACCGGCACGCCGCCGCGGCCGAGGCCGCGGGGTTCCGGCCCTGCCGCCGCTGCCGTCCGGAGCTCAGCCCGGGCGACCCCGGCTGGGACGTCCGCGCCGACCTGGTCGGACGCGCGCTGCGGCTGATCGACGACGGGGTGGCCGACGAGTCCGGCGTCGCCGGGCTGGCCCGCCGCCTGCACGTGACCGAGCGGCATCTGCACCGCCTGTTCGCCACCGAGCTCGGCACCGGGCCGCTCGCCGTCGCCCGCACCCGGCGGCTGCTGCTCGCCAAGCAGCTGCTCACCGAGACCACCCTGCCGATCACCGACGTCGCGTTCGCCGCCGGGTTCGGCAGCGTGCGCCAGTTCAACGCGGCGATGAAGGAGTCGTACGGCTTCGCGCCGGGAGAGCTGCGCAAGACCAACGGGCCGATGCACGAGAAGGGGGGTCCGGTCGCCCTCACGACCGGGCTCACGCTGCGGCTCGGCCACCGCGAGCCGTACGACGCGCAGTCGGTGCTGCGGTTCCTCGGCGCCAGGGCGATCCCCTCGGTGGAGGCGGTCTGCCGGTCGGGGGACGACGTCACGGCCTACACGCGGGCCGTGCCGGGCGGCTCGATCACGCTGCGGCCCGCCGCCGGACACGTCCTGCTCACGGTGCGGACCACCGAGACGCACCTGCTCTCCCGGCTGGTGGCCCGCTGCCGCCGCCTGCTCGACCTCGACGCCGACCCCGGCGCGGTGCGGGAGATCCTCGGTTCGACGTCGCTCGCGCCGCTGGTCGCGGCCCGTCCCGGGCTGCGCGTGCCGGGAGCGTACGACGGGTTCGAGCTGGCGGTGCGGGCGGTCGTCGGGCAGCAGATCTCGGTGGCCGGGGCCCGCACCCTGCTCGGCCGCATCGCCGCCCGGGCCGGCGTCCCCGCCGTCCCCGACAGTCCGGTCGACGAGAACGGGACTCCGGACGCGACCGCGACCGGCCAGGTGCCGTTGCTGTTCCCCACGGCCGACCGGCTCGCCGCGGCCGACCTGGACGGCCTCGGGCTCACCACCCGCAGGGTCGCCACGATCAGGGCGCTTGCCGAGGCGGTGGCCTCCGGCGCGATCGACCTCGACGGCGCGGGCGACCCCGCCGACACCACCGCCGGGCTGCTGGAGATCCCCGGCATCGGCCCGTGGACGGCCGGCTACATCGCGCTGCGCGCGCTGCGCGACCCGGACGCGTGGCCCGAGGGCGACCTCGTGCTGCGCAGGACGATGGAACGGCTCGGCGTCGCCGCGGGCGAGGCCGAACGATGGCGGCCCTGGCGCGCGTACGCCGCGCTCCACCTGTGGAGCCACGCCTCCGACAACCCAGACACCACACCACGAGGACGCAACAGATGATCATCACGCAGACCGTGCCCACCCCGGTGGCCCCCCTCGCTCTGCTCGCCCGCGACGGCGTGCTGGTCGCGGCCGGTTTCACCGCCGACCCCCGCGAGATGTTCGCCCGGCTCTCGCCGTCCCTGCGGGCGCTTCCCCTGCGGGAGGGCGATCTCGGCGACGCGGCCGAGGCCGTGCGGGAGTACCTCGACGGGAAGATCGACGCGCTCGACCGGATCCCCGTGGAGCAGCCCGGCACGCCCACGAGGCAGCGCCTGTACGAGGCGCTGCGCTCCGTGCCCGCCGGGACCACCGTGTCGTACGCGCAGCTCGCGGAGAAGGCGGGGCTGCCGAGGACGGCCGCGCGGGCCGCGGGGTCGGCCTGCGCGCAGAACCTGATCGCGCCGTTCGTGCCATGCCACCGCGTGCTGCCCTCGACCGGCGGCTACGGAAGCTACTTGTACGGCACGCCGGTCAAGGAGTGGCTGGTCGCCCACGAGTCCCGCGCCTGACCTGCCCGCAGGGCCGAGGTCCGGGGGACGGGTCATCCGGCGGAGGGACGCCCGGTCCGCCAGGTGGAGGACCGCCGTGTGCGCCGGGTCGCGTCGCCGGGGGACGCCCGCCCGCTCGCGGTATGGCTACGCTGCGGCCCTACCGCCGACGAGGGGAGCCTCCGGTGACCATCACCCTGGTGATCGCCGACGACCAGGCCATGATCAGGGCCGGGCTGCGGCTGGTCGCCGAGTCCGAGCCGGGGATCGAGGTCGTCGCGGAGGCGGCGGACGGCTTCGACGCCGTGGCGGCGGCCCGGCGGCTGCGGCCCGACGTCCTGCTGATGGACATCGCGATGCCCGGTCTCGACGGAATCGGCGCGGCCAGGCGGCTTCTCGGCGACCCGCGACCGCCGAGGATCGTCATGTTGACGACCTTCAACACCGACGAGAACCTGCACGCCTCGCTGCGGAGCCGGGTGCACGGCTTCCTGCTCAAGACCTCTCCCCCCGAGCATCTGGTCAGGGCGGTGCGGGCGGCGGCGGCCGGCGAGGCGCTGATCGACCCCGCCGTCGCCCCCCGGTTGATCACCGCGTTCGCCGACCTGCCCGAGCCCGGGGCGTACGACGAGCTGGCCGCGCTCACCGAGCGTGAGCTCCAGGTGCTGCGGATGCTCGCCCACGGCCTGTCCAACTCCCAGATCGCGGGGGAACTGCGCATCGGAGAGGCGACGGTCAAGACCCACGTCGCACGCATCCTGCACAAGCTCGGCCTGCACGACCGCGTCCACGCGGTCGTGTTCGCCTACGAGGCCGGGGTGGTCCGGCCGGGACACCGGTCCCGGCCGTGACAAGGCTGTTCGCCGGCGGCTGGCGGCCCTCCCGGCTCGACGTCCTGCTCTCCCTCGCCGAGGCGGTCGCCGGTCAGGTCGAGTCGTTCGGCCGCCGGGGGACGGCCCCCGGCCAGATCGCCGACCCCGTCCCCTACGCGGCGGGCGCGCTCGCCGCCGGGCTGGTGCTGCTCTTCCGGCGCCGGTTCCCCGCGAGCGCGCTCCTCGTGCTGACCGCGATCGGGTACGCGGTCCGGGTGGCGGGCGGCGCCGAGTACTACGCGGCGTGGCACTTCTACTCCACGCTGATCCTCGTCCACACCGTGGCCGGCGCGGCGGAACCCCGCAGC
The DNA here is from genome assembly GCF_040644495.1 of Microbispora sp. NPDC046973. Classification (NCBI taxonomy): domain Bacteria; kingdom Bacillati; phylum Actinomycetota; class Actinomycetes; order Streptosporangiales; family Streptosporangiaceae; genus Microbispora; species Microbispora sp. NPDC046973. Next base: position 289,359 of record NZ_JBEYWQ010000003.1, on the reverse strand, counting down.
CGCCGAGGGGTCGCGGGGCTCGGGTGCGTGCTCGTCGCGTACGCGCACCTGCAGACGCTGCAGGACAACGACGTCGCCGAGGTGCTCATCGGCGCCATCTTCGTCGGGGTCGCGTACGGCAGCGGCATCCTGCTGCGGCGGCAGGCAGACCGGACGAGACGGCTGGCCGCACAGGCGGCACGGCTCGAAGCCGAGCGCGAGCTGCGCGCGCGGTGGGCGGTGGCCGAGGAGCGCTCCCGCATCGCCAGGGAGCTCCACGACATCGTCTCCCACAACGTGAGCCTGATGACGCTGAACGTGGGCGGGGTGCGCAGGCTCCTCGGGGACGACCGCGCCCGCGAGCGCGGTCTGCTGCTCGCCGTCGAGCAGGCCGGACGCGAGGCGGTCGAGGAGCTCGGGCACATGCTGGGCATGCTGCGCGCCACGCAGACCGACGCGCCGGAGGCGTCGCGAAAGGGTCTCGACCGGGTGGACGAGCTGGTGTCTCAGGTGGCGGAGGCGGGTCCCGTCGTACGGCTGCGCGTCACCGGCGAACGCCGGCCGCTGCCCCCGGGGCTCGATCTTTCCGCCTACCGGGTCATCCAGGAGTCCCTGACGAACGCGCTGAAGCACGCCCACGCCGCGACGATCGACGTCGCCGTTCACTACGCCGTCGACGAGCTGCTCATCGCGGTCGCGAACGACGGGGCGCAGGCCCGCCCCGCCCCGGACGGCGGAGGCGGGCACGGGCTGATCGGCATGCGCGAGCGTACGGCGATGCACGGGGGCGAGCTGACCGCCGGCCCCACCCCGGCGGGCGGATACGAGGTGCGGGCGCGGTTCCCGCTCACCGGCTCCGCCGTCGATCCCGCCGCCGGCGGCTCATCCTGGGAGTGACCCCGCGACCGGCCCCGCCGTCCCGGGCTGACCCGCGCCCTCGTCACGACCGGCGCCCGTTCCCGGCGCGGCGGCCTCACCGGCCCACTCGTCGTCGGTCATGCGCAGCATCCTGAGCCCGATCACCCCGGCGCCGGCCAGATAGAGCAGTCCACCGGCGACCGTGCCCAGCGGGAAGACCGGCGTCCCGAAGACACCCGCGATCAGCGCGAACGGAGCCCACCAGGGCGCGCGCCGGGCGTGGGCGAGCGCGAGGCCCAGCAGGAACAGGCCGGCCAGCCCGGCGAAGCCGGGCAGCTGGAACCCGAAGCGGGCTCCGGCGTCGGCGAACGCCTCGTCCCCGATGCGCGCGCCCTGCTCCGGCGGCAGCGCCCGCTCCAGACGCGCGTAGAAGACGTCGCCGAGCATCAGCGCGGAGAAGTTGACCACGCCGAGCAGCGCCAGACCTCCCGCGAGATGCCCGAACACGACGCCGCGGTGGCGGATCAGGTGAACCATCCCCACGATCCCGGGCACCAGAAGCACCCAGCTCCAGTGCAGGAGCGAGGCGCTGAGCGCGACCTGGCCGGGGTGGCGTCCGTACGCCCCGACGGCGTCGCCGCCCTCGCGCAGCGCCGGGTCGGCGAGCACTCCCGCGACGTAGACGAGCGGGGCGGCGAGCAGGCACAGCCCCGCCGCCCATCGGCGGAACGTGCGCGGATTCGAGAGCACCGGCATGGGAGCTCCCCCTTCTGTCCGGCCCCGGCCGCGGATCGGCCGGGGTCTGGGGAAGGTATGCGCCGGCCCGCGGGCGGGTCGTCCCCCACGGGACCGACCGCCGTTCCACCGATCCCCGTACGCGCGCCCGCGTAGCCGTACGCCTCGCGGGCTGAGGCACGTCAGTCCTTGACGATGCTCTGGACCTCGCCGACGGGCACGTCCCTGGTCGCCGCCACCTGGATCGGGTCGTACGCGAACGGGACGACCTGGCCGCCCTGGTTGCCGTTGCCGGCGACGTTCCAGACGCTCGTCACGGTGAGCGTGTAGACCTTGCCCGGCTGGTCGATCGAGGAGTGCAGGTAGACGACGCCGCACTCGGGCTTGTCGTCTCCGCTCTTGTCGGCGCCCTTCACGTACGGCTTGCCGGTGGCGCCGCATCCCTTGTCGTACACCTCGGCGCGGTCGCCGCTGGTGCCGGACTTGATCTCGAGGTGGTCCGGCGTCGCCGTGACGGTGGCGGACATGACCCCCGGCAGCGTGGCGGTGACGGACCGGGGCGCCGCCTCCGCACCGTCCAGCCACACCCAGGTCCCCAGGTTGACGTAGCTCTTGGCGTCCGGGCTCAGTTTGATCTTCGGCTCCGGCACGGTCAGCGCGGCCCGGGCGATCTGCATGAGCTGCTCCAGCGTGATGCCGCCGGCGGGGGTGGTCCCCTCGGGCACCCAGACGAGCGGCTCGAGTCCGGCGGCGCAGGAGGGTCCGTCCGGGTTGCCGGCGTCGTAGGCGACTCCCCACCACTGACCCTTGTCGCCGATCTTGCCGCCGAACTTGTCGAGATCGACGTCGTAGTCCAGCCCCGCCTCCACCGCCTGCTTCTTCTGCTGCGCCTGGAGGTTGCGCATGTCGTCGGCCGAGCTGTTCGGCTCGTACCAGCAGGGGCGGGGCATCCGGTAGCCGTCGCTCTTGCCGCCGAGGCCGTTGCCGGACAGGCCGACCTTGGAGTTGGTCAGCCTGACGCCGGCCGTGTTGCCCTTCTGGAACGCCTCGCCGTGCGCCCCGACGTCCGGATCGGCGGCGGCGGGTGGCGCGCACACCGCGAGCAGAGCCCCCGCCAGCAGGGACGTCACAGCAATGGCCCTCATCTCACGCACTCCTTCGCGCGCTCGTCCGGATAGTCCGCATGGCGGTAGAGCCGGATCCGCCAGACGCCGTCGTCGCCGTGCCCCAGGCCGGCGGTCTGCAGGAAGACCGCCCGCGGGCGTTTGAGCCAGGCGGGCTGACGGGCCAGCGGGGTGCCCTCCCGGTCGGTCAGCCGCACGCCGGTCAGGTCGACGCAGCCGTCGGCCTCCGCCCCGCGTCCCACGACGGAAGGCACCCGCAGGGCGTAGAGCCTGGCCACGCCCCGGGCCGACTGCCCGTCCTTGAGGAACCCCTGCACCCAGGTGACGGCGTCCATGTAGGCGGACGACTCGGCGTCGATCCCCTTCACGTACGAGCGGTCGCCGCCGGAGGTGCCGACGGCCCGCCACTGTGCCGTGAAGTCGCCGGCGAACGCCTTGATCACGGCCGACCGCTTCGGGTCGGGCTCGAGCGGCCACTCGATCTCGATCGTCAGCCCGGGCGCCGCCGTGACCGTCTCGGTGCCCGGCTGCCGGCCCGGCGTTCCCGAGGCCGCGGCCGCGGCGGGCTCCACGCCGCCGCCCGGGGTGAAGCCGCGGTCCGCGTCCGGCGGGGCGCACGCCGAGACGAGCAGCGTGCAGACCACCAGGAGCAGCGTGCGGGCCGAGGCGAGCGGCGCCGCCGCCGGGGCGAGTCCTGGACGCATCACCGGAGTCCTCCGCAGTACGCGATCCCCCGCCGCCGTCACCATAGGAACGGCCGTCGGGGACGAGCCAGCGCTATGCGTGGATCGGCATGATTCGGAGGGGGACGTCCCTGGCATTGGGGCTCCGATCAGGCGAGACGTGAGGTTCTGAGGTCCGCCGGGTTTCCGAGGTTCGGATTTCTGGGGGTCGGGTTTCTGAGGTCGGGAGAGACCGTCCTGCGCCAGTCGGGCAGCAACTCGTCCATGAGCGCCTCCGTCTCCGGCGCCATCCCGCCGCCGTACGGGTGGGAGGTGGCGCGCCGCAGCAGGCCGTCGACGACCGCCCGCAGCCGGACGGGCTCCCCCGTGGCGTGCGCCGCCCGGAGCAGGTCGCGCCACAGCCCCTCGTCGTCGGCGGCCAGCAGCAGCCCGGCCCGGGCCGCCGCCACCGCGCCGTGCGGGTCGTGGCGGGCCAGCCGAATCTCGCACAGCGCGTGGGCGGCGTCCGCCACCCAGGCCGTCACGTCGTACTCCAGGGGGTCGGCCGCCAGCCAGGCGTACCGGTCGGGCGGCCTGCCGTTCAGCAGCGGGCCGCGCACCAGATTGAGCGCCCGCTCCAGCAGGCCGGCCTCCATGTCGCCGGGCCTGCCGTGAGCGGGATCGGCGGCGTCGGCCCACTCGCCGGCCTGCCGCACGAGGTCCTGGAACAGCCGCCAGTCCGTACGGATCTCCGGCCCGAGCCGCAGGCGCCCGGACCGGTCGAGGAACAGGTGGGGACGTCCCTCGGCGTCGCGACCGAGCCACTCGGCGACCCGGGCGATCGTGGCGTCGCGCACCGCGAGCTGCACGCCGCGCGGCCACAGCACGCCGGCCAGCACGGCCGGGTGCACTCCGTCCGGGTGGGTGGCCAGGTAGACGACGAGTTCGTGGGCGAGTGCCGCGCGGCCCTCTTCGAGCGGGTTCACCGGGCTGATCTCGATCGGGCCGAGGATGCGCACCTCGATGGACGGCGGCTCCTCGCTCAGCCGTTCCACCACCGGGGTGAGCGGCTCGCCCTCCTGCTGCCTAGCAGTGCGGAACAGGCTGATCACGGCGTCGTAGTGCCGGCGCGGCAGCAGGTGGGCCTCGATGTTCAGGCCCAGCGCGTCCACGCGGGCCCGGCCGTCGTCGGTGACCTCCCACGTCCAGGTGGCGTGCGGCACCTCCCCCGCGATCACGAAGCCGCTCGCCGTACGCGTGCCCTTGCCGAGCAGCGCCAGGCGGCGCGCCTCGTCCTCGTCGGGGCGGATGGCCGACAGGAGGTAGTGCGGGGTGTACGCGGGGTCGGCCACGCGGCTGTGGACCCGGCCGGTGAGCACGTCGCCGTCGTAGCGGGCACGCTCCTCGAACTCCGGCAGCACCTCGGCCAGGCTGCCCGCCGTCCTGATCCGCTCGGGTGCGAGCAGGGTCAGCTCCTCGCCGAAGCCGACGAGCGTGATGCGCATCTGGTCGGACCAACGGTTGGTGGCCAGTTCGACGGCGAGCGCCGACAGCGCGGCGACGGTGTGCGCCCCGGTGATCGCGATTACGCCGTGGGCGGCCTCGAGGTCGACCAGGACGCGTCCGCCCTGCCCGGTGCCGAGCGAGACCAGCCCGGGATAGGGCGCGGGCACTCCGGCCAGCACGTGCTCGTCGATGCGGCGTCCCTCGTGGGCCGGAAGGCGCCACACCTGCCCGTCGTCGCAGGCCTCCCACGGCTCCGGCGCATCGTGTTCGGCCGGGTGGATCCACAGGTCGAGGCCCCGGTTGGACAGGTGGACGGCGTAGATCGTCGGAGGGCGCCGGTCGGCGTCGGCCAGCAGGCGGCCGAGCAGGCGCAGGCCGATGTCGAGCATGCGGCTGCCGGGGGCGTCGGCGCCGAGGCGGATGGCGACCTCGGCCTCGGCGGCGTCTCCGCGCGGCCGGGCGATGCGCCACCCGAAGGCCCGGCGCCACAGTTGCTCGCGCCGCCTGCGGCCGAGCAGGGCCAGCAGCCCGGCCGCCGCCAGCGACGAGGCCGCCAGGTAGTCGGCGAGGACCGGCCCGCCCTGCCGCTCGCCGGAGGTCTGGTGACCCGCTTCCGAGGGCGCGATCGCGGGCTTGACGGTGGTCGTGATGATCGGACGCGGGGTGGGCTTCGCGCTGGTGGTGGCGGGCGTGTCCTTCACGTCGCCGGTCCGGCCCCTCGGCTCCGACGGGGTGTCCTGCGGCATCGCGGGCGGCGGCAGCACGATCCCCGGCTTGCCCGGCTCGGGCGTCGCCCTGCCGCGCTCGTGGCCCGGGTCGCCGGGCCGGGCGCCGTCGCCGGATCCCTGGTCCGGGCGGGTGGTGTCCCCCTCGCTGCCCGTCGTGCCTCCGGTGTGCGAACCGCCGGTGGGACGCGGGTCCGGCGTCGCGTGCCGGTCCGGTGTCGCGTGCCGGTCGGCGTGGACGTCGCCGCCGCTCGCCCCTCCCCCGGCGTACCGGGTGTCGCCGTCGAGTTCGGCGGGCGCGTGGCGGTGCTCCTTCAGGATCTCCGGCCGGTCCTCGTCCACCGGCACGATGTGGACGTTCCTGGCGTCGTCCGGCATGTCGAGCACCCAGCCGGGACGGATGAGGTCGGCCATGTGCAGCCGGCTGCCGTCGGGCTGCTCCTTGTGCTGGTTGAGCCGGTAGATCTCCGGATAGCGGCGCCCGTCCCCCAGGCACTTCTCCGCGATCTCCCACAGGCTCTCGTGGTGGCGCCCGTGCGGAGGCTGGACCACGTAGACCTTCTTGACCTCCCTGGCGTGCAGGGCCGGTCGCTCCGCCTCGGCCTGCGGCACCGGCGCCGACAGCGCCGCGATCTGCGGCCGGATCGGGGCCGGGGCGCCCGCGCGGGCGAGGGGCACCGCCACGGCGGTCGCGGTGAACAGCAGCAGCACGGCGGAGACCAGGCGGTTCACCAGCGCCTGGGTGCCGCCCGACAGCGGCACCCTGGCCGGCATGCCGACCCGCCGCAGCCCCGCGTAGACCTCGACGACCACGCACAGGAACAGCTGCAGCCAGGCCAGCCACACCAGGAGGATCAGGATCGCGATGATCGTCTCGGGGCCGACCTGGCTGGTGAACAGGTCGGCGTTCAGCAGGTCGCCGCTGATCGGCGGACCTGCCAGCCGGAGCAACGCGTACGGCACGCCGCCGACCAGGCCCACCAGCGCGACCAGGGCCCCGAGGCCGGCGAGGACGTCCCCGGCCGTACGCCGGGTCCGCAGCCGTGCGGGCCGGTCGTCGTGCCAGTGCTCGGGCGCCCGCTGCGGCCCCAGCACGGACGGCATGCCCTCGGGACGCGGTCGCGGGCCCCGCCCGGGCGTGCCGCCTCCCACGACCTCGCGATCGGCGCGCGGATCCCGGCCGGGGGCGCCGCCTGCCGGAACCCCGCGCCCGGCCCCCCGCCCTCGCCCTCGCTGGGGCTCGCGGTCGAACTCCTCCCGCCGGCCGCCCGGCGGCCGTGTCCCTGTCACGCCTCCCCCGGATCAGGAGCGGCCGTGGCCTCGGCCTCCATGTCGGAGCCGGCGAAGCCCAGCGCGGACAGGAAGAAGGCGTCCCAATGGACCGACACCGCCACCGTGACGTCCGCCTGGCCGCCGCCCACGGTGCACTCGGTCATGCGCACGCCGTCGGCCCCCTGGTCCGCCGTGATCTTCTCGGCCTCGCCGCACACCGCGCCCTCGTCGGCGAGCAGGCGCACCTGGCCGGTCGCCCGCAGGGTCTCGACGTCGATCTGGTCGGCGGCGGCGCGCGCGGCCTGCTCGGCGATGTCGGCGGCCTTGAGGCGGGCGTTCATGGCGGCCCCGCCGTCGACCAGCAGCCCGGCCAGCAGGAACACCACCCCCGAGAAGAGGACCACGAACACCGACATGGAGCCCCGCTCCCCCGACCGCCGGCCTCCGGCGGCGGCCCGCGCCCTCATCAGGGCGCACGGCACGGTCGTCGTGTCTCGGGCGAGACGCGGAGCGGCCCGGCGGTCGCGGACACGCGAACCGCACCGGCGACACGGACGCGGCGGGGTCACTGCACCCTCCGATACCGTTCGAGCGGCACGACCGAGGTGCCCGACATCTGCTTGGTGCCGCCGAACCCGAGGAAGTCGAGGTTCAGCTCGCAGGTCACGGTCATCCGGACGAAGCCGTCCATCTTCCATTCGCTGCCGGACATGTCCACCTGCGGCGAGCAGTCACCGGAGAGCGCGGCTTCGGCGGCCTCCTTCGCGGCCGACTCGGCCTCCGCCTCGGTGCGCTGCACGGAGGCGGCCCTGGCGGCGTCCCGCGCGGCCCCGTTGACCTCCCCCTGGGCCTCCACGATCCGGCCCGCGCCGACGAGGAACAGCAGGAAGAGCAGGAACAGCGGGGCCAGCATGACCGTCTCGGCCGTCATCGACCCACGCTCCGACCGGGTCATTCGCAGCCGTCCGAGCCGTCGTCGGGGCGGAAGCACTCGATGGGCCCGCCGAAGCGCGACGTGATCGTGAAGGTCAGCGCGGGCAGCAGCGGCACCACCTGCACGGCGCTGCCGGTCACCTCCACGCCGCGCTGGTCGCCCTGCTCCCACGCCTGCGCCTGGGCGTTCTTCAGCAACTGCGGTCCGATCGCCTGCACGATCTGCCGCGCCTTGCCCTCGGCCGCCTCCTGCCAGCCGTCGGAGCCGCCCGCACGGGCGATCCGCGCGCCCTCCCGCGCGGCCGCGTCGGCGACCTGGCGGCCGTGGAACCAGAGCGTGACCTGGACGATCAGGAGCACGACGGCGAGCACGATCGGCATGAGCATGGCAAGCTCGATCACCGTGGCGCCCCGCTCGCCACGCCCGCCCTGCCCGCGTCGCCCGTCTCGCCGAGCCCGCTCGCCGCGTCCGCCCCGCTCGTTCCGCCCGCCCCGCTCGCGGCGCACGGCGGACACGGCGCGGGGGCCGGTCACGCCCTGTGCGGTCACTCTCCGTTACCTCCGCCGGCGCCGCCGCCCGCGCCGCCGCCGGAGCCGCCGCCGCTGAAGCTGTTCTGGATGTCGGACTGCTTCTGCTCGACCAACTGCTTGATCAGCGTGGCCAGGCCGAGCGCGACTCCGGCGATGATGGCGGTGATGATCACCCATTCGACCGCCGAGGCTCCCCTGGACGGGGCGTTCCTGGCGCGATCCAGCCGTACGTGGAGCACGGCGATCAGATAGTGGAACCAGAGCATCAGGCCCCCAACATCTTCATGGCTGCGGGAAAAGAGAGGAAGATCACGAAGCCCGCGCACAGCAGGAGCTGGGCGACGAGCATCGACTGGGACCGCTCGCCCGCCTTGCCCTCGACCTCCGCGAGCTCGCGGCGGCGGAGGGTGGCGGCGCGGGCCGTGAGGGAGGCGCGGACCTTGGCGCCGTCGTCGGCCACGAGCCCGAGCGCGGCCGACAGGTCCCGCAGCTCGTCCACGTTGATCTCGTCGCCGAGCTGGCCGAGGGCCTGCCAGGGGGTGATGCCGACGATCCGGGCGTTGGCCAGCGCCTCGCGAATGCGCTCCATCGCCCAGTTGGCGCCGGGGGCGGGACCCGCGCCGTTCGCGGCCCCGGTGGCGGCGGCCGAGGCGGCGCCGTTCACCGCGCCGTTCACGGTGCCGTTCACGGCGCCGTTCAGCGCCCCGGGCGTGGTGACGGGACTGCCCACGGCGACCGCCATCATCAGCGCCTCGGGCACGCCCCTGCCGCCCGCGAGGTTCATGGACACGAGGTCGAGGAAGGCGCCCACGGCGTGCCGGAAGTCGCGGCGCCGCACGGCGGCGTCCCGCCGGATCTGCGCGTCCGGCAGCAGGAAGAAGATCACGCAGACGACCAGGGCCGACCAGAGCGGCACCTGCACCGAGACGCCCCATCCCATCAGCGCGAGCCAGCCGACGAGGAGCGGGAACGCCAGCAGGCCCGAGACCCCGAGCAGCAGCTTGGTCGCGAGGAACCCCTCGAACGACTTGCCGAGCAGCGCGAGGTCGGCCTTGATCGACCGAGCCTCCCAGCCGCGCGCCGCGTAGAACCGGGCCAGCCGCAGACCGAGCATGCGGCGGAACTCGCTGACGTCCTCCTCGGGCGCGATCAGCGGCGCACGCGGCACGCCCTTGCCGTCGCGGGCCTGGTCGAGCGCGGCGAGCCGGGCGGTCAGGCCGGGCCGGGGCGGGAACAGCGCCCGCACCAGCAGGAAGAGCCCGAGGCCGAGCACGGCTCCGCAGACCACCGTCGCGATCATCTGATCACCTCCGCCGGCGGCTGCGCCTGCGCGGCCGCCGCGGGGCGCGGGCGGTGGTAGGGGGCGAGGATCCTGGCCGGCTTGTCGAAGCGGGCGAGCCGCCGCATCCAGGCGAAGCCCGCGCCGAACAGGCCCGCCACCACGACGAGCACGGCCTGGCCGAGCACGGAGTTGTACTCCTCGACGTACGAACGGTTGAAGACGACCAGTGCGGCGGCGAAGGCGAGGGCGGTGCCGACCACGATCTGCACGCTCTTGCGTGTGGACCTGCGCTCGGCCTCCACGCGCCGGCGCATGTCGAGCTCCTCGCGCGCCGAGACCGCCAGGGCCGACAGCACGTCGCGCAGGCCCGGCCCGCGCAGCCGCGAGTTGAGGATCAGCGCCGCCACGACGAGGTCGGCCGAGGTGTCGTCCAGCTCGTCGGCGAACATCCGCAGCGCGTCGGCGAGCGGCATCCGGGTGTGGAGCCGGTCGACCAGGGCCCGCAGGTGCGGTTGCAGCATGGGGGCCGCGGCCCGGATCGAGGAGGGGATGGCCTGTTCGAGCCCGGCCGCGCCCGCGATCGTGTCGCGCAGCGACTCCGTCCACGCCGCCAGGCCCTCAAGGCGCCGCATGGCGGCCCGCTCCTCCGCCGCGCCGCCGGTGAAGCCCCGCCAGGCCAGCACCAGCAGTACGGCTCCCGCGGCGATGACCGGCCAGCCGGTCACCACCAGCACCACGACACCCGTCACAGCCGCGATGGCCGACCTCGTGGACAGGGTGCGCAGCAGGCGCATCCGCTCGGCCCGGCCGTCGGGTGTGGCCGGGCGGGGGCGCAGGCCGTACAGGGCCAGGGCGAGCAGGAAGAGCCCGCCGCCCGCCGCGGCCCCGGCCAGCAGCACCAGGGGGTCGAGGACGCCCGGAGGCAGCGCCGGCAACAGGCCGCTCATCGCCACGCTCCCCGGGCCGGGTCGTACCCGTGGGCGGCCAGCTCGTCCGCGCAGGAGATCGGGGCGTGCGGCACCAGGTAGTCGCCCGCCATGGCGAACACCTCCGAGGACAGCACCCGCCCGTCGCAGCCCGTGACCTCCCGCACGCTGGACACGTAGCGCCGCAGGGTGCCTCCCCGGTGGTAGTCGTTGCGCTTCTCGATGAACACCACGAAGTCGATGGCCCCGGCGATGAGCATGTGGGTGGCCTCGATCGGCAGCCGTTCCTGGGCCTGCAGCGCGTAGGTCGCGATGCGGTTGAACACCTCCATGCTGGAGTTGGCGTGGATCGTCGACAGCGACCCGTCGTTGCCCTGGGTCATCGCGTTGAGCATCGTGACGATCTCGTCGCCCAGCACCTCGCCGACGATCACGCGCGAGGGGTTCATGCGCAGCGACCGGCGCACCAGCTCGGCCATCGTGATCTCGCCCTGCCCCTCGGCGTTGGGCAGGCGGTGCTCGAAGGCCACCGCGTTGGGGTGCAGCTCGGGGAACTGGTCCAGCCCCAGCTCCAGCGCCCGCTCCACCGTGATCAACCGCTCGTGCGGCGGGATCTCGTTGGCCAGCGCCCGCAGCAGCGTGGTCTTCCCCGCGTTCGTCGATCCCGCGATCATGATGTTCTTCCGCGCGGCCACGGCGGCGGTGAGGAAGCGGCCCAGCTCGGGGGTGAGCGTGCCGTTCCCGACGAGGTCGCTGAGGAACACCTTGCCGAGGCGGGCGCGGCGGATCGACAGCGCCGGCCGCACGGTGACGTCCATGACGGCCGACAGGCGGGAGCCGTCCGGCAGGCGCAGGTCGAGCTGCGGGTTGGCGGTGTCGAACGGCCGCGACGACAGACCCGAGTACGCCGCCAGGATCTGGATCAGCTCGATGAGCTCCTCGTCGGTCTCGGCGACGGGGTCGTGCATGAGCTCCTGGCCGTCGGCGTAGCCGACGAAGACCCGGTCGCAGCCGTTGATGTCGATGTTCTCGACCTCGGGGTCGTCGAGCAGCGGCTGGAGGCGGCCGACGCCGAACAGCGCGGCGTGGATGCCCGCCGCCAGCGCCTCCTCCTCCTCGGCCGTGGGCGGGGTGCGCCCCACGCCGATCTCGCTCCGCGCGTGCTCCTCCAGCACCTGCGCGATCAGCGCCCGGGCGAACTGCCGCTCGTCCTCCCCCGACATCGGCGGCACGCCGCTCGCCTGGTCGAGCCGCCGCTGGTGCGCCAGCCGGTCGCCGACCTCCTGCCGGAACCGCTTCACCAGGCCGTGGTCGATCGGCCGCCGCTGGGAGTTCACGACCGCACCTCCGGCTCCCGGTTCGCCCGCCCGACGACGGGCGGCGCCGTCGTCTCGCCGCCCGCGGCCAGTTGCGCGGCCAGGCGCGTGGCCAGCTCCCTGGCCGTACGGATCAGGAGGCTGCGGTCGAGCCGCCCGCCCCACTGGCCGCGCAGCAGTTCCGCGCCCTTCGGGTCGTAGGCGAGACCGCCGACGAAGGCGACGTCCCAGCCGGAGACGATGCGCCGGATCTCCTCCATCGACGACCGGTACGACCGGGGGTCGGCGATCACCACGACCCCGACCTTCCGCCCGATCAGCGACAGCCGTTCGCGCAGGTGGGCGACGTGGTCGAGACTGGCCCGGGTGAACAGCACCACTTGGTCGGCCTCGGCCACCAGGTCCCCGATCTGGGGGTGCAGCCCGAGCCGGCCGCAGTCGGCGAGCACGTCGGCCTGCGGCAGCGCGGCGAACGCCCGGCCGAGCGGGCCCCACAGCCAGGTGAGGCCGGCCGCCTGCTCGCCGTTGGTCAGGCCGGCCAGCACGTCGAGGCCGCCGACGAGCCGCTGCGTGTGCTCGTAGATCAGCTCGGTGTGGAGCCCGCGCCGCGCGACCGCGCCGAGGCTGAGCAGGCCGCGCCCGGGGTTCAGCACGCCGCCGTCGTCGGCCGGCAGCCGGTAGGCGAGGTCGCCGCCGGAGGGATCGCACTCGGCCAGCAGCACAGGGCGGGGCCACACGGCGCCGAGGGCGGTCGCCGCGGTGGTCACGCCGGGCGCCCCCTTGTCGGCGGCGAGCACGATCAGCGCCACGTCACTTGACCCCCGGAAGCGTGACGAGGGCGATCTCCCCGCTGGAGGCGTACTGGGCGATGACGGGCGCGATCGACGTGTCGACGACGATCGTGACCAGCCCGCCGCCGGATCGCCCGGTGCCGGCGCTCTCGACCCGGGCGGCGGTGGCCAGCACCTTCTGCTGGGCGGTGCCGGACCCCCGGCCGGCGGCCGGCACGTAGATCACCTGGACGACGTCGCTCCACTTGAGGTCGGTGGGCATCTGGCCGGCCTTGAGCGACAGGCCCACCTTGGCCTTGCCCGGCCCGACCTGGTCGGTCGTCGTGGCGGTCATGCGCTGGGTGAGCAGCGTGCCCGGCAGCAGCGTCACCGCGGCGTACGTCGTGGCCACCTGGTCCTTGAACCGCCAGGGGACGTAGTCGACGCCGGTGTCGGCGATCTGCACCTCCTGCATCGCGGACAGCGGGATGAGCTGCCCGGCCCCCACCTGCTGGGTGATCTGCACGGCCGAGACGCGGTCGCCGCTGCGCATGACCAGCAGCGTGGTGGCCAGCGCGCCGCCCAGGATGAGGAGGACGGCGAGCGCGGCGAGCGCGGGCTTGCGCTCCCTCGGCGGAACGGGCAGCTTGCGTGCGGCCGGCCCGGACAGGCCCGGCCGCGCGGATGCCCGGCCGTCCTGCGACGTCTTCTCGCTGATCCTCATGGGTGGGGGACTCCCAGGGATGAGGGCGCCCTTCTGTTTTCGGGCCGCTCGAATCTGTTTATGGTCTTGCCGTTTGTTGCGAATTCACTCCATTATGGCCAGCTTGCGCCGCCATAAGTGCCCTGATGCGCGACCCATGCTTATCCGTTAGCAATACGCCTGTCAACGGGAGTGGATCTATCGCCATATCGACACAAGGCTTTACTGACACGAAATTTCGTGATAGTACGTTTGCACTTCTTTCCCGATTGTCACACCATTCACACTGTTAGCGCCAGGGTGGACGGCGGGCATACGCGGGAGGCGGTGACGACGGCGTCGCCGAAGGACGCGATGACAGGCGCCTTTACCTATTTCGGGTAACGCCCGGATGAGCGCGGGAGTCGCGGCTAACGTGTCCCCCGCGGGCCGCGGGGCCCGCGCACCCGGAGATCTTCACGGGGACGCCCCGGGATGAAACGCTTTCCGCGAGGCCGCCGCACAACCGCCTTCTGGGAGTTCGCGCATGCGGATAACGCTCACCGTGGTCAGCGAGGACGGCCGCCGCGACGTGCTGGTCGAGGGCGACGAGAGCACCACCGTCGCCGCCCTCGCCACAGCGCTCGACGGCGGCGCCGCCCGCCCGGCCAACGTCGTACGGCTCCCGCACGCCCGCGCGCCGTACGACCTGGACCGGGGGGACCGGCAGGCCCGGCCGTCCGGTGAGGTGAAGCTGTGGGTCGACGGCCGGCCCATCGACCCGGACGCGCCCGTGTTCGGCCTGCTCAGGGATGGCGACCTGGTGGCCGTGGACGGTCACGCCGCCGCGGTGACGGTGACGGAGGAACCCGGCGGGCCGGCGGAGCTGCGCGTGGTGGGCGGCCCCGGCGCGGGGACCGTCCACCGGATCGGGCTCGGCGCGCACACGATCGGCGCCGACCCCGCGTGCGCCGTCTCCGTACCCGACCCGCGGATGCCGCCGGTCGCGCTGGTGGTGCGGCTGGCCCCCGGCACGGCCACCGTGGAGCCCGCGGCACCCGCGACCTCCGCAGGCGGCCCGGTGGCCCGGCTCGAGGGCGAGCCGCTCACGGAGGCGGTGCCGTGGCCGGCCGGGGGCATGCTCGCCTGCGGCGGCTCGGTGTTCGCCCTGGGGCCGGTCCTGCCGCCGGACGCCCACCTCGACGCGCTGCCGGACGGCGGGCTCGCCTACAACCGCCCCCCGCGCCTGCAGCGGCCCGAGCGGCAGCGGCGCTTCACGGTGCCCGCCGAGCCGAAGCGCGGCGAGGGGATGCGGCTGCAGTTGCTGGCCGCGCTGCTGCCCGCCGTGCTCGGGGTGGTCATGGCCGCCGTCACCCACACCTGGTACTACCTGCTGATCGCGTTCATGACGCCGCTGATCATGATCGGCCAGTGGGTGAGCGACCGCAGGCACGGCAGGAAGAAGCACCGCCGGGCGGTCAAGGCGTACCGCGAGCGGATGGCCGCCTTCGAGGAGGAGGTGGCCCGCGCGGTGCGGCAGGACGAGGAGGCCAGGCGCGGCGGCGCGCCCGACCCGGCCGAGGTGCTGCTCACCGCGACCGGCCCGCGCCGCCGGCTGTGGGAGCGCCGCGTGCACGACCCCGACGCGCTGCGGCTGCGCGTGGGGCTGGCCGATCTGCCCGCCGACCTGGAGTTCGAGCCCGAGAGCGGCACGGCCCAGGACGCGCCCCGCCGGGAGCCGCCCACCTGCCACGACGTCCCGGTCGCGCTGGTCATGCGGCGTCTCGGCGTGGCCGGGCTCACCGGCCCCAGAGACGTGGCCCTCGGCTGCGCCCGCTGGCTCGTCGGCCAGGCCGCCGCCCTGCACAGTCCGCGCGACCTGGCCATCGTGGTGCTGTCGGCCAACGCCGACGGCGCCGGGCAGTGGGGCTGGGTGCGCTGGCTGCCGCACTGCGCGCCCGACGCCGCCGCCCGCGGCGGCGCCCTGTCGTCCGACTGCGCCGCGCTCGTCGGCGCCGACCCGGAGGCGGCCGCCCGCCGGGTCGCCGAACTCGCCGCCCTGGTGACCGAACGGCTCGACGCCGAGAACGGCTCGGGGCCCTACCCGGGGGTGCCGCGCGGCACCCGGCTGTCCGGCGGCCCGGCCGGCTGGGACGACCTGGGGCGCGCGAGCGGCAACCGGCCCGCCGAACCGGCCTTCGCGACCTATGACGAGCGGCCCTTCGACGTGCTCGTCGTGCTCGACGGCGCCCAGGTGCTGCGCGGCCTGCCGGGCATGCCGCAGGTGCTGCGGCAGGGCCCGCGCGCCGGGGTCTACACGATCGCCGTCGACGACGACGAGCGACTGCTGCCCGAGGAGTGCGCGACGGTCGTGTCCTGCGACCGCGAGGGCGGGGTGCGCCTCCACGGCGGCGGCCTCGACCCGATCACCGGCATCCGCGCCGACCAGGTGTCGCCGTCCTGGGCCGAGCGCCTGGCCCGCGCGCTGGCCCCGCTGCGCGACGTGAGCCGCGACGACCCCTCCGCCGCCCTGCCCGACGCGGTCCGCCTGCTCGACCTGCTGGAGGCGCCCCTCGACCCCGCCGCGCTCGCCGAGCGGCAGGGCCGTACGACCCGGGCCCTGATCGGCGTGGGACCCGAGGGCCCGTTCGAGGTCGACCTGAGCAGGGACGGGCCGCACGCCCTGGTCGCGGGCACGACCGGCGCGGGCAAGTCGGAGCTGCTCCAGACGCTGATCTGCTCGCTCGCGGTGGCCAACCGGCCCGACGAGATGACGTTCGTGCTCATCGACTACAAGGGCGGCGCGGCCTTCAAGGAGTGCGTACGGCTCCCGCACACGGTCGGCATGGTGAGCGACCTCGACGGCCACCTGACCCAGCGGGCCCTGTCGTCGCTGGCCGCCGAGATCCGGCGCAGGGAGCGCCTGCTGCTGGACGCGGGGGCCAAGGACATCGAGGACTACCAGCGGGCCCGCGGCGCCACCTGGGTGCTCGGCGCGGGCGGCGTACGGCGGGCGCGCGGCGGCGGCATCTTCGCCGCACCGGTGCCGGAGACCGCCGGGAGCAGGAAGGACCTGCCGCCGCTGCCCCGGCTCGTGCTGATCATCGACGAGTTCGCCGCCCTGGTCGCGGAGCTGCCCGACTTCGTCGAGGGGCTGGTCGACATCGCGCGCAGGGGCCGCTCGCTCGGCATCCACCTGATCCTCGCCACCCAGCGGCCCGGCGGCGTGGTGACCGCCGACATCCAGGCCAACACCTCGCTCAGGATCGCGCTGCGGGTCACCGACGCCACCGAGTCGGCCGACGTCATCGACGTGCCGGACGCCGCGCACATCTCACGGACGACGCCCGGCCGCTGCTACGTGCGGGCCGGCTCCGGAGCGCCCGTGGCCGTGCAGACGGCCAGGATCGGCGGCCGCACGCCACATCCGCGAAGTGCGGGGGCGACAGACACGGGGGACGATGTCCGCGTCCTCGACCTGCCCTGGCAGGCGCTCGGCCACCCGCTGCCCGCCCCACCCGCCCAGGCGGCGAGCGGCACCGACCTGGCCCTGCTCGTGGACGCGCTGCGGGAGGCCGGGAGCGACATGCCCAGGCAGCCGAGCCCGTGGCTGCCGCCGCTGCCCGACCAGGTCGTCCTCGACGTCGGGGCCGCGGGCTCCCCTGGCGGCCTGCTCGCGGGCGCCGCGCCGTACCGGCCGGGGGCCGAGGAGGTGCCGCCGCTGCCGTTCGGCGTGACGGACCTGCCGTGGGAGCAGGGCCGGCGCCCGCTCACACTCGACCCGCGGCACGGCGGCCACCTGCTGATCGCGGGCGGCGCGCGCAGCGGCCGGTCCAGCGCGCTGCGGACGATCGCGGGCTCGATCGCGGCCGGCGCCTCCCCCGAGGACGTGCACGTCCACGCCGTCGACTGCGGGTCGGGCGCGCTGCTGCCGCTGGTCGCGCTGCCGCACTGCGGGGCGGTCGTCACCCGCGACCAGCTCGACCGGGTGGAGCGCCTGCTGACCCGCCTGCGCGCGGAGGTCGGGCGCCGCCAGCACCTGCTGGCCGAGGCCGGGTACGCCTCGCTGGCCGAGGCCCGCGCCGCCGCCCGGTCGCGGGCCGCCCGCGACCGCACGGGCGTGGGCGCGCTGCCCTGGCTGGTGCTGCTGGTGGACCGCTGGGAGGGGTACGTCGCCGCGTTCGAGAACTACGACTACGGGCGGCTGGTCGACGCGATGCTGCAGCTGCTGCGGGAGGGGCCCGCCGTGGGGCTGCGGGCCGTGGTCACCTCCGACCGGTCGGGCCTGCTCGGGCAGATCTCCACCGTCTTCGAGGACCGGCTCGTGCTGCGGCTCGCCGACCCCGCCGACTACGGGCTCGCCGGGCTGCCGATGCGCGACCTGCCGAGCGTCATGCCCCCGGGCAGGGCCCTGGCCGTCGGCGAGCACGGCCTGGTGGAAAGCCAGATCGCGCTGCTGTGCGACGACCCCTCCGGCCCCGCGCAGGTGGCGGTCCTGCAGGAGCTCGCCCGTACGGCGGCCGCGCGATTCGGCGGCTCGGACGCCCTCGGGAAGTGGGCCTGGCCGTCGGAGCCGCCGCTGCGGGTGGACGCGCTGCCGATGCGGATCACGGCGAGCCAGGCGCTCGACCTGGCGCCGTCGCACCGGCCGCCGTCGGCCCTGTGGGCGCTGCTCGGCGCGGGCGGCGACGCCCTCACCCCGATGGGCGTGGACCTCCAAGGCCAGGGGCCGGCCGCCGTGATCGCCGGGCCGCCGCGCTCGGGACGGTCGTCCGCGCTGGTCACGGCGGCACGCTCGCTGCTCGACCGGGGCACGCCCGTGCTCGTCGTGACCCCGCGCCGCAGCCCGCTGCGCGACCTCGCCGGGGCGCCGGGGGTGCTCGCCGTGCTGGACGGCAACGCCAGAAGCGTGACCGGGGGCGGCGCGGACGACTTCGGCGGCCTGCCGGGCGCGCTCGACCCGCTCGCCCTGGTCGCCGGGCACGAGCGCTACGTGGTGGCGGTGGACGACGCGGAGCTCATCTCGCCCGACTCCGCGCTCGGCCTGGCCCTGGACGAGATCCTGCGCACCGGACGGGACGGCGAGCACGGCCTGCTCGTCGCGGGGGCCACGGGCGACCTGGCGACGGCCTACCGGGGGTTCGCGGCCGAGGCGCGCAAGGGCAGGACCGGTCTGCTGCTCAACGTGCAGAGCCCCGCCGACGGCGACCTGTTCGCCGTGCGGCTGCCGCGCGGCGCGGTCGGCGGGCCTCCCGGGCGTGGGCTGCTGGTCGTCTCGGGCGCCGCGACCCCGATCCAGACCGCGGTGCCGGATTGAGCGCCAGGCTTGTTGGGAGCGCTCCCACCCTGTCAGCCTGCTCGGCATGACCGTGCGCATCAGGCCTTACCAGGACACGGACCGCGACGCTCTCTACGACATCTGCGTCCGCACCGCCGACGCGGGCGAGGACTCCCGCCACATCTATCCCGATCTCGATCTGATGCCCAGCATCTTCGCCGCGCCGTACGTCCGGCTGGAGCCGGACCTGGCCTTCGTCGCCGACGACGGCGAACGGGCGGTCGGCTACATCGTCGGCACCGCCGACACCCCCGCCTTCGTCAAGGCCTACCGCGACGAGTGGCTGCCCACGCTGGCCGACCGCTACCCGGCGCCGCTGCGCCCACCGGCCTCGCCCACGGAGGAGATGGTCGCCCTCATGCACGACCCCGAGCGGATGGTCCTCCCCGAGCTGGCCGGCTACCCCGCCCACCTGCACATCGACCTGCTCCCGGGCCACCAGCGCGCCGGGCACGGCCGCGCGCTGATGACGGCCTTCCTCCACGCCCTCGCGGCGAAGGGCGTGCCCGCCGTGCATCTGAGCATGCTCACCGTCAACACCCGCGCCCGCGCGTTCTACGACCGGATGGGCTTCCACGAGATCGCGGTGCCCGACCCCGGCCCCGTCACCTATCTCGGCCGCTCGACAGAACCGCCGGTCACCTGAGAAGGCCGGTCACATGAGAAGGCCGCCGGACGCCATGGCGTTCATGGCGGTCCGGCGGCCGTTGTCTGCGGGCGGCGGTCAGCGGGTGGCGGACTCGATGTTGCCGCGGTAGGTCGTGATGACTCGGGAGGCCTCGTTGAGCTCTTCCGCCATGCGCTGGAAAGCCGCCCGGTAGCTCTGCCAGGCGTCGTGGAAGCGCTGCGCGCCGGGGCCGGTCCAGGCGGTGCCGACCTTGGCCGCCTCACGATCGAGGTTGGCCATCGTGGCGCGAACCTGGTCCGCCTGCTGGCTGAACTGCGCGGCCATGCTCTGCATCTCCGCGGGGTCGCCGCCGAGCAAGCTGTTACTCATCCAGTCACTCCTTCATCGACAAAGGGGCCGCCCTCACCGTAAATCCTTTGTCAATCCTGTGAACCCCTTATGCCGAGCGGCTATATCGAGGGCCGGGAGAATCTGGCTTTTCCGCCACTCCATTCCCCTTTTTCCTAACGGCCGTAACCGTGGGCAGCCCCGGCCGGGGCCGGGCGGGCGGAGACGGCGGCGGAGATCACAACGGCGCCGGAGGCCAATATGCTGGCTCCCATGCCCTCGGACAGGGAGGTGGCGTGCAGACCCGGAAGGACCTCTACCAGGCATACCGGCTGATGCAGCAGCGCCTGGGCCAGGCGCTGCTGCAGGGTGAGCCCGACGTCGCGGAGTCGCCGACGCGGCGGCACACCCTGGCCACGTTCTGCGGGATCCTGCTGTCGGTGCTCCTGCTCGCCGTCTTCGGCATCTGGGGTGTGATCAAGCCGGGCGGCGCCACCAAGCTCACCCAACCCGGTCAGCTCCTCGTCGAGCAGGACACCGGCGCGACCTACGTCTACAGCCAGCAGGAGCGCGTGCTGCTTCCCGTGGCGAACTACGTCTCCGCCCGGCTGCTGCTCGACACCGCCGACGTGACGGTGCGCGACGTCTCCGCCGCCTCACTGGCCGAGCTGCCGCGCGGGCCGCTCGTCGGCATCCCCGGCGCGCCCGACTCGCTGCCGGCCAAGGACAAGCTGGTGCACGGGCCGTGGTCGGTGTGCGTGGTGGACGGCCCCGACGCCACCGGAGCGCCGCGCCCGTACGTCACGCTGGTGGGCGGCGTGGACGTCGGCGGCAGGCCCCTCGGCGGCGGCGCCATGGTCGTGGACGACGGCCGGCAGAAGTGGGTCGTCTGGGGCGACCGGCGGATGCGGGCGAGCTCCAGCGCGGTGAACGCCCTGAACGCCCAGCCCAGGAAGGTGCCCGCGACCTGGCTCAACGCCGTCCCCGAAGGTCCCGACTTCAGCGGCCCGAAGGTGCCCAACCTGGGCAGGAGGGTCCGGGGGCCCGACGGAAGGGCCACCGCGGCGGTCGGGCAGGTCTTCACCGTGCCCGGCATCGGGGGCGCCCCCGCCCGCTGGTACGTCCTGCTGTCCGACGGCCTCGCGCCGATCACCCTCACCCAGGCCACGCTCCTGCTGGCCGACCCGGCCATCAGGGCGGCGTACGGCAAGCGCCCGCGGCAGCCGATCTCGATCGACGCGGCCACGGCCAACGCCTCGCTGTCCAAGCAGCAGAACGTGCTGGGCGGCGGGTTGCCCGAGACGATGCCCACGATGACCTCCCCCGCCTCCACCACGCCGCTGTGCGCGGTCTACGCCGGCACCCGAGGCGGCTCGACCCGGGCGACCCTGACCGTCGGCTCCTCGATCGCGATCCCCACGCCCAGGACCCCGGGCGGCCAGGAGACCTTCGACCAGGTGCTGCTCCCGCCGGGAACGGCGGCGGTCGCCGGTCTGCTGCCGGGCGAGGGGCAGCTGGGGTCGATCGCGAACTACTTCCTGGTGACCGACCAGGGCCGCAGGTTCGCCATCGCCTCGGCCGACCTGCTGCCGAAGCTCGGCTACGACGCCTCCGACGTCGCGCCGGTGCCCGCCCACCTGCTGCATCTCATCCCGGAGGGCCCGGCGCTCGACCCGGCGGCCGCCCGGGTGCCGGTGCCGCTCGGCAAGTAGGTCAGCCGTTCAGGCTGCGGAAGTCGTCCAGATTCTGCTGGTAGAACGCGATGTCCTCGGCCAGCCGGTCGCGCAGGAAGCAGTCGGGCTCCGCCTCGCGGGCGGCCAGCCCCGCCTCGGTCCAGAACGCCTCGGCGGGCACCTCGTCCTCGCCGGGCGGGATGAACTTGAGCGCCTCCCCGAGCGCGTCCCTGGCCGCCTCCCAGCCGCTCACCACCCGCTGGAAGAGCCTCTCGTCCCCGGGCTCCTCGGTGTACTCGAGGTCGTCGGCGAGCGCGCGGCGCGCGTACCCGGCTCCGGCGAGCCGCCACTGACCCGGGTCGATCAGCTCGGACAGGCCGACGCCGAACCGCTCCCCCTCGTCCCTGGCCTCCGCCTCGCTCGCGTACGGCACGAGCACCTCGATCCCGCCGTACCGGACCGTCCACGCCTCGGGCCCCTCGACCGGCGGCTCCTCGTGCGCGGCCTCCTCCACGGTGAGCGCGAGATACAGCCGGGCCTCCGCGAGCGTCCGCGCGTACGGGATCGGCACTGCCTGCTCCATTCCAGCCACTCTAGACTTCGGCCAGCTCCCGGTAGGTGTCGCGTACGACAAGGAGCCGGTCGAGGCGGAACCGCCCCGGCTCGGCGGCGCGCACGGCGCGTCCCCGCTCCGACCAGAACGCGTCCTCGGGCACCTCGTCCTGCCCGGGCGGGACGAATTTGATCACTTCCTCGACCGCGGCCCTCGCGATGGACAGCGCCTGCCGTCGCCCGCCCTCCGGGACGTTGCCCGCCGTCAGGTCGGCCACCCACAGCCACTCGCCGGGGTCCAGCAGCTCGGACGGCTCCGCGCCGCCGAACGTCGGGAAGCCCGTGGGCGTCACCTCCCGCTCGGGGAGTCCGAACAGGTGCTCCCGCTCGGCGCCGCACGCGGCGCACCGCCCCTCGTAACAGGTGACCAGTTCCCCGTCGACGCTCGCCAGGCCGCTGTCCCAGTCGGTGTCCGCCGAGCCGCAGGCGCAGGGGTTCAGGTCGAGATAGAGGTGCGCCTCGTCCCTGCTGCGGGCGATCGAGTAGGGCATCAGACGTTCCTCACCTGTCGCTGTCCGGTGTCCTTCGGGGCGTGGACGGTGTCGTCCTCGTCGTCGTCCTCGTCGTCGGGCGGCTCCCAGCCCGAAGGGTTGCTGAGCCTGCGCATCCGCTCCCACAGGTCGGGGACCGGCGCCTGGGGCGGCACGGTGACCCACGGCGGCGGGGGCGCCACCTGGCCCCGCGCGCCGAGGTCGCGGGCGACCGCCTCGATCTCGTGCCGCAGCCGTGCCCGCTCCTCGTCGGAGGTCGCCGCCCTCCATCGGCGCGACAGGTAGGCGTGCTCGTTGTAGCGGGCGGAGGCGCAGGCGTCGTAACCGGGGTCGACGGCGTTCAGGAAGCGGCGCACCAGCCCCTGCTCCGCCGCCGCCCGCTTCTGGAGCGTGTCGCTGATCTCGTGCAGCAGCACCCGGGCCACCACGTCGGGGGCCAGTCGCGGCGCCAGCCGGATCACGTTCGGGCCCGTGCCCGCGTCGACCTCCGTACGGCCCGGGCGTCCGCCGCCGGGGTCCTCGGGCAGCACGTTGAAGCGCAGCGTGCCGAACCGGGCGGTCTCGACGGTGACGACCGTGCCGTCCGGCGTCGCGGTCAGGGCGTGGACGCCCCGGCCGAAGTCCGCCGGGCGCAGCTCGGCGACGGCCGCGGGGATCTCGGCGTTCGACAGGTCGGGCAGGTGCGGGGCCCGGCCGTCGGCCACGAACGCGGTCTTGGGGATGGGCTCGGCCGTCACGTTGCCGGGCGGGGCGGTGACGAGGGAGGTGCCGCCCCACGTGGCGTCCGCGGCCGTCTCGGGCACCGGCCAGCCCGGGTCGGCCGGCGCGGGCCGGGCGACGCCGAGGGCGTCGAGCCGTTCGCCGATCCGGTCGGCGAACCCGTCGGACCGCCCGCCGTACAGGTCACGCAGGTCGAGGCCGTGCCGCTCGGCCAGCGCCACCAGGTCGGGCGGCACCGAGCCGAGCGCCTCGGCGAAGGGGTCGCCGGACAGTTCGCCCGCGGGCGTGGCGTTGTAGCGCTCGACGGTGCCGTCGGGCCGCGTGAGATGGAGGTGGACGTCGGCGCCGAGGTCGCGGGCGAGCAGCCTCGCCTCCTCCACGAGCGCCATGGGCCCGGTCTGGTTCGGCCCCGTCTGATTCGGGCCGGTCTGGTTCGTTTGGCCGATGTCGGCGACGATGCCCACCGGCAGCGTCCCCGTCCGTCCTCTGATCACCTCGGCCATCGCCCTGGTGAGCGTGGCGGGCGCCGCCGGGTCGTACGACGGATGCCGCACGGCCAGCGCGCGCACGGTGTCGTGGGAGAAGAAGACGCCGGGTGCGGCCGTCCGCCGCCGGTGGAAGTCCCACAGCGGCCGGGCGGCGCCGGCGTCGCGGCGTGCCAGCATCTCCTCCAGCGCGTGCTGGAACATGATCAGGTGGGCCGTGCCGGTCGCGCCGTGCGGGATGTCCACGGTCCGCAGCACGGTCTCGGCGCCGTCGCGCGCCACCTGGCGCACCTCGAACCGGAAGCCGAAGTCGACCCGGAACCGCACCTTGGCGCCGGTGCCCTTCTCGAAGACGCTGGTCTCGTCGCGGTTGCCGCCGCTGCCCGAGCTCGACTGCGCGGTCTGGTCGCCGGCCCCGAGGTCGGTGCCGACGCCCACGGCGTGCCCCGCGCTCCACGTGCGGCCGAGCGGCAGCAGCTGCCCCCGGTCGGTGGACGTGCCGGCCGTGTTCTGCTCGCGGTCCACCTGCCCCAGTTCGGTGTCCTGCAGGCCGAGGGCCACCGGGTCGGGCTCGGAGAGGTCGGCGTGTATCCGCACGTCCACCACCTGGCCCGGCCTGCCCGGCATCGGCAGCCGGATGAGCCGGTGACCGTCGGGGCCGGTCATCCGCTCCAGCCGGGTCGTGAGCCCGTTCCCGGTGAGCGCCTTGGCCAGCTCCGCGTAGTGCTCCATGGTGTCGGCCCGGCCGAGCAGGTCCCTCCGGGAGAGCCGGTCGAACACGGCCCGCAGCAGCCCGTCGGCCCTGAGCCGCTCGGTCACGAAGACCTCCGGCGGCACGACCCGCCGCACGTCGGAAGGGGCGGGCGGCCGCGCGGGGACCGTGCCCTCCTTCGCCACCATGCCGTCCGGCAGCACCCGGGCCATCGTGCCGTCCAGTGTGACGCGGCTGGTCCGGGGGACGCCGGTGGTCCTGGCGACGGCGCCGCGCAGGCGGCTCGACGACCGCTCGACCTCGATCGTGATGGTCACCGGATGCTCGACGAGCTGACCGCCGCGGAACGCCGCCGAACGCTGGATGCGGGTCCGCTGGGTGCCGGTGGAGGCCGTGCCGGTGTGCGAGCGGTCGGTGGCGACCGCGCGGCCGCCGCTGCCGACGGCCTGTCCCGCTCCGGCGTTCGCGTTGCCGCCGAACGTCTTGCCCGACGACTCGGCGGTGTCCTCCTGGCCGTACGTGTAGTCCTGGAGGATCTGGCCGAAGTTGTGGACGTTTCCGCCGTAGGTCGCCTGGTCGCCGTGGAGCACCGCGCTGATCCTGACCGTGACGTCCTCGGTGAGGTACGGACCGATCTTGAGCGAGTACGTCTTGACGAAGCCCTCCGGCCCGGTCATGTCGTCGAGCTTGCCCCACCAGCGTTTGCCGGCGAAGTCGCCGAACAGGCTGCGCAGCAGGACCGGGTCCCGCTTCAGCGCGCCGGGCGCGACCTTTCCGATCTGGTCGAGCACCTGGTCGATCAGGCGGGTCTGCTTGCCGTCCGGCCCCGTGAGCCGGGCCGTCTTGACGGTGCTCTCGCCGAGGGAGTCCCGATACAGGTCGGGGACGTCCACCCGGGTGCTGAGGTCCGGCAGCCTGTCGTGCATCCGCTTGAGCCGGTTCCCCTCGGCGGCCAGCTTCATCGGGAAGTCCTTGGCGATCCGCTCGGTGAGCATGGCACGAGGGTGCTTGTTCTCCAGGTCGGCCCGGGGGTGGCCGCCCCTTCGCGCCAGCGCCCGGTCGGCCAGGTATCTGCGGGCCAGCGGCACCGCCGTACGCGGGTCGAGCCGGAGGTTGCCGTCAAGTAGCCGCGTCACCGCGTCGGCCACCTGGTCGAGGGGCAGCTTGAGCTCGCCCCTGCCGTACAGGTCGAGGGCGTCGCGCTCGGGCAGGGAGTAGACGACCGTCCTGTCCCGCAGCGGCTCGGCGTCGGCCCGGCGGTTGCCCGCTTCGTCCCCGGAAACCGTGATGTCCGCCTTCATCGCGAACACGTAGTGCTTGCCGGTGTCGATGGCCAGCCGTTCCCTGCCCCAGATCGCCGTGTCGGAGATCGCGGACGATCTGCTCCTCGCTCCGGACGCGCTGCCCTCCTGCTTGCCGCCGTACGGGCCGGGCAGGGCTTCGTTCCCGCCGGTCGAGGCGTCCACCGACCGTCCGGCGCGCGCCTCCATGCGGGTGGAGTGGGCGCCCATCGTGAAGTTGATGTCGCCGATCACCAGGTCGGCCGCGGTCACGAACGTCGACTCGCCCGGCCGGGCCGTGACCCACGCCGACGCCCGGTGCGTACGCAGGCCGCGCGGGCGCACGGCCATGGCGGTGCTGTAGGTCGTGTCAGGCCGGGCGGGGTCGGCGGCGAGCCATTCGGGGTGGGAGATGAGGTTGCGTACGTTGAACGCCTCGGCGAGGTGGTGGAACGACACCGAGCCCGGCCGCATCGCCTTCGGCAGCACCGATCGGAGGGCGTCGAGCACGCCGCTGCCGTCCACGTGCAGCAGGGTGGCCAGGCTCAGCGCCTCCATGGACGTCGGGTGGCTCGGCGAGGGCTCGCTCCGCTGCTCCGGCAGGAGGTCGGAGGGCAGCAGCACCCGCATCCACACGTCGTCGCTCTGGGCCAGCGGCGTGATCGTCCCGTTGTCCTCGATCAGGTCCACGGTGAGCGTGTGCGGGACCTCGAAGACCGCCGCAGGAGCGGTGCCCTCGATCAGCGTGACGCCGTTGCCCGTGTCGTTGAGGGTCGTGGAGACCGCGCGCCCCTTGTTCCAGTGGGCGCCGACCCCGCCGCCGGTCGAGCCGTTCTCGCCCGGTTTCGTCTCCAGGCCGAGGCCCGGGCCGACATCCCGGGCCCCGCCGCGCGACCGGCTGACCGAGCGGCCGGAGGTCTCCGACGAGATGTCGAGGTCGGCCACCACGTCGGCGGCGCTGGTGCCCTGGAAATCCTCGGCGCCCGACTGCTCCAACCTGATGCGCACGGTGAGATGCCGGCTGGCCCGGCCGATGCCCTGGCTCACCAGGTCGAGGAGGATCCCGTCCTGCATGGCCTGGTCGTAGCCGGTCTGCAGGCGGGCCGGGGAGAACTGCTCGGCCACCTCGATCATGTTGGCGATCTGGCTCGCCCGGGTCAGCGGGTCACGGGACAGGCCGCCGTTCTCGTCCGGCAGCAGGCCGCGCGCCCGCAACGCCGCCACGACCTTCTCGCGCACCTCGTCGAAGTTCCTGACGCTCTCCGGCCGTTCGCTGCTCTGGACGAGCGCGGGCCCTGCCCCGATGCCCCGCGACCAGTCGGGCAGCCTGGGCAGGCGGCCCTTCGGCGTGCCGGGCTTCGGGTCGTCCCTGAGCCTGCCGTCCTTCCGTACAGCCGACCGGTCGACGGGAAGGCCGTAACGGTACGCCTGCGGCTCCGGCATGCGGAACAGGCCCGTGCTCCGGCCGCTTATGGGGGCGTGCGGGGCGTCGTCGGTGTTCAGCTGCACGGTCACCGTGTGCTCGAGCTCCAGCGCGTACGCCTGGGTGTGGCCCGCCCAGCGCTGCACGCTCGGCCGGATGGCGGTCCCGCCCGCGCTCATCGACCGCGACCGCGACCAGGAACGGCCGAGCCCTCCGGTGAACCGCGGCGTGGCGGTCTTGTAGTCGTCGAGGCCGACGGCGCCGAGCATGTGCTGATCGCCGACGGGAAGCTGGACTCCCGTGGTGCCCTTCACTTCGAAGGACCGCCCGGCCGAGCGCGAGCCCGACGCGCCGGAGAACCCCACACGCAGCCGTTCCAGGCGGTGCTTGGTGCTCGGCGTGCCGACCGGCCGCGCCGTGTCCATCACGACTTCGGTCTTGATCCGCACGTAGCCGACCACCCGCCCGTTCACGGTGATCGGGCGGCGCAGCCCCTCGGGATCGTTGATCGCCTCGCCGAGCCGGGCCGGCAGCTCCCTCGTCAGGATCGTGAAGATCTGGTCGCGGGTCATGCCGCCGATCTCGGGGTGGCCGGTCCGCGCCGCGGTGCGCTCGGCGAGGTCCTGCAGCCCGGTCAGCCCGGTGACCGCGTGCTCGGGGAACGGCGTGCGCTGCCGCTCTTTCGGGGGGATCCGGGTGACCTCGGCCGGCCCTCGTTGCGCGTGCGTGTGCGGCAGGTAGACCTGCAGGCTCCGCGCGTCGCCGGCGGCGCCGCTGTCCACGCGCGCCCGCTCGGTGCCGGTCGCGGTGCGCAGCTCGACTTCCGCCGCGGCGAGCCCGTCGAGCACCAGCGCCTCGCCCGCGTTGTCCTGCACCGCGCCGGCCAGCGCGAACTCCGACGCGTTGCCGCTGAACGACTCGCTCCAGCCACGGGTGAAACCGCCCTTGAACACGCCGAATTTCATCAGCATGCCGAGCCAGTGGATGTCCTGCCACGGCTTGCTCATGGTGTTCACGTCGAAATTCGGCGCCACGCGCAGCGCGCGGTTGGCGGTGGCGGAGGCCGAGCGGCCGCCCTGCGGCAACTGGCCGAGCATCGACTGGGAGTGCCGCACCGGGTGACCGAAGACCTCGACCAGGTCCGTGACCTTCAGCCGCAACCGCAGCTCGGCCCGCGTGCCGCGGCCCACCCGCAGCATCACGCCGTCCTGCGAGACCAGCCCCCTGAAGTTCGACCGCAGCACGTGCGACAGCTCGTCGGGCGAATAGCGGTGGTCGACCCCGGCGCGTACGAGCATGTCGTTGACGACCTGGGTGAGCCGTTCGAGGTGGGGCAGCCGGCCCGCGGGCGTCGCCTCCGTCAGGACGTCGGTCGACGGCAAAGCGTCCGCGAACGCCTCCTTGTACGCGGTGTGGGCGGCCTCCGCCTCCCGGGCCAGCCGGGCGACCTCCGCCGGCAGCGTGCCCGTCCGGCCCGGGGGGAGGGCGTTCAGGGCGTTCTCCAGCGTCTCGTACTTC
Organism: Microbispora sp. NPDC046973; assembly: GCF_040644495.1. Lineage (NCBI taxonomy): Bacteria > Bacillati > Actinomycetota > Actinomycetes > Streptosporangiales > Streptosporangiaceae > Microbispora > Microbispora sp. NPDC046973. The sequence goes on along the minus strand of NZ_JBEYWQ010000003.1, from coordinate 260,851 downwards.
GTGCGTGCCGCGACCGCCCGCCGCACCGCCCGCGCGTACGCCTCCTTGCTCAGGCGGGCACGCTCGGCGCTCGCCCGGTGGACGGCGCGGTCCGCCAGCGCCTTGCGGCGGCGTTCCTCGGCGCCGCTGTCCTCTTCCCGCGACGCCTTCTCGGCGGCCTCCTCGGCCTTCTTCGCGTCGGCCGTGGCCGCCCTGGTGCTGTCGATCTTCTCCTTGACCGCCTTGAGCAGTTCGTCGACGGCCTTCGCCAGCGTCTCCCGCTGGGTGCGGGCCAGCCCGAGCAGGTCCGCCACCGGATCGGGCGCCGTGGAGCTCGGCGTGGTCGTCGAGCTCGCTGTGGTCGGGCTCGGCGTGGTCGTCGAGCCCGGCGTGGTGGGGCTCGGCGTGGTCGGGCTCTGTGCGGTGGAGGTCTGCGTCGCGGGGCCGGGCGCCGGCCGGGATGCGGCGGGCGGCCGGGGCGCCGACCAGGGGGGCGCCGGGGCGACGTGCCCGAGCTTCTCGATCTCACGCCCCAGCTGCTCGATCTCGTGCGCGATGGCGGGGCGCTCCTGCGCCGGGGCCGCCTGCCACTGCCTGTCCAGGAGCACGTGCTCCCGATAACGGGCCGTCACGCAGGACGTGGCGTCCGGCTCGGCCGTACGGCTCAGGAAGGAGCGGATCACGCCCTGCCGGGGGCCGGACATCCGCTGGAAGACGTCGCTGATCTCGTGCAGCCACACCCGGGGCAGGATGTCGTTCGCCAGGCGCGGCGACAGCCGTACGACGTGGGGGTCCGCGGCCGTGCCCGACCGCACCCTGGTCCTGGCGAGACGGCCGCCGCGCACCCGTCCGATCTCGAACCGGAAGTGCTGCGCGCCGAATCGGCCCGTGTCCACGGCGACCGTCCGCTCACCGGCTCGGCTGAGCCCCGTCACGTCCGGACCCACGTCGGACGCGTGGAGCGACAGGAAGCCCTGCTCCGCCTCCCGCGCCGACAGGTCGGCCAGGTGCGGCGGCCTGCCGTCGGCGACGAACAGGCTCCGCGCGATGGGCCGGGCGTTCACCCGGCCACGCCCCCGGGTCGTACGCGGTCCCGGCCGCGTGCCGGACGGCCCCGTCCCGGGCCCCGCCGGGTTGGCCGCTCGGGGGGAACTCGTCGCCGGAGCGGTCCCGGTGGTCGAGGGCACAGTGGTCGAGGAGGGCGCGGTGCTTGAGGACGTGGTGGACGGGATCCCGGCGAGGGTCTCGGCGCGGCGGACGATGTCCGCGGCGGTGCCGGAGGAGCGTCCGACGCGAAGGGCGTGGTCGGGTCCGTGCGGCGGGACCGCCGCCGCCTCCTCCACCAGCCCGGCCCCCGCGTCGCTCAGCCGCTCGGGCCGCCAGCCGCGGGGGTTGTCCTCCAGCACCTCGCCCGCCACCTCCACGGCGGAGGCGCGGTTGTCCGGCGTCGCGCCGGCGAGCCGGGCGAGCGCGTCGAGGGCCCCCTCGACCGGGTTATCCAGGCTCTCCTCGGCGATCCTCGCCCCCAGCAGGGCGGCCGCCTCCGCGCGGAGCCGAGGCACGTCCACGCCCTCGGCGGCACGGGCCGTGAGCCGGTCGGCGACGGCCTTCATGTCCTCGCCCGACAGCTGGATCGGTCGTCCTTCAGGACCGGTCAGCCTGGCGCCCCGTCCGTCGCGCAGGAAGAGCACGTCGGGCGCGATCGTGAACAGCACATCGGAGACCGCCGTGCGAGCCGAGGCCTGCGCCGCGGTCGCGCTCCCTGAAGTGCTGCCGCCGGTCGTCCCCGACGACGCCGCCGGCGCCGAGGCGGCCGGTGACGCCGCGGCCGACGACGTGGTGCCACCAGAGGGAGAAGCAGACGACGACGCGCCTGACGACGGCGCACCCGTGGACGCGGCCGGCGTGGGCGTCGCGGTGGGGGTGGCGGGTGCGGACGCGGCGGGCGTGCTCGCGGAGCCGGCGGCAGCGGGGTTGGCCGCCGCCGTGCTGGCCGCGCCCGCCGTATTGGCCGCCGCCGTGCTGTTCACGCCCGCTGTGTTGGCCGGGTTGCCTGAGCCGGACGAACCGGGGTTGGTGCCGCTCGCGCCCGCCGCGTTCGCGTTGCCCGGGTTGCCCGCGCTCGTCGAGCCGCCGGAACCCGCCGCCCCAGGATTGGCACCGCTCGTGTTGGCGGAAGCGGTGGCACTGGCGGAGCCGGGGTTCGTCGTGCTCGGGCCGGACTGCGCGGAAGACGGGCCGGTGGCGGCCGCCTGGCCGGAGCCGGTGTGTGCGGCGGCCGTCGTCTGGCCGGACGGCGCGGCGCTCGGCGCCTGGGCGGATCCGCTCGGCGTCGCGGCGGCCGCCTGGCCGGCCCCGGATGCGGCGGCCGGGGGGCCGGAGGGCTGCCCCGCGACGGACGCGGTGCTCGTGCCGCCCGAGCCCGTGGACCCGCCGCCGCTCGCGGTCTGGCCGCCGCCGGCCGCAGTCGTGTTCGCGGGACCCGCAGCGCCGCCCGAAGGCTGTCCTGCGGTGGGATCCGGAGACATGGCCGCGAAGGCGCGGTTCAGGTCGGTGCGCAGGCTCGTGTCGTACGCCGAGGCCAGGGCCGTACGCGGGCTGACGACCGCCTGGATCGCTTCCGGGTTGAACGGGCTGATCGTGTTCGTACGCCCGGCGCCCGACAGCGCGGCCCCGAGCAGCGACTCCCCGTCGGGTAGCTCCCACCGGCCGTACACAGCCATGTTGGCGACGGCACCGCCGGCCGGGGAGGCGATCACGTTGGTCAGGGCGGTCGTCAGCGCCCGGCCGGGGAAGCGCTTGAAGGCGTTGCCGAAGCCGGGGGCCTCGGTGTTCAGCCCCCTGAGCAGGGGCATCCTGTTGACCATATTGCTGACGGGGCGCGCGGCCCGCATGCCGATGACCGCGCCGCCCCCCGCGCCCAGGGCGGTGGCGCCGGACCTCTTCCAGTCCCAGCCGTCGCGGGTGCCCGACTTCCGCTGTTCGGCCTGGGCGAGGGCGTCTCCCGCGACCTCCTCGCCGATCTCCTCGACGAGCTCCCTCCCCAGGGGGTTGGCGAGGATGCGGCCGAGCAGGCCGGCCCGGACCGAGGCCAGCACGGTCCCTCTGGCGAGCGCCTGGGCCGCGGCGGGACGGCCGGCCGCGAGGGCGAGCCGTTCGAGGATCTTCTCCGTCTCGGCCCGGGCACGGGCGGCGATCGGCCCGATGAACCGGGTGGAGGCCCCGGCGGAGTAGAAGGCGGCGACGAGCGCGATGAACGTGGCGATCAGCGCGATCCAGAACACCACGTTGACCGACAGCTTCGAATACTGCGTCTCGCGGGCGAAGTTGTCGGCCTGCGCCCCATAGGCGAAGTGGTTGTTCGCCACCCGGAGCAGGCCGGACTGCTCCGAATAGTGCTCGCCGAGCCGGTTCAGGAACGCCTGCATCGACGGGCCCTGCATCCCGCTGAGCACGGCGACGGCGGCGGCACCCACCGGATCGACGGACTGGACGACGCTCGCGGTCGCGGACCGGTGGGCCCGGGCGAGCTGCCACAGCAGGCTCTCGCTCGCGTCCGGCCACGTCTGGCCGGCCGTGAGCAGGGCGATGAGGTCGTCGGCCCAGGCGGGCAGCGACTCGCCCCAGGCGGGGGTGACGTCGACGACCGAGCCGCCGCCGTCGGCGAACTCGGGCAGCCCGTCGGCGGTCGAGGCGACCTCGCCGTTCGTCGTGGCCGGTTTGGCGCCGGAGCCCGCACCGGTCGTGGAAGCGCCCGTGGAGGAGTGCGTCATCGTCAGACCCGCTTCAGGATCTCGCGCACCTCCCTGGCCCGTTCGGCGTCCATCCCCCGGGCGTTCTCGGCGCTGCGTCGTACGGTCGGGCCGAGCTCGACCACCTTCGCGGCGAGTTCCTCGCCGTGCTTCATCAGCGTGTCGGGCCCGTCGCCCTCCATGTAGGCGGAGCGGAAGGCGGCGCCGGCCGTGTCGTGCCCCCACGGCTCGGCGGCGTTGAGCCGCCGGATCTCCCCGAGGCTGGCGGCGTAGCCGCTCTCCACGCCGGTCGACGCGGCGTGCCACTGCGACAGGCCCTTCGCGAGCTGCTGCGGGCGGATGTCGACGTAGTTCACCTCGAACAGCTCACTCATTGGCTCTCCCGCGTCCGCTTCGGCAACTGCCTCGACATCTGTTCGAGCACGGTGTCGAGGTCACCTTCGATGTGCGCCCTCATCTGCTCGGCGGGAATGAGCGGCGCGAAGATCTCGACGACCCGGTCCTGTGCCTTGGCCGCGGCGGCGTGGATGGTCTGCGTGATGGCGTCCGCCAGGCCGCGCGCGTCCTGCCGCCGGTAGATGCGCGGGTCGAGGTCGAGCCTGATCAGATCGCCGTTCGCGCCGACGGTGGCCGCCACGAGCCCGTCCCGCGACTTCTGCGTCACCTGCACGGCACGCGCCTTCTCGTGCAGCGCGGGCGCCTCCTCCTGCAGGCGCATGAACGTGGCCCGCAGTTCCTCGGCGTACGCCCGCATGCCGGCGGCGTCCGGCATCTGTCCCCCGGCCGTGTTCATCACCCCGATCGAACGCGTTCACCTCGACGATGATCTATGTCCAATATCCGGGATTATCACACCTTGGTTTGACATTCGGCTAGTGACCGTTCCCTGGGTTCGCCGACGCGGCCGGGGCGCCGGGCGGGTACGCCCCGCCGGTGGCGTAGCGCGCGGGTGTGATGCCGACGTGCCGGGTGAAATGCCGGTTCAGGTGCGCCTGGTCGTGGAATCCCACGCTCGTCGCCACGTCGGCCGGGCGTCGACCGCTCAGCAGGAGCCTGCGCGCCAGTTCTACGCGCTTGCCCGTGAGGTAGGTGTGCGGCGGCAGGCCGTACGTCTGCGTGAAGCAGCGGATCAAGTGCGTGGGGTGGGCGTGGAGGACGGCGGCGGCCTCCCGCAGCGTCAGACCCGCACGGACACGGGAGTCCAGCAGTTCGCGCAGTTCGACGGCCAGCCGGTGCGCCTCGCGACCGGGTGCCCGGCGCCGGAACGCCTCAAGGTGGAAGCGCAGTCTCTCCGCCACGAAGAACAGGCGTGATTCGGCCTCGAGCACCTCTCCCGGACGGCCCACAGCGGTATGCAGCCGGTGGATCCGGTGACGCAGCAGTGGGTCGGCGAGGATGGGGGCGTCCACCGCTTTACCGATGAGGCGTTCCGGCAGCACGGTGGTGTCCAGGTAGAGCACGCGCTTGCGGAAGCCGGCGGCGGTGACGGTCCTGCCGTCATGCCGGACACCGGGCGGCAGGAGCAGAACGGCGGAGAGGTCGGCGGCGGCGTGCCGGCGACGGTCCAGCCCGAAGTCGACCGCGCCGTCGTCGAGGATCATCAGGTCCCACGTGTCGTGGGTGTGGGCCGGGTAGGCGTGATCGGTGAAGTGCGCGTGGAAGACCTCGGCGATGCCCCGCACCGGTGGCCGCCAGGCGCTGATCGTCGGCGGATGGTGAGCGATCACGCTAGAAACGTACAAGACGGGCGGCAGCGGAGCAGGCCACGCTCAGCACATCCGCCATCGCCCCATCCGGGCGGTGCGCATCCGAGCGAGAGGTGCCCCACGATGTCCGTTTCCCTCACCCCCGTCAACATCGCCGACAAGCTCTCCCTGATCGACGCGTTGTGGACGCAGAAGAAGATCGCCGGGCTCAACGACTACGAGATCAAGCTCGCCAGGCTGAAGGGAGAGTTCGTCTGGCACACCCACCCGGAGACCGACGAGCTGTTCGTGGTCGTCAGTGGCCGGCTCACCATCCAGCTCAGGGAAGGGGACGTCGTCCTCGAACCCGGCGAACTCTACGTGGTGCCCCGCGGTGTGGAGCACTGCCCGGTGGCCGAGGAGGAGACGGCCGTCATGCTGGTGGAGCCGGTCGGCACGCTCAACACCGGTGACGCGGGAGGCCCGATGACCAAAGCCGCCGAATCCCTCGAGTAGACGGCGGTGAATCACGCACCGGAGAACCTGTTCGCGAGGTCCCGGGCCCACTGCGCGGCCTTGGCCGCCTGCTCACCGGAGACGGGCGCGCCGGGCATCCGGCTCAGGCGCTCCACCTGCTCGGCGTAGCGCAGGTGCTCCCGGCAGGCGTGTTCCCGGCAGGCGAGGCAGGTGACGCTTTCCGGGCGGGTCGAGGTCATCGCATAGGGCACCCGGAGCCCGCAACCGGCGGTGACGACGTTCGGCGCGTCGGGCGCGCGCCCCAACGACGACGCGATCAGGTTGCGGTAGGCGGCGCCGGCCTGCATCACCTGCCGCTCGACGTGGATGTGCGGATCGGTCTCGCTCATCTGTGTCCGTCCCTCCGATCCGAGTCGTCCCGATCAGGCTAATGCGATGCGGTGAGCCCCAGGTCGAGGGGCTCGGCGTGCTCGCGCAGCTCGCTCACCTCGGCGCGGGCCACCCAGCGCCGGTGGACGCCCCGCTCGATCCGCTCCATGCCCAGTGCCCGCGCGACCGGCACCCGCCCGCCGGTGTATTCGAGCAGCAGCTCGCCCGCGCGCTCGTCGCGGACGAGGCAGGGGGCGCCGCGCCATTCGCACACCCGCGTCACGTGGAAGACGGCCTCGCACTCCTCGGCGGGCACCGGCCGCACGAAGCGGCCCGGGGCCCGCTCCTCGAACCCGTCGCCCGGGCCTTCGCCGAGCAGCCGGATCAGCAGCCCGTCGTGTCCCGCATCCGGGTTGGCCGCGAATTCGGCTCCCCGCCAGCGCGCCCGATAGGAGCTCGCCGGGGCCTGCGCGGGGTGCTCGCCAGGCAGCCAGCGGCCGAGGTCGCCGTCGTAGACAGCGCGTACGACCTCGGTCCCGGCCGTGGTCAGCTCGACGATCTCCGCGCCGTGCGGCAGCCGTACGGCGTCCACCTTGTACTCGCGGACCAGGGCGTCCACGTTCGGCGCGAGGCCCATGCCGACGAACGGCGGCTCCTCGATGACCCAGCCGGCGACCGCCGCCATGCCCGCCTCGTCGGTCCCGCCGTACGGCGTGCGGTAGAGGTTCAGCCCGACCGTGCGCCACCGCAGCAGGAACAGCGAGCCCTCGCCGCTGATCAGACCGTCGTCGGCGCCGCGGCCGAGGGCGTCGGCGAGCACGGCCGGCGTCGCCACGTGCGCGACGTCGAGGGCGTGATGGCAGTAGCCGGAGACGCGCGACTCCCCTTCGCCGAGGTGGTCGCGCAGGTCGTCCGGCATGAGCGGCTTCTGCACGACCGGCAGCGCGGGCTCGGGCTCCGCCCTGCGGTCCTGCGCGAGGGTGGGGACCGCGAGCCTCGCGACGGTCCCCGGTTCGAGCAGGAAGCGCACCGGCAGGCCGGGGTTGACGGCCAGGCCCCACCGGGGATCGGGCCAGCCGGCGGCCAGCTCGACCAGCGAGGTGATCCTGATCGCCGACAGTCCCGTGGCCGCCCGCATCGCCTCGGCCGAGGTGTAGGCGGGCAGCCACACCCGGTCGGGCCCGGTGATCGTCGGCCAGGCGGCGCCTCCCTCCGGGGGCGCGGGCAGCGCCAGCTCGGTGTCCCTGAGCATGCTCAGGCAGACCGCGAGGTCTCCCGCGTCGTACGCCGCGCCGAGCCGCCGCTCGAACGCGCTGGCCGCCCACTCCATCAGATGGTGATGGGAGGCATGAAGGACGGCGTCTTGGGCAGGTCGTCCGGGTCCGGGAGGGGATCGGTGAGACCGCCGCTGTACGGGTTGAAGGCCACCTTGGCCTTGGTGAAGTCGGGCGCCTGGATCGCGATCGCCTGCATGCCGGGGAACTTCTGCTGGGCGCCGCCCGTGAGGTAGGCGACCCCCGCGAAGATGGCGGCGACCTTCCAGCTCACCTTCCCCAGGACCGTGAACACTCTCTGCGCGACCCTCGACAGGGAGGCCATCGCCCCCGTCACGACGGGCTGGATCGCGGCCAGCGATATCGGGTTGGCCTTGGCGGCGGCGCTGGCACTCGCCAGCGTCATCGCCGCCCCGCCGATCGACAGCGAGATGAGACTGGCCACCGTGTAGATCTGAGCCGCGGAGTCGAGGCTGTCGCCGACGCCTTTCATCCCCTTGTCCAGCCCGTCGAGCTGAGTGTCCAGCTCGGCGAACTTCTGCTTCACCGTGGTCAGCATCTGCCCCTTCAGATGCTCGTTCGACTCGAGCGCGACGAGCTGCCCGTTCAGATCCTTGCGCAGCTGCCCGATGTCGGGGGACGCCTTGGCGTCGTCGCCTCCCTCGTTGCGCCACTCGCGCGCGCCCCGCGACATGGAGTCGGGATCGGCGATCATCGTGGCCAGCAGCCCCGCCAGCGTCAGCGCGCTCGGCTCAAGTGTCGCGGCCATACCCGCCAGGCCGGCGCCGGTGATGAAGTTGCTGCGCGCATTCCAGATGTCCGACATGGCCTAGACGTCCTCCTGCATCCCGAGGACGGGAGGTGCCACGTCCTCGTCGCCGAACCAGGTGCTCTCGTCCTCCGGCACCGCCGGGCCCCGCGTGCGTTCCTTGTCGTCATTGCTCCCCGCGCCCGCGCCCGCCATCGGGGCGTACGGCATGGCGGGCATCCCGCCGGCCCCGGCCCCGGCACGACCGCCGGCGATACCCGGGCCCCCGCCCGAGCCGTACGCACCGGAGCCGTAGCCGCCCGAGCCGTACCCGCCGGCCCCGGGCCGGGTCGTCGTGGAGTGGTCGCCCGGCCCGTAGCCGGCCGTGCCGAGGTCGGGGACCGTCGGCACCGTCGGCATCGACGACGGGTTCGGATTGTACGCCGAGAGGGCGGTGTCGCCCGGGTTGTTCAGCTTGGGCGTCTCCAGCGGGTTCACACCGTTCTGGCCGAGCCCGTCGAGGCCCGTACGGCCGAGGCCGTCCTGACCGAGACCGCCGCCGTTCGGGTCGAGGCCGTTGCCGTTCGGGTCACCGGCGCCGGGCAGGCCGCCGTCGCTCCCGCCGGGGCCGGGCAGCGTGCTCCCATCCGGCAGGTCCGGGTGCTTCAGGCTGTCGTCGAGGTCGGTGCCCAGCTTGTCCTTCGGGAGCTTCCAGTCGTTCCCGAGGTCGGAACCGGCGCCGACCTTCGGCACCCCGCCGCCGAGTCCCAGCTTCTTGGGGTCGATCCCGGGGCCCTTCGGTCCGCCCGGCACGTCGACCTTCCCGTGGCCGCCGGAGCTCTGCTTCTCGGCTTCCTTGGCGTTCTTGACCGCCTGGTCGATGGCCGTCTTCCAGGACTCCAGGACCTCCTTGCCCTTCGCCACGGCGTCGGCCGTCGTGTTCCGCACCTGGCTGTGCACGCCGTTCAGGCTGCCGCCGATCACGCCGAAGGTCAGCGGCGGAAGGTGGATCTTCTTGATCCGGCCGCTCGTGTCAGCGAGGACCTGCCCCCGGCCGGCCACGCCGTCGCCGAACTTCGCGACCTCGCCGTAGTCCATCTTGAACTCGGGGTCCGTCAGACGGGGGTCCACCGCGCCGCCCGTTCCCGTTGCGAGGCCGGCGAAAGGATTCGTCGCGCCCCCGCTCGTATCGGTCACAACACCCTCCGGTCGATTCCCGGCAGATTGCGTTTTCAACTACTTACGGCCGAGCCACCACAAAGCTCGCAAATCGTACAAATCTCCTAACCGGCCGCCTGACAAAAGCGCAAGAGACGTGACAAAATCTTAATCTCGGACTGCCCCGGCAAGGTGCCTACTGATCCATTACTGTGACTTTTGGGTCATCACCCGACCCTCCTGGTCGGGGGAATTCGACAGGATCAGTGGAGGTGACCATGTCGCACTCTGGCGCAAGCCAGGCCCAAGTGAGCCGGCACGACCTGGATGAGGCGATCACCTGGATCGGCGACGCGGCCGAGAACATCCGCGGCATCCAGCGTTACCTGGACAGTGCCGGCGAGAACCTCAAGGTCCACTGGCAGGGTGAGTCGCACCACGCGTTCGACAAGGTGCACCTGCTGTGGCACGAGCGCATGGACGTCATCCTGGGCAGCCTGCAGACCCTCGCGGAGAGCATCAGGGCGAACAACAAGAACTACGCCGAGTTCAACGCGCACGCGACCGCCGAGATCAACAAGATCGAGGCGCTCATCAACCAGGCCCCGCCCGCCACGTACAGCCGCTGAGCCCGAGACGACCACCAGGAACGGACGGAGAGCGCGACGGTGGACTTCGACATCACAAAGGTCAACTTCAGTGGTCTCGACACGGGCGAGACCGAGTTCCAGAACGCCTTCAACAGGCTGGTCACGGAGCTGGAGAACCTGGAGAACAAGCTCAACACCAAGACCGCGATCTGGCAGGGCAGCGCCAAGGACGCCTACGACCAGACCAGGCGGATCTGGCAGCAGGAGGCCAAGGGCCTGGCGGACATCGTGTCCCTGCTGGCCAAGAACATCAACATCACGAACATGAACATGCAGGACGTGGAGCGCATCAACGCCGCCATGTTCGACGGGAAGTAGGGCGAACGTCCGACGGTACGGCCGGCGGCACCGGCGATTCCTCGTCGGCGCCGTCCCCGGCCGTGAACGGGAGGGTGACGCATGTCCGGAGGCGTGGAGGTCAGCCGCACGGCCCTCAGGAACGCGCGCAAGGACTTCGAGGAGGCGCTCGAGCTGCTGGCGCCCGGTGCGTCCAAACGCGAGGTGACTCCGGTCGCCTTCACCGAGGGCGGCGCGGTGAAGAAGCTGATCTCGCAGCGTGACGCGATCGGCGGGTTCTGGCCCGCGGCCATCGGTTTCCACACCAGCCTGACCAGCGCGGAGGGCGCGGTCACCGCGGTCTACGCGGAGATCGCCGCGACTCTGGGCATCGCCGCCGAGCGTCTGGAGCTGGCGATCAGGAACCTCGACGCCGGCGAGCAGGCGGGCGTGCAGCAGGCCGGCACGGCGGAGGTCTAGCCGTTTACGGGGAGCGGTTAAGGAGGCGTCTTGGCCGAGAGGAAGATGCCGATCAGGGCGGCGTTCGACGCGTCCGATCCGGGCGTCGTCATGTTGGACACCCTGCGCGACGCGCTCGGGAAGACCGACCCCGAGCTGATCAGAGCGGCCTCGGGTGAGTTCAAGGGTGTGCACGACAAGCTGAAGTCCGTGGTCGACACCCTCGACAAGCATCTGGACGCGCTCGACAAGCACTGGACCACGGGCGACGACGCCAAGCAGGTGAAGGAGCAGCTCCGCCGGCTGCGGACCTCCACGGTCGCGGCGATGAACGCGATCGTGGAGACCTCCCTCCCCGGCGGCCGCGCCGGACCGCCCTCCACACCGCGCGGCGTGGTTCCCGCGCTGGACGTGTACGCCAGCTCGCTCAACCAGTTCCGGGGCGAGAACGTCCCGAAGCCCACCAAGAGCGACATCGACTGGTACGACGCGGCCCTGGAGGCCGGGGCGGTCGGCGCCGCGGGCGGCGCGATCGCCGGCTCCCCCTTCGCGGGTGTCGGAGCCATCCCCGGAGCCGTCATCGGCGGCGTGGGCGGGTTCATCGTCGGCGGCATCGGCGGCGCCATCGGCTCGATCTTCGGCGACGGCCCCTTCCTCAACCTCTTCGGGGAGTCGAAGGAGGAAAAGGACATGAAGGCGGCCGAGGAGCACCTCAAGAAGCTCACCCAGGCGACGCAGGCCGCCAACGACATGTTCCCCGCCTCGCTCGAGACCGACGTCCCGAAGTTCGACATGACGCCGCCCACGTTCGACCCGGTCACCGGCCCCGGGGGGCGCCTCCCGAACGGGAACGTCCCCACCGGCGTGACCGGCCCGGGGAACCTCGGGTCGCTCGGCGACCTCGGGACCGGCACTTCGGGCAACGGGCTCGGCGACGGTGGGTTCCCCGGCTGGAACGGCGGCTACCCGCCGTACGGGCTGGGCGACGGATCGAACGGGAACGGGCTCGACGGCGGCGGGCCGAACGGGACGGGCCCGAACGGTCTCGACGGCTCGGGACTCAACGCGAACGGGCTGAACGGCACCGGGCTGAACGGGAACGGCCTGAACGGCGCGGGCCTCGACGGCAGCGGCAACGGCAACGGGTCGAACGGCACGGGTCAGGGCACGAGCCTGGCCGCCCACACGCCGCGGCTCGACGCACCCGGCGGCTTCGGCGGCGGGCCGGGCACGGGCAACGGCACCGGCTTCGGCCCCAACGGGTACGGCGGGTACGGAGCGGGAGCGGGCGGCGGCGCCGGGGCCGGGGCCGGCGGCGTCACCGGCGTGAACGCGGCGGGTCTGCGGCCCTCCGCCGGAGGTTCGATGCTGCCGGTCGCGCCGCACGGCGCGGGCAGGGGTGAGGAACGCGAGGAACGCGAGCGGACCACCTGGTTGCTGGAGGACGAGGACTTCTTCATGAGCGACCAGCCGACCACCTCCCCCCGCATCGACAGGACATGATCGAGGAAGGTGTGACGTGACCCGTGACGCGGGCGGCGGTTCGCCGCCACCGAAGTTGCGGCTGCCCGAGGGCTGGCCGGGTCTCGACGGGAGCCCGGACGGCGCCGCGGGCGGGCCGTACATCGAGCACACCCGGGTCCTGCAGGTCCTCAAGGGGCTGCGGGAGGAGCTCGGAAGCCTGCGCGGTCGCGCTCCGGCGAGCATGAGCGCCACCTGGAGCGGCCCGGGCACCGCGGGTGAGGTCCAGGGCCTGACCAACGTCGGCCCGGCCGAGGCCGGGCCGTGGGACACCGCCAGATACTTCGGGCTCAACGCCGAACAGGCCCACGAGGTGATCAGCGGCAAGTACCAACTGCTGATCGACCGGGTCGAGGCGCTGGTCACCGCCGTCGAGCAGGCGGTCGCCAACTACGAAAAGGGCCACAAGAGCAGCAGCGCGTGAGCCAGATGGCAGGGAGATAGATCGCGATGGGATCCGACTCCGGCTGGGAGCTGATCAAGATCTACGAGAGCCTGTACGGGCTCGACCAGGGCAACCTGACCCGGGAGCAGATCAAGCAGAAGCTCGACGCCGCCAAGCCGGACGACGTGGGCAGGGCCGGCCAGGCGTTCCTCGACGCCGCCGACCTGGTGGGCGGGACGATCGGCGGCAACGGGCCGGCCGAGTCCGGCATCCAGGCCGCGCTGAGCAGAACGGCCAAGGAGCTCGCCCAGGTGTGGCGCGGCCCGGCCGCGGTCGAGGTGCAGTCGGCGCTGCGCGCGCTCTACGCGACGGCGGGCGCGCTGGGTGACGCCATGGCGTCCAGCGGGGCCGCCATGTCCTGGTATGCGAGCGTGGTGAAGGAGGCGCAGGCCAACTTCCCCGCCGCCACGGACAAGAGCGGCGAGGGCGCCGGGGGCGGCACCACGGGAAGCCCGCCCACCGATGCGGACGAGGCCGCGCGTAACCACTTCCGCAAGCTCAACGAGGACATCCAGCAGGCGAACAACGCCTTCGCCGACGGGCTGGCCTTCGAACTGCCCGCCATCGAGCCGATGACCATCGACCTCACCCAGTCGCCGCGCATCCACCCGGGCGGCACGAACGCGCCCACGAACCATCCCGGCGGGGTGTGGCACGGCGACTCCTCCGGGGACGGCACGTCCGGCTCGGGCACGTCCGGCTCAGGCACCGGGGGCTCGGGTTCCACCGGGTCCGGGTCGAGCGGTTCGGGCTCCGGCGGGGGCGGCCACTCGGGCGACGGCAGCGGCTCCGGCGGCACCGGCTCGGGCGGCACCGGCACGGACGGGTCCGGCAACGCGGGCGACCCCGGCGGTTCGGGCACGGGGCAGACGGGCACGGGGCAGACGGGCACAGGGCAGAACGCAGGGCACGACACGGGGCAGTCGGGCGGGTCGGGCACGGCTCCGGCCGTGATCGGCGGCTCCGACAGGACCGACCTGGCGAACGCCCATCCCCTGCCCGTCGGCACGACCTCCGCGGGCACCACCCCCAACGCGCTCACCGGCTATCCGGACGCGCACATCCCCGTCACGACGACCGGACCCGGCGCCACACTGCCGCCCGGCGGTGTGATCGGCACGTACGGCGGGCAGCGCGGCGGATACGGGACCGGATTCGGCGTCGGCGCCCAAGCGGGCGAATCCGTCCTCGGCGGCCTGCGTGCCGGCCAGGCCGGTGCGGGCTCCTCCTTCATGCCCTACGGTCCGGCGGGCGCGGCCGGATCGGAGGGCCGGGAGGAGCGCGAGCGGGAGATCTACGACCCCGAGCCGGACGTCTGGCGCGTGTCGAGCGCCATCAGCCCCGACCGCATCGGCTGACGAAGGCCCACCCGCGGCCTGCGTCCCCGACGCCGGCACGCCGTCTGTTCCCGGATCGGCCGATCCGGGAACAGACGGCAGGTCAGAGGGCAGGTCAGAGGCCCAGCCTGCGGCTGATGCGGTCGAGCTCTCCCAGCACGTCCTCCGCGGTCCGGTCGAAGGCGGTCTCCGCCTCTCTCACCTGGGCGAGCACGGCTTCCGGGTCGTCCAGGAACCTCGTCTGGTCGCCCTCCTGCCCGAGCGCCTCGGCCATGGCCCGGTTCATCTGCCGGTACAGGTCGTCGGACGCGGCGCGCATCGTCTCCTTGATCCGGTCGGCCAGCTCGCCCGAGCTCAGCCGCATCGCCTTGGGGTGGAGCTCCAGCTCGCTCAGCCCGCGGGTGGAGAACTCCACGCTGACCAGCCCGTCCTCGTCCCGGGCCCGGCCGACGAGCGAGGACAGGGTGCTCTGGAGCCGTTCGACGGCCTCGATCCTGGCGTCCGCCCGCTCCCTGAATCGCTCCATGTCGAAGTCGTCGAACCCGCCGCCGGCCATCTGAGCCCCTTTTCCCCGCGATTTCCGAACATCGGCAAGTTAACGCATTCAAACCTGGGCGTACGGGTTTTACGGCCTCACCCGTTACACATCAGTGAACATCCGCCTAATTTACGCTTTCCACCTGCGAAAACGTCGCCCTGGCGCGTGGCAGGGGCTCGAAGCCCGGTGATAGGGAAGATCACGTGCCATACGGTGAACCCTCGCCAAGCCAGTCACCGGCGATCTCCGCGACGACCTCGCCCCCCGGCTCGGTGACCGCGCCGCCGAACATGCAGGCCTCCCCGGCTCCGTCCGTGCCCTCGATGGTCAGCCCGTGCCCGCACACTCCGCCCTGTCCGCCGCCCGGTCCCTGCCTGCCTGACGCGCTGCGCGTACGGCAGGCTGGGACGTCTCAGGCCCCGAAGCTGGCCGTGACACAGGCCGCGTTCCCCGCCGGCCCGGGCGGCGGCCCGCCCGGCCCGCCCGGCTACGAGGTGGCCGCGGGCTTCATCAGGAAGTTCGCCGGCACGGTGGGCGGCTCCGCCGACGGCGTCCGGCGGCTGGGGGACGCCACGCCCCGCTTCCAGGGCTGGAACCTCGCCCCGCTCGCCGGGATCCCCATCGTCGGGCTCGCCTTCGTCCACCGGTTCAACTTCGTCTCCGACACCTGGTCGACCGCCGCCGGCATCCTCGGCGACGCCCTGCACACGGACGGCGAGACGCTGGTCAGGGCCGCCGACAACTACGTCGCGGCGGAGAAGGCGAGCAAGGCGGCCATCCAGCAGACGCGCCCCTGAGAGGACCCGCATGTCGACCCCGCCCAGCGAGCCGGGCACGCTGTTCGTTCCCGGCCGGCCCGCCTCGGGCCCCAAGGAGCTGTACATCACGGACTCGAGCGGCAACGTCCAGCGAGCCGTTTCCGTGGCACCGGCGGACACGACCGCCACATCGGCCACGTCCGCCGCCACGCGTACCGATCCCGGCTTCTTCAGGAACCTCGTCAGGGCGTTGAACCCGCTGCGGCAGCAGACGCGCACCGCGTCGGCCATGTCCGGGCTGGGGATCGCGGCCCTCGCCCTGGACGTGGCCGCCACGCTGAACCTCGGCAACCCCTTCCTCTTCTACGACCGGCGGGAGCTGTGGAAGGAGATGGGAGGCCGGCTCGAGAGCGGCAGGTCCGACATCTGGTTCTCCTACTTCCAGGACGTCAGCCCGAACTGGAAGGGCCAGGCGGCCGACCTGCTCGGGCGGCGGGTCCGCTTCAACACCACGGTCCTGTACGAGAAGCTCCACGGGGTCACCGGCGAGATGAGCGGCGCGATGCACAGCCAGTTCAAGGAGGTCCTGGAGTACGACCTGTCGGTGTTCGGCCTCTACGCGGCCTCGGCGCCGGTCCTCCGTACGCTGGCGGCGATGAGCGCGCACCCGGCCGGGCGGGTCGCGCTGATCTCGCAGGCGGGCGTGTTCGTCAGCGCGCTGGGCAACCTCGTCAAGCAGTTCGCCGACGTCTACATGGCCTACGAGAGCGACCTCAACAAGATGGAGCAGAAGCTCAACGACGTGCGGGCCGCCTTCTTCGAGGGGGGCGACCCGGCGCGGGGTCGCCGCGACCTCACGCTCACCACCGCCGTGGCGGACCGCGCGCACATCCACGACTACTGGCAGCCGGCGAACAAGGACTTCCAATGAAGAACACGGCCGCGTTCAACGAGGGCAGGGAAGGCGACGTCGCCGGCCTGGTGCGGGAGGTCCAGGGCCGCGTCGGCGCGCTCGCCGACCTGCTCCACGGGCTGAGCGAGGAGGTGGTCGAGGGGACCGACGCCACGGGCGTCGTGGTGGCCCGGGTCACCGGGGCGGGCCACCTGCTCGGGCTGACCATCGACCCGCGGGCGATGCGCGACCTCGACCACGTCGCGATGTCCGCCGCGATCCAGGGCGCGATCGGCGCCGCGCGGAGCGAGACGGGCGAGCGGCTGGCGAGGGCCATGGAGGACTTCGCGGAACCACCCGCGCCCGGCGACCCGCTCGCCCCCTACGTCCAGGCCCTGCTGCGGGAGGAGTGACCGTGGACGAGATGCGCGAGCTCCGGGCGCGCATGGAGCGGCTGGAGGCCGCGGCCGCCCTGATGGACGAGCTCGCGACCGAACGGAGCACGCGGGACTACGCCGGCAGGGCCGACGAGGGCCGGATCACGGCGACCGTCGACGCCGTCGGCACGCTTCGCGCCCTCGACATCCATCCGCTCAGCATGCGCAGGCTCGACAGCCGCACGCTCGCCGAGGCCGTCCTGAAGGCCGTACGGCGGGCCGAGGCGGCCGCGGAGGCGGCGAAGGAGGAGATGCTGCGCGGCGGGCTGGAGGCCGCGGGGGTGCCGCACGTGGCCGGCCTCCTCGGCGACGCCCGCCGCGCGTTCGACGAGCGGGCGTCGCCCGAAGGCGCCGATCGGGCCTAGCGACCGGGAACCGCCGCTTCCTCGCCGTCGGCCCCGCACCGAATCCCGGACGTCTCCGGCCGTGGCCCCGCCAGGCCGTCCGCACGGTGCGAACCCGCTCTCCGGACGTTTCCGAGGATCTCCCTATGCTCACTTCTTTGAATAGTCATATTGTTGACTATGAACGAGCGAAGGGAGCGGTTCCATGGCCTTACGGCACGCCGTCCTCGCGGCGCTGCTCGACGGCGAGCTCAGCGGCTACCAGCTGGCCAAGGCGTTCGACGTCGGTGTGGCCAACTTCTGGCACGCCCTGCCCCAGCAGTTGTACGCCGAGCTGGCCAGGCTGGAGAGGGAGGGACTGGTCGCGGGGCGGCAGGTGGTCCAGGAGACCCGGCCCACCAAGCGCCTCTTCCACGTCACGGACGCCGGGCTCGCCGAGCTGGAGCGGTTCGCGGCGGCCGCGTCGAAGCCGTCGTTCATCCGTGACGACCTGCTCGTCAAGGTGCAGGCGGCCGACCACGTCGACGCCGGGCCGCTGATCCGGCAGGTCGAGGAGAGGGCCGCCATGGCCGAGGCCAAGATCGATCTGTTCCGGCGCATCCTCCGGAAGATGCGCGGCGACCTGGGCGAAGAGGAGTTCCTCCGCGAAGGCGGGCGCGTGGGGCCGTACCTGACCTGCCTGCGCGGCCTGGCCTTCGAGGAGGGCAACCGCGACTGGTGCCTGCGGACCGCCGCGGTCCTGCGGGACAGGAGCGCGGCCGTGCCGGGCGGAGGAACCGCGTCCATCACACGAGAGGGGACCGCGCCGGCTCCCCGGAACCAGGAGGTGGCGCATGCCGAGCGGTGAGCGCCTGCGTTACGTCGCCCTCGGCGACAGCCAGACCGAAGGGCTCGGCGACGGCGACCCCGCCCACCCGCGGGGCTGGGCCGACCGGCTCGCCGAACGGCTCACGACCGTGGACCCCGAGGTCGCGTACGCCAACCTGGCGGTGCGCGGGCGGCTCGCGGGGGAGGTTCGGGCCGGGCAGCTCGCGCCGGCCCTGGCGTTGCGCCCCCATCTGGCCACCGTCGTGGCCGGCGTCAACGACCTGATCAGGCCCCGCTTCGACGCGGCCGAGGTGGCCGGGCACCTGGATGCGATGTTCGCCGGTCTCACGGCCGCCGGGGCCCGCGTCGCGACCCTCACGTTCCCGGACGTCGGGAAGATCGCGCCGATCGCCCGGCCGCTCCGGTCGCGGGTGTTCGAACTCAACGACCGCATCAGGGCGGCCGCGGCACGGCATGGGGTCGTAGTCGCCGAGACGGCGTCTCATGCCGTCTCCACCGACCCCCGGATGTGGAGCTCCGACCGGCTGCACGCGAGTCCGCTCGGCCACGAGCGCATCGCGGCGGCCGTGGCCCACGCCCTCGGGCTGCCCGGCAGCGACGACGGCTGGACGCTGCCGCTGCATCCCCCGGTGGACCCGGCCGGGTGGCGGGCACTGGGCGCCGAGTTGCGCTGGGCGGGCGCGTTCCTCGGTCCGTGGCTGGTGCGGCGCCTCCTCGGCAGGTCGTCCGGCGACGGTCGTACCGCCAAGCGCCCCGCGCTGCTGCCCGTACGGCCGGCCGCGTGACCTCCGGCGGGCACCGGCGGCCGGCGCACCCCGGGAGACGCCGTCCCGCGATCCGGGGAGTCAGCCCGACAGGCCGCGCACCCAGGCGTACAGGTCGAGCACGCCCAGCGTGAGCGGGACCAGCGCGACGATCAGCAGCGCGTCGAGGATGTCCGCCGCCCGCCCCCAGAACGGCGAGGGCCTGCCCGTGGGCAGCCAGAGACCGAGTCCGAGCACGAGCAGGGCCGTCCACAGCACCCCGATCGTCACGGCCACCTCGGCGACGGCGTCGGCGCCCGTGCCCAGCGCGAACGCCAGGGCGGCGGCCCCGGTGGCGGCGGCGAGGACCATCCACAGCCGCTGGGCGACCCCCGCGAACACCCTCGCCCGCATGGCCAGCGCCAGCGCCAGCGTCGCCGCCGTCACGCGGGCGACCCAGCCGCCGTGCTGGACGAGCAGCAGCTCCCCCGCGACACCGGCGAGCGCGATCGCGATGACCATGCCGGTGGCGTACCGGTGGGCCTGCGCGGTCCGCTGGAGCACCAGCGGGCCGTCGATCCGCTGGTTGTCGCTGCGCAGCTCCTCGGCGCTGGTGGGCAGCGGCGGCAGCGGCACCCTGGCCATCCGGAACGACAGCGTGGGGATGAGCGGGCTCAGCGCCAGCAGGGCCGTCGCGACCACGGCCGCCGCCCCGGCGCCCGATCCCCCGAACACCATCACGCCCCCGGCGCCCACGGCCCCGGCGACGGACGCGACCGCGACGCCGAGGAAGCCGGCCACGCCGTCGGCGATCAGCACGCCGCCGACGGTCGCCACCAGCGCGGTGTACGCGAGCCCGGCCAGCAGGTTCGGCGCCCCGAGGACCAGCACGGCGCCCGATGCGCCGGGCGTGAACAGCCCGGCGAGGAAGCCGTGCGGCAGGGCCGCGTAGCCGACGAGGGCGCCCGCGGTGGGCTGGCCGACCGCCCTGGACACCACGGCCCCGGCGGCGAGGAGCAGCACCGCGACGGCTCCGGCCACCCCGGCGGTGAGCCGCGGCGGGGCCGCCGCCAGCGCGAGGACGACGGCGCCGAGCGCGAGCAGCCCGGCGGCCACACCCATGCCGAGCAGCCTGGTGTGCCGCGGCTCCCACCTGCCGCCGCCTTCCTTGGTCCCGGTGGCGACGACGTCGGCCACGTCGTCGTACACCGCGGGCGGCAGCACGGCGTCGCGCGGGCGCAGGTAGAGGACCTCTCCGTCCAGGACGCCCAGCGCGCCCAGGCTCTGGCCGAGGTCGAGCGGCGGGCCGCCGAGACGCTGGAGCACCCAGCCGGGGGCCGCGGCCGCGTCGCCCGCCACCTCGCCGACCGCCCGGAGCAGTCCGGGCATGACGTGCGGCAGCGGGATGTCCGACGGCAGCGCGAGGTCCGCCTTCCTGCGCGGGGCGACCACGGTGACGTGGCACAGGGGCGGCAGCGGCACGGTCGCCTGCGGCAGCGCGCCCTGCTGAACCGCGCCCTGTTGACCCGGGCCGTGCTGAACCATGCCCTGCTGGACGACACCCTGCTGGATGTGAAGGGGGGCCGGCGATGACACAGCGGGAATCCTCTCCCGAAGATCTCTCTGACAGCCCGAAAATATCGGCAAACCTGGTAGAAAAGTCAGTCAGATGAGCATTGTTGTGGTCTCGCGCCCCGAGCGCCGCCCGGGCCCCAAGCCGCCCCGTGGCGAGATCCTCCTGGAATCCCCACCGGAGATTCCCGAGGTCCAGCCGCAGGGTCTGATGTCCGTGCTCACGTACGTGCCGATGCTGGCCGGCGGCGCCGCGATGGCGCTGATGTTCACGGCGGGCGGCACCGGCAATCCCCTCATGTACGTGGCCAGCGGACTGTTCGCCGTCTCCATGGTCGGCATGAGCGTCGGCCAGCTCGGACGCAACGCCGGTGAGCGCAGGAACCGGCTCAACGGGCTGCGCCGCGACTACTTCCGCTACCTGTCGCAGATCCGCAGGAAGGTCCGCAGGGCCGCCGTGCAGCAGCGGGAGGCGCTGGAGTGGAGCGGGCCGCCGCCCGACTCGCTGTGGTGGCTCGCGATGGGCCCGCGCCTGTGGGAGCGCAGGCCGCGCGACGACGACTTCGCGACCGTACGGCTCGGCACCGGCGTGCAGAAGCTGGCCATCCAGCTCGTCCCGCCGGACACCAAGCCGGTGGAGGACCTCGACGCGCTGTCGGCCGGCGCGCTGCGCCGGTTCGTCCGGGCGCACGCCACGGTGTCGGGGCTGCCCGTCGCGGTCGCCCTGCACTCCTTCGCTCGCATCCACCTCACCGGCGACCCCACCGCGGTGCGCGAGCTGGTGCGGGCGATGATCGCGCAGCTCGTCGTCTTCCACTCCCCCGACGACATGCGGATCATGATCTGCGCGAGCAAGGAGTGGATGCCCCACTGGGAGTGGGCGAAGTGGCTGCCGCACGCCCTGCATCCCGAGCAGGCCGACGCCGCGGGCCAGGTCAGGCTCATGGCGGAGAACCTCGCCCACCTCGACGCGCTGGTCGGGGAGGAGCTGAGGGAGCGCGCCAGGTTCCGGCCCGGCGCCTCCGCCGAGGCGCTGCCGTACCACGTGGTGATCGTGGACGGCGGGCACGTGCCGCACGACAGCCAGCTCGGCTCCGACGCCATCCAGGGCGTGACCGTGATCGACCTGTCCGGCGCGACCGGGCCGGCCCCGGAGGCGATCACGCTCCGGCTGGACGTCCAGCCCGACGGCTTCCACATGGTCAAGATCGACCACGCGGGACGGCGGTCGAGCAACCGGCTCGGCGACCCCGACCGCCTCGGCTATCTCCAGGCGGAGGGGCTGGCCCGGCAGCTCGCGCCGCTGCGCGCCTCCGCCGGCACCCAGGGCGAGGCGCAGGACGTGCTCGGCGTCAACACCTCGCTCACCGACCTGCTCGGCGTGGGCGATCCCGTCCACCTCGACCCCGCGGTGATCTGGCAGCCCCGCGCCGGACGCAACCGGCTGCGGGTGCCGATCGGCCTGGGCGCGGACGGGCGCGTCGTCGAGCTCGACATCAAGGAGTCGGCGCAGGGCGGCATGGGGCCGCACGGCCTGGTCATCGGCGCGACCGGCTCCGGCAAGAGCGAGCTGCTGCGCACGCTGGTGCTCGGCCTGGCCATCACGCACTCCTCCGAGATCCTCAACTTCGTGCTGGTCGACTTCAAGGGCGGCGCGACGTTCCTCGGCTTGGACTCCCTGTCCCACGTGTCGGCGGTCATCACCAACCTGGAGGACGAGCTGCCGCTCGTCGACCGCATGCACGACGCGCTGCACGGCGAGATGGTGCGCCGCCAGGAGCTGCTGCGCGCCGCGGGCAACTACGCCTCGCTGCGCGACTACGAGCGGGCCAGGGAGCAGGGCGCCGACCTGCGGCCGATGCCGACCCTGTTCGTCGTGATCGACGAGTTCAGCGAGCTGCTCGCCGCCAAGCCCGAGTTCATCGACCTGTTCGTGATGATCGGACGGCTCGGCCGCTCGCTCGGCGTGCACCTCCTGCTGGCCTCCCAGCGCCTTGAGGAGGGCCGGCTGCGCGGCCTCGACACCCACCTGTCGTACCGGATCGGCCTGCGCACGTTCTCGGCCATGGAGAGCCGGGTCGTGCTCGGCGTCGCCGACGCCTACGAGCTGCCGCCCGCGCCGGGCAACGGCTACCTGAAGTACGACACGACCGGGATGACCCGGTTCAAGGCCGCGTACGTGTCCGGCCCCCACCACGCCGACCCCGCGCGGTCCGCGCCCGGTGAGGCCGGGCGGCCGGTGCGCGACGTGGTGGAGTACGGCACCGCCTTCGCGCCCGTCGAGGTGACCGAGACGCCCAGGGAGCTGGCACCCGCCGAGGAGGCCGGCGGCCCCCGGCACAGCCTGCTGGACGTCGTGGTCGGCCGGCTCACCGGCCACGGCCCGCCCGCCCACCGGATCTGGCTGCCCCCGCTGGCCGAGCCGCCGACGCTGGCCCACCTGCTGCCGCCGCTGTCCGTCACCCCCCAGCACGGCCTGACCACGGCGACCTGGGGCGGCCGGGGGATGCTCCACGCGGTCGTCGGCATCGTCGACCGGCCGTTCGAGCAGCGCCGCGACCCCTACTGGCTGGACCTGTCGGGAGGCGCGGGCCACGTCGGCGTCGCGGGCGGCACGCAGAGCGGCAAGAGCACGGTGCTGCGGACCCTGATCACGAGCATGGCCCTGATGCACACGCCGCGCGAGGTGCAGTTCTACTGCCTCGACTTCGGCGGCGGCTCCCTGGCCTCGCTGGAGGCGCTGCCCCACGTGGGCGGCGTGGCGAGCCGCCTCGACGCCGACCGCGTGCGCCGTACGGTCGCCGAGATCTCCACGATCCTGGAGCGGCGTGAGGCGGACTTCGCCGAGCACGGCATCGAGTCGGTCGCGGCCTACCGGCGGATGCGGGCCGAGTCCGGCCGCGACGGCGACGGCTGGGGCGACGTGTTCCTGGTCGTGGACGGCTGGCTGACGCTCAGGCAGGAGTTCGAGTCGCTCGAACCCGTCGTCACCGACATCGCCGCCCGGGGTCTCGGATACGGCATCCACGTGGTGGCGGCCACCAACAAGTGGTCGGAGTTCCGGGCGAGCATCCGCGACCTGTTCGGCACCAGGGTCGAGCTTAAGCTCGGCGACGCCTACGAGTCCGAGGTCAACAGGAAGGCGTCGCTGGCGGTCCCCGAGGGCGTGCCCGGACGCGGCCTCACCAAGGAAGGGCTGCACTTCCTGTCCGCGCTGCCGCGGATCGACGGCGTGCAGAGCTCCGAGGACCTCGCGGCGGGCGTCCGCGGCCTGGTGCACGCGGTCAGGGACGCCTGGCAGGGCCCGCCCGCGCCCGCGATCCGGCTGCTGCCGCCGGTGCTGCCCGCGGCCTCGCTGCCCGGCATCGAGGAGACGGGACCGAAGATCCCCATCGGCATCGACGAGGCGACGCTCTCGCCCGTGCTGCTCGACTTCGACGCCGACCCGCACTTCGTCGTCCTGGGCGACACCGAGAGCGGCAAGTCGAACCTGCTGCGGCTCGTCGCCGAGGGACTGGTCGCCAGGCGGCAGCCGCACGAGGCGATGATGATCGTTATCGACTACCGCAGGTCGCTGCTCGACTCGGCCGCGACCGCGCACCGCATCGGCTACGCGGCGTCGAGCACCGCCGCCCAGGAGCTGATCAACGACGTGCGCGGAGCCCTGCTCAAGCGGCTGCCTCCGGCGGACCTCACGCCCGAGCAGCTGCGGGCCAGGAGCTGGTGGCAGGGTTCCGACGTCTACGTCGTCGTGGACGACTACGACCTGGTCGCCACCTCGTCCAATCCGCTGCTGCCCCTGGTGGACCTGTTGCCGCAGGCGCGGGACATCGGGCTGCACCTGGTCCTGTCGCGCCAGATGGGCGGCGCGGGCCGGGCCATGTACGACCCGGTCATCCAGAAGCTGAAGGACATGGCCAGCCCCGCCGTCATCCTGTCCGGCAACAAGGACGAGGGCTACCTGTTCGGCAACGTCCGGGCGCATCCGCTGCCACCGGGCCGGGGCTACCACGTCGACAGGAGGTTCGGCGCGCGGCTCGCCCAGACCGCGTTCCTGCCTCCTCCGGACAGTGAGTGAGAGG
The DNA here is from genome assembly GCF_040644495.1 of Microbispora sp. NPDC046973. NCBI lineage: Bacteria > Bacillati > Actinomycetota > Actinomycetes > Streptosporangiales > Streptosporangiaceae > Microbispora > Microbispora sp. NPDC046973. The sequence goes on along the minus strand of NZ_JBEYWQ010000003.1, from coordinate 236,527 downwards.
TGGAAAGGAGCAGCACGTGACCGGTTTCGACATCCACTTCCAGGCGCTCGAAAGCTGCCGTACGGCGGTGACCAAGGCCTGGGGCCAGTACGAGAGCCTGCACGGCGGCCTGCCCGACAAGCCCGACACCCCGGCGGCCGCCTTCGGGCACGTGGACGGCGCGGCGGCGCTGGCGCGGGCCGTCGACACGGCCTACGCCGCGCTGACCGCCGAAGCGGCCGACGCGAGGACGAAGCTGAAAGGCGTCGAACGGGCGCTGGAGAGCGTGCAGGACAACGTCCGGAAGGCCAACAAGGCCACGTCCACCTCGATGCAGGTATGAGCGGGGTCTCCGACCTGCCGGGCGGCGCCGAGCTGGCCGCCATGGCGGAGAAGGTGAGCGGCGATCCCGGCACGATCCGCGAGATCGCCGTGAAGTGGCGCGGCGCGGCCGGCGACGCGCAGGACTACGCGGGCGGCGTGGGCCGGGCCGTGCGCACCGTGGACGCCGCGTGGCAGGGCCGCTCCGCCGACGCCTTCGTGGACTACATGAACAGGTACGGCAAGGCGGCGGACGGCCTCCACGACGCTCTGGGCGCGTGCGCGGGCGCGCTGGAGAAGGTCGCGGCCGCGCTGGAGAGCGCCAAGTCGAAGATCGACGGCATCTGCGGTGACGTGGTCGCCGAGGCCGCGACCTACCGCAGTCGAAACCAGGACGCCACGGACAAGGAACTGGAAAGCGGGCTGCGGGCCATCGTCTCCCGTGGCATCGAGGACGCCCGGCCGCATCTGGAGCAGGTGAACACGGCCGTCGGCGACGCCACGAAGACGCTGGGCTCCCACCTGGGCGCTGAGTACCGTGACGGCGCGCTCACCTTCGCCAAGATCCCTGACCCGGGCAAACAGGACTTCGTGCCCCGGCACGGGCACACCGTCGACTGGCAGCGCACCCCCGGCTACACGGGGGCCCCCGGGGACACAGCGCACCCGAAGTACGCGTCGTACGGCGGGACGAACCTGAGCGGCGTGAGCGGCTCAGGCGCATCGAGCGGGAGCGGCGGCTTCGGCGGCTACGGCCCCAGCGGCCCGCCGCCGGCCGGCGGCGGGCCGGCGCCCACCGGCCAGGTCAAGGAGTGGATCGATCAGGCCATCGCGATCCTCACGGCGCAGGGCTACCCCGCCGGGAAGATGAACCGGGACGACATCTGGATGATCATCCGGCACGAGTCGGGCGGGAACCCCCACGCGATCAACAACTGGGACTCGAACGCGGCCGCGGGAACCCCCTCGAAGGGGCTGATGCAGACCATCGACCCCACGTTCGACCGCTGGTCGCTGCCGGGGCACAAGGACATCTGGAATCCGGTCGACAACATCATCGCGGGAGTCCGCTACGCCGTCGCGCGCTACGGCTCGGTCTCGGCCGTTCCCGGTGTGGTGGGCATGAAGACCGGCACCGGATACCGCGGATACTGACCTTCAGGCGGCGGGGAAGTCGGTGGCGGGCGCGCTGAGCGCGGCGGCCTCGACGTTCGCCCGCAGGGCCTCGACCTTGGCCACGGCGTAGGAGTGGGCGTCCGAGCCGAGCAGCTGCCGCAGCGGGCCCTCCCCGGCCAGGACCCGGCCGATGATCGCGCCGGCGCCCTTGGCCGGGTCGCCGAGCTGGCTGCCCTGGAGCTTGAGATGGTCGGAGGTCATCTCGCGGATGGCCGGGTAGTGCGCGGTCGTCCGGACGGGCAGGGCGAGCGAGTCCTCGGTGAGGAACTCGGTGCGGAAGTAGCCCGGCTCGACGATGGTGACCGTGACGCCGAAGTCCGCCACCTCGGCGGCGAGGGCCTCGCTCAGCCCCTCAAGCGCGAACTTCCCGGCGCAGTAGAGAGCCCAGCCCGGGACGGCCGTCAGGCCCAGGATCGAGGACACGTTGACGATGTGGCCGCCGCGTTGCTCGCGGAGGATGGGCAGGGCGGCGCGCAGCACGTTCCACACACCCACGACCTGGACGTCGAGCATGTCACGGACCTCGCGGTCGCCGGTCTCCTCCACCGCGGCCAGGAAGCCGTAGCCCGCGTTGTTGACGACGACGTCCAGGCCTCCCCAGCGCTCGGCGGTCTCCTGCACGGCCCGCCTGACCGACGCCTCGTCGCGCAGGTCGACGGTGAGCGGGAGAAGGCGCGACGTGTCGATCCCGTCACCGAGCGCGGCCAGCAGCCGCTCCGGCGACCGCGTCGTCGCCGCCACGCGGTCGCCGCGCGCCAGCACCTGCGTGACGAGTTCGAGGCCCAGGCCGCGGGAGGTGCCGGTCACGAACCAGACGGCCGGTCGATCTGTCGGGAAGCTCATGGTCGTCCTCTGCTTGTCGAATGCTCTGCTTGTCGGATGCTCTGCCTGCCCGTTGCGGGCGGCGGCGCCGGCCGGGGAGCCCCGGGGACCGGCACGGCACCAGCCTGGTTCACCACCAACCGCTGTAGGGCGCCATATCGCGCCCTGCGTGACCGCGCACCGGGCAACCTAGGACGCACAGGACCAGTCAGGATCGGACGGCGAGAGAGACACTGGGTTCCATGGCCGACACCAACCGCGAACTCGCCGACTTCCTGAGACGCGCCCGGAGCCAGGTCGACCCGTCACGGGCCGGCCTGCCCCCCGACGGCCGCGTACGGCGGGTTCCGGGCCTGCGGCGCGAGGAGGTCGCCCTCCTGGCCGGAGTGTCGAGCGACTACTACGCCCGCCTCGAGCAGGGCCGGCGCATCACCCCCTCACCGGCGGTCGTCGAGGCCGTCGGCCGGGCCCTGGAGCTCGACGACGCGGGACGCGCGCATCTGCACGACCTCATCGGAATGAGCGCGGCGCCCGTCCGGCGGCGGGCCCGCGGCGTCCAGCGCGTGCGCCCCGGGCTCTACCAGCTCCTCGACGCCCTCGACGGCGAGCCCGCCCTCGTCCTCGGCCGCCGCACCGACGTGCTCGCCTCCAACCGGATGGCGAAAGCACTGTTCACCGACTTCGAACGGCTGCCGCCCCGGCACCGCAACTACGCGCGATGGATGTTCCTCGACGACGACGCCCGATCGCTGTTCGTCGACTGGGAGGTTCAGGCACGGGCCGCGGTCGAGAGCCTGCGGCTCGACGCCGGCCGCGACCCGGACGACCAGGCCACCACCGCCCTCATCGCCGACCTGCGCGAACACAATCGCGAGTTCGCCCACTGGTGGGAGCAGCACCGCGTCCACCAGCGCACCCACGGCTCCAAGCGGCTGCGCCACCCTCTCGTCGGTGAGCTGACCGTCGAGTACGAGACGCTCTCCCTGTCCGGTGACCCCGACATGACGCTCTTCGTCTACACCGCGGAAGCCGGCTCGTCCTCTGAACGCGCCTTGGACCTTCTCGCGAGCTGGACCCTCCCCGGCCCCGGCGGCGACGGGGCCTTCCCCCGCGACCGGCGGGAAGACGTCCGGCGGGAAGACGGCCGGGAAGTGATGGGCGACGCCGACCGCGTGTGACACGTGCCCGGACGTCACCCGCCGGCGGAGCCGTGCCGCGCGGACGAAAGGCCGGGCGGATACCCGCCCGGCCTTCGTCTATCCGGACCTGCCGGTCCGGCCTTGCTGTGTCCGGACCTTCCGGTCCGGCCTTCGTGTGGACCGGTCAGCCGCAGTTGCCCCAGCCGGCGCTGGCGCCGGCCGAGCCGACACTGCCGGAGTACCTGACGCACTTGCCCTTGGCCTGCAGCTTCACCGGGCCGGCGTAGTACTCGTAGTTACCGCTGTCGGTCTTGCTCCAGCTGTCCTGGACCTCCAGGGTCGCGGAGACGGGCGTCGCCTTGCCGACGTCGGCCGTCTTGATGGTGACGACGCAGTTCTCCCCCGTGCTGGAGTTGTACAGCTGGTAGGTGGTGCCACCCGCCATGGAGCTGCTGCGCTGCACGGAGAAGCCAGGCCCGCAGACCTGGGTCGGGCTGTAGGGGTTCCTGGCCGGCGCCGCGGTCGTCGGCTTGGGCGCCGGGGTGCTCGGCCTCGGTGCCACGGTCGTCGGCTTCGGCGCCGGGGTGCTCGGCTTGGGCGCCACGGTCGTCGGCTTCGGCGCCGGGGTGCTCGGCTTGGGCGCCACGGTCGTCGGCTTCGGCGCCGGAGTAGTCGGCTTCGGTGCCGGGGTCGTCGGCTCCTCGGTGGGCTTCCAGGTTGGCTTCTCCGTGGGCACCCAGCTGGGCAGCCCGGTGGGCTTCTCTGTGGGCCTGTCGGTAGGCCTCTCAGTGGGCTTCCCGGTAGGCCTTTCCGTGGGGTTCTCGGTGGGCTCTGTGGGCTGCGGGCTCGGCACCTGCTCCTGCCTCTCCGTGGCCGCCGGGCTCGGCGACTGTGTGGGCGGGGGCTCGGGAGTCGGCTGCGTCGGCACCGGGCTGGGCTGCGCGGTGACCGTGGCGGTGGTCGTCACCCTGGCCGTCGGCTGTGTCGTCTGCCCGGTCGGCTGCTGCGGTGGCGGGGCCACCGGCTGGGTCGGCACCGGCACGATCGGACCGGGGGTCGGGACGGAGGTGAGCTCCGGCGTCACGGGAGCGTCCGTCGGCCAGTCGCTCGGCAGCACCAGCGGCTGCACCGGCGCGTCCGGGTCGTCGGACGACAGCGCCCACGGCACCGTCACCTGCGGCGCCGCCGTCGGGGGCTGCCCGCCGCCTCCGGTCGCGCCTCCCGTGGTCCCGCCGCCCACGTTTCCGCCGTCCGCGTCACCGCCGTCCGCGATCACGCGCCCGCCGGAACCGTGCTGGCCCGCGGCGCGCTCCGCGGCGGCCGGCGACAGCTGGACCTCGGCGTAGTGGCCGGCGCCCCACAGGCCCACTCCGGAGAGCAGGACCACGGCGCCGACCGCCGCCGCGAGGCCGACGGGGAACGGCTTGCGCCTGGCCGGCTCGACCTGACCCTGGGTGGTCGGCGGCCCCCACGTCTGCTGCTGGGGCTGCTCCTGCGGCATGGCGGGCGGCTGCCAGGCCGGGGTGGGCGGCTGCTGCTGGGGCACGGGCGGCGGGCCCCACGTCTGCTGCGGAGCCGGTGGCACGGGGACTCCCCCGACCGGCGGCTGCGACGGCTGCGGGGGCAGCACCACCGTCGCGCCGGGGCCCGCCGGTTGCGCCCCGGCGGCGCCGCCGCCGAGCAGCTGCAGCATCGCGGTGTAGGCGGTCGGCCGCTGCCCCGGCTCCTTCGCGAGCGCGGGCAGCACGACCTGGCGCAGCCGCTCCTCGAGGCCGCCGAGGTCGGGCTGCGCGTTCAGCACCGCCTGCGGCTCCTGCGGGAACGGCGGACGCCCGGTCGCGGCGAAGACCACCGTGGCGGCCCAGGCGAACATGTCGGCGTACGCGTCGTACCGCTCGCCCCTGATCTGCTCGGGGGCCAGGTACGCCGGCTCGCCCACCGGCGGCCCGACGGCGACGTCGGTCAGCTTGACGCCGTCGTCCGCGACGATGACGTTATGGGGGGTGAGCGACCCGTGCGCGAGGTCGGCGAGGTGCACGGCGGTCAGCGCGGTGAGCACGCCCACCGCGACCCGTTCGAGCGCCTCCCCGGAGAGCGGGCCCTCCGCCGCCACGGCGGCGGCCAGGCTGCGCCCCTCGACGTGTTCCCTGACGACGTAGGGTCGATCACCGAGCAGGCCCGCCTCGATCGTGCGGGCCACGTATGAGCTGGACACACGCGTGGCCACAGTGAGCCGGTCGAGGACGGCCTGCCCCGAACCCGGCTCGCCGGCCAAGAGCTTGATCACCCGCACAGGGGCGTCGTCGCCGGTCTCCTTGCCGACATAGACGTCGCCGCGGGGCCCCTCGTCCAGCCGTCCCAGGATGGCGTACTCGCCTATCTGCTCGGGATCACCCGGCCGTAAAGGGTGCATCTCAGTCCTTTCTGGAAGTGACCTGATAAGGATCATTCAACCAAGAGGACACGCCGCAAAGCAGCAGTTTCCGGCAGGCCAAAACATTTAACCGTCAATTACTCAAAGGCGACGAGTCAACCCTCGCGGCCGGGACGCCACCTTCTACGCCTGCCCATCGGCACGAACACCCGCACGGCCACGATCAGCCCCACGCCGCACAGCGCCGCCGCCGCGATCGTCAGTGCCAGGTCGATCGCCTCCCGGTCCACCGGAGCCGCCCTGCTCACCGCGTTCTGCGGGAGCGGGGCCGGCGCCGGCGGCGCGATGACGGGGGCGTCGACGGCCTCCAGCGGCAGGATCGCGGTGACGGCGAGCAGCGGGTTCACCATCCCGGCGCCCGTGCCCGTCCCCACGCCGCCGTCCGCCGTGGCGGTGATGCGCCACCGCACCCGCTCCTGGTTCAGCTCCGGATGGCGGGCGCGCACCAGCGCCGCCACCCCCGCGACGTACGGCGCGGCGAAGCTGGTGCCTTCGAGCCCGCTCAGGTACGACCGTCCGGGCCAGGTGGAGGTGATGCCCTGGCCGGGCCCCAGGACGGAGACGGGAGTGATGGTGTTGGAGAAGTCGGCACGCCTGCCGTCCGGGGTGGCCGACCCCACGGCGAGCACCCCCGGATAGGCGGCGGGGTAGGAGGCCTCCGGCGTGCCGTCGTCCGCGGTCGTGTTGCCGGCCGCCGCCACGATCACCGCGTCCTTGCCGAGCGCGTACGCCACGGCCTGCCTGAGCTTCGGATCGTCGTGGGCGTCGATCGACACGTTGATCACGTCGGCGCCGAAGTCGGCCGCGTCCACGATGGCCCTGGCCAGCGTGTCCGGGTCGCCGTGCTCCTCGTTCGTCTGCTTGAGCGAGATCAGCCGCACGCCGGGTGCGACCCCGTGGAAGGGGACGCCCTTCATGTACTGGGCGGCGATGATCCCGGCGACCGCCGTGCCGTGCCCGACGCAGTCGCGGTGTCCCGTGCCGGTGTAGTCCACCTCCTTGGCCACGTGGATCTGCGGGTGCGTCAGGTCCACCCCGCTGTCGATGATCGCGACCGTGACCCCCTCGCCCGTGGTGAGCGGCCACACCCGCTTCGGGTCGAGCCTGCGCTGCGCCCACGGCTCGGCCACCTGCATGCTGCCCTTGCGCGGCGCGCACCGCACCGGCGCGGCGCGCGCCTGAGCGGGCGGCATGGGCGGTGCCGCCAGAAGCAGAGCCAGCACGGTCGCCAGAAGGCCGGGTCTCCGCATAAGTGATCAGCCTAACCAACTCGACCGGCGATGCCGGTTCAAACCAGGCATACCGGTGATGGGGACGGGCAGCGCCGGGAACGAGGCGTGCGACAGCAGTCCCGCTCAGTAAGGGGGCGGACGGCGTCCGGCGCCGGCAGGTGCATAAAATCCACCACAGCTCGTAACCCAGAGGCCCGAGGGAAGGATGGACGCGGTGCACAAGGTCCTGATCGCCAATCGCGGTGAGATCGCCGTACGGATCGCCCGGGCCTGCGCAGACGCCGGGATGTCCAGTGTCGCGGTCTACGCGGACCAGGACCTGGACGCGCTGCACGTGCGGGTGGCCGACGAGGCGCACGCGCTCGGCGGGCAGAGCCCGGCCGAGACCTACCTCGACATCGACAAGATCCTGTCGGTGGCGAAGAAGACGGGCGCGGACGCCGTCCACCCCGGCTACGGCTTCCTCGCCGAGAACGCCGGCTTCGCCCAGGCCGTGCTCGACGCCGGACTGATCTGGATCGGCCCGCCGCCCTCGGCGATCACCGCGCTCGGTGACAAGGTCCAGGCCCGGCACATCGCGCAGCGCGTGGGCGCCCCGCTCGTGGCCGGAACCCCCGACCCGGTCTCCGGGGTGGACGAGGTCGTCGCCTTCGCGCAGCAGCACGGCCTGCCGATCGCGATCAAGGCGGCCTTCGGCGGCGGCGGGCGCGGGCTCAAGGTGGCCCGCACCATGGAGGAGATCCCCGACCTGTACGAGTCCGCGGTGCGCGAGGCCGTCACCGCCTTCGGGCGCGGGGAGTGCTTCGTCGAGCGCTACCTCGACCGGCCGCGCCACGTCGAGACCCAGTGCCTGGCCGACGCCCACGGCAACGTCGTGGTCGTGTCCACCCGCGACTGCTCCCTCCAGCGCCGCCACCAGAAGCTGGTCGAGGAGGCTCCGGCGCCGTTCCTGTCCGACGAGCAGCTCGAGCTCCTCTACTCCTCCTCCAAGGCGATCCTGCGCGAGGCGGGCTATGTCGGCGCGGGCACCTGCGAGTTCCTCGTCGGCCAGGACGGCACGATCTCCTTCCTCGAGGTCAACACCCGGCTGCAGGTCGAGCACCCGGTCAGCGAGGAGGTCGCCGGCATCGACCTGGTCCGCGAGATGTTCCGCATCGCCGACGGCGAGCCGCTGGGTTACGACGACCCCGTACTGCGCGGCCACTCCATCGAGTTCCGCATCAACGCCGAGGACGCGGGCCGCAACTTCCTGCCCGCGCCGGGGACGATCACCTCGATGCGCGTCCCGTCCGGCCCCGGCGTGCGGCTGGACGGCGGCTACGAGACCGGGATGAGCGTGCCGCAGGCGTTCGACTCGCTCGTGGCCAAGCTGATCGTCACCGGCGCGACCCGCGCGCAGGCGCTGGAGCGGTCGCGCCGCGCCCTGGCCGAGTACGAGATCGGCGGGATGCCGACCGTCCTGCCGTTCCACCGGGCCGTGGTGGACGACCCCGCCTTCACCGGCGAGCCGTTCTCCGTGCACACCCGCTGGATCGAGACCGAGTTCGACAACACGATTCCCCCGTACGAGGGGGCCGTGGAGGCGGCCGAGCCCGCCGAGCGCGAGCGGATCACGGTCGAGGTCGGCGGCAAGCGCCTGGAGGTCGTCCTGCCCGCGGGGCTGAGCTCGTCGGGCTGGGGCGCGAGCGGCGGCTCCGCCCCGGCCAGGAAGGCGGCGCCCCGGCGGTCCGGCGGGGGCGGCGCCAAGAAGGCCGCGGCGAGCGGCGACTCCCTCGTCAGCCCGATGCAGGGCACGATCGTGAAGGTCGTCGTCGCCGACGGCGACACCGTCGAACCCGGCGACACGATCGTCGTCCTCGAGGCGATGAAGATGGAGCAGCCGCTTACCGCCCACAAGGGTGGCACGATCACCGGCCTCGCGGCCGCCGTCGGCCAGACGGTCACCGCCGGGGCCGTCCTGTGCGAGATCAAGGACGCCTGAGCCTCCACGCCGGCCGTGGAGGCCCGCGTCGGTGGATGTGCGATCGCGGCGGGCGGTTCGGCGAGCGGCGCCACGTCATTCACCGGCGGCACCACGCATGCCGGGTCCCGGGTGCGGAACGATAGGTTCTTGTGGAGGAACCATCGCGCCCTGCCGTTCGTCCTGTAGGGCGAAGGAGGCTTGAAGCCGTGACCATGAAGACACCGCTCGGCCGGGTGGGGGCCGCCCTGGTGGCGCTGCTCGCCGGGCTTATCACTCTGCTCGCGCTCGCGCCGTCCGCAATGGCGGCGGCTCCCCCGGACCCCACCACGGTCCTGTCGTCCTGGAAGAACTCCAAAGACCCGCTGTTCGTCCAGAGTGGGTCTCCGCTCTCGTCAAGCCAGCAGAACGAGATCCGCCAGGCGCTGAAGGACTCAAAGTCCAAGATCTACGTGGTCGCGATGCCCGACGGCACCGTGAGCACGAGCCAGGTGAGCACCTACATCCCGCAGCTGCTGACCGAACTCGACAAGGCCGGCAAGTCGAGCGCGACCGTGGCCCTTCTCGACGGCACAAGCCTGTTCGCGGGGTCGACCGAGCTGCCCAGGAACGCCCCGGGCGTGCTGGCCCGGCTGTCCACCAACTCCAACAGCGACGTGGTCACCGGCATGAAGGACTTCATCAACCGGGTGAACCTGGTGCGCGAGGGCGACGTCAACGGCGCACGCGCCAAGGGCAGCACGGTCGGCGGCGGCGGTGGTTCGGGTGTGCTTGTCGGCATTCTGGGCATCGCGGTTGTGGGAGGTGCCGGTTTGTGGATCATCGGACGCCGTAACAAGCGCAAGCGCGAGGAGCGTGAGGCCGCCGAGCTCGCCGCCGTCAAGCAGACGGTCGAGGAGGACGTCACGAAGTTCGGTGAGGAGATCACCGCGCTCGACGTGGACGTCAAGATGCTCCCGCAGGCCGAGACGACGGGCGACTGGCAGCGGGCCCTCGACTCCTACGAGCGGGCCAAGACCGAACTCGCCGCGATCAAGCGCCCGGAGGACCTGCGGACGGTGACCTCCACGCTGGAGGACGGCCGCTACGCGCTGGCCTGCGTCAAGGCGCGCGTGAACAACCAGCCGCTGCCCGAGCGGCTACCCCCGTGCTTCTTCAACCCGCAGCACGGCCCGTCGGTCCGCAACGTCCGCTGGGCGCCCCCCGGCGGCGCGGTGCGCGACGTCCCCGCCTGCGCGGCGGACGCCGAGGCGGTGGAGCGCGGCTTCGACCCGCAGATGCGCGAGGTCATGGTGAACGGCCACCGCAGGCCCTACTGGGACGCCGGTCCCGCCTACCAGCCCTACGCGTACGGCTACTACGGCGGCTTCGGCGGCGGCGACCTGCTGACCGGCATGCTCGTCGGCACCATGCTCGGCAACGCGTTCGGCGGCTGGGGGCACGGCGGATACGGCGCCGGATACGACTCCGGCTACGCCGCGGGCGTCGAGGCCGGCGGCGGCGACTGGGGCGGCGGAGGAGACTTCGGCGGCGGCGGCGGTGGCGACTGGGGCGGCGGAGGCGGCGACTGGGGTGGCGGCGACTTCGGCGGAGGAGACTTCGGCGGCGGCGACTGGTAACGCCTGAGCCCTTGAGGCACGGCATCGACAAGGGGCGGACCTAGCGGTCCGCCCCTTCGTCATGTCCGGGGGCCGCGACCGCGGGTTCGGTTGGCCACAGGGTGCGGCCACAGGGTGCGGCCACGTGCACCACAGCCGGCGTCGCGGGGCCGGTCAGCGGATTGCAAGTGCGATTAAAGATCGCGTGGGAGACTCGGGACGTTCCCTTCAGGAGGCCCCCCGTGCGTCGCTTCGCCCCCCTCTCCGTCGCTGCCTTGTTCCTGTCGCTCGCGTTCCTGTCACTTCCTGCGACAGCCGTTCACGCGGCCGCCGCGCCCTGCCAACCGGGCAGTGGCGCCAAGCTGCGCGGCAAGGACCTCACCAGCGCCGCCCTGCCCCCCGTCTTGCGGTGCGCCGACCTCACCGGCGCGAAGCTGGACGGAGTGGACCTCACGGGCAAGGACCTCACCGGGGCCGTCCTGCGCAAGGCCTCGCTGAAGGAGGCCGACCTCGGCCAGGCGCATCTCGACTACGCCGACCTGCGCGGCGCCGACCTCACCGACGCCGACATGGGCCAGATGCAGGCCAAACGGGCCAACCTTCGCGGGGCGGTGCTCGTCGACGCGGAGGCCGTGCAGGCCGAGTTCCCGCACTCCGACCTGACCGGCGCGGTCCTCACCCGGACCGTGCTCACCCAGGCCGACCTCACCGACGCCAAACTCGTGGACGCCGACCTGAAGGACGCCACGCTCGGGCAGATCAAGGGCCGTAAGGCCGACTTCACCCGGGCCAAGCTCGGCGAGGCCAAGTTCGGCCAGGCCCATCTGGAGCACGCCGTCCTGAAGGACGCCGACCTGTCCGAGGTGGAGTTCACCCAGGCCGAGCTCGACGGCGCGGACTTCCACGGGGCGAACGTCGACAAGGCCTCGTTCACCCAGGCCGACGACGTGGACCTCACCGGGGCGCGGGGCACGCCGGTCGATCTTCCCGACGACGCCGTCACGCCCGGCACCGCCACCGCCGAGGACGACCCGGCCGCAGACACCACGACCACCTGGGGGCGGGACCTGCCCGGAAACGCCGTCCGCCCGAAGGGCCCGTCGCCCGCGCTCATCCTCGTCATCGTGTCCGGGCTCGGCCTGAGCCTGACGCTGATCCTGTGGGGCGTGGCGCACCGGCGCAAGGAGCGGTTCGTGGCCGAGATGGCGGTGGCCAGGCACGCCGCCGAGGAGGACGTGACCCGCTTCGGCGAGGAGATCGACGCGCTCGACTTCGAGATGAAGATCAACCAGGTCAGCGGCCCGACGCACGAGTGGCGCGCGGCGCTCGACGCGTACGAGGCGGCCAAGCGGGCGCTGAACGTCGCCCAGACGCCCTACGACCTGCAGGCGGCGGCCACGGCGGTGGCGCGCGGACGGCAGGCCCTGCACGCGGTCAGGTCGGGGCTGTCCGCCACGGGCGGCCACCACTGACCTCGGCGATCTCACCGGCGGCCCTGCCCGAAGACGGCGTCGCGAGCGATCGAGAGGGCGGTGGAGACCGCGCCCCGCAGAACCGGATTGTCCGGGATGCCGCTCACGCGTACGTGCGCGGGGACGGGCGAGACCTCCGCCAGACGCTCGGCGACCAGGGCCGCCAGCGCGTCGCCACCGGCCAGGCTGGTGGCGCCGCCCAGGACGACGAGGCCGGGATCGAGCACGGCGACGAGCGTGAAGGCGGCCGCCGCGACCCTCTCCGCCAGGGCCGGGAGATCCAGTCCGCGTACGGCCTGCGCGCGCAGCAGGTCGCACACCCTGATGTCGAGCCGGCCGAGAAACCCGATCTCGCCGGCGCCGCCGGAGGCGCCCCGGCGGAGCCTGTCGTCCAGCACGACGGCCGCGCCGACGCCGTCGTCCAGCCAGAGCAGGACGAAGTCGTCCCGCCCGGCGGCCGCCCCCGTGGCGTGCTCGGCGACGGCGGCCAGGTTGACCTCGTTCTCCATGATGACCGGCGCGTCGACCAGGGTGCGCAGGGCCGGGAGCAGCCCGGGTCGCCAGGCGGGCTCCACGTTCGAGGCCGAGAGGTCTCCGGTCTGCGGGTCGACCATGCCGGGCGCGCCGATCACGACGGCGTGCAGGGGACGTGAGCCGGCCGCCTCGGTGAGCGCCTCGGTGACCAGGGCGGGAAGGTTCTCGCCGATCGGCCGCGTCGCCGCGCCCACGGTGGCGCCGGTGATGTCGGCGACCGTCACGTTGACCACGTCGCGCCGCACGTCCACTCCGCCCACGAACGCCCGGTCGGCGACGATGCCGTAGAGGCGGGCGTTGGGTCCCCGCCGGTCGCCGCCGCTCTCCCCGGTGACCCGGATCAGGCCGTTCACCTGGAGGCGTTCGATCAGGTCCGACACGGTCGGGCGGGACAGGCCGGTGAGCGCGCGCAACTGGGGCGCGGTCAGCGGGCCGCGTTCCAGGAGCAGGTCGAGCGCGAGCCGGTCGTTGATGGCCCGCGCGAGCTGGGGTGTCGCGGTCTTCACGGAAAAACCTCTTTTTATCAGGAACCCTGCCTGTTAATTTAGCCGTATGCGAGACAGACATCAACGGGCCACCGCCCTCGTCTTCGCCGTCCACGGCGCGGTGGCGGGCACCCTCTTCACCCGCATGCCGTGGCTCCAGGAGCACTTCGGCCTGGGCACGGCCGTCCTCGGGCTCGTCCTGCTCTGCCCGCCGATCGGCTCGTTCCTCACGATGCCGGTGACCGCGCGGCTGGCCTACCGGTTCGGGCCCAGGGCGACGACCCGGACCCTGCTGGCCCTGTGGTGCGCCTCACTGGCCCTCCCCGTGCTGGCGCCGGGCCCCCTGTGGCTGGTCCCCATGTTCCTCATGTCCGGCGCCGCCGCCGGGATGTGCGACCTGGCCATGAACGCCCAGGGCGTGCTCGTCGAACGGCGGCTGGGCCGTTCGGTCATGTCCGGCCTGCACGGCATGTGGAGCGTCGGCAACCTGTGCGGCGCGGGCCTCGGGGCCGCGGCGGCGCAGGCGGGCCTGGACGCGCGCGCGCACCTCGGCCTCATGGCGGCGGCGCTGGTCGCCGTGGGCGTCGTGGGAAGCCGCGCGCTCCTCGACGACGGGCCCGCGCCGGACGAGAAGCCGCCGTCGCGCTTCACGGTGCCACCGAGGGCCGTCCTGCTGATCGGCCTGATCGGCTTCTTCGCCACCTTCGCGGAGCGGGCCAGCGGCCAGTGGGCGGCGATCTACCTCACGAGCGTCGCGGGGGCGGGAGCGGGCGTCGCCGCGTTCGGCTACACCGTGTTCACCGCGTGCATGGTCGCGGTGCGGCTCGGCGGAGACTTCGTGGTGCGCAGGCTCGGGCCGGTGGCGACCGTGCGCGCCGGGGCTGTCACCGCCGTGCTCGGCGGTGTGATCGTGGTCGCGTTCCGCACGCCCGCGCCGGTGATCGCGGGGTTCGCGTTGTTCGGCGCCGGTATCGCCGTCGTCGTGCCGCTGGTGTTCGCGGCGGCGGGCCAGGTGGCCCGGACACCCGCCGAGGGCGTCGCGGGGGTCGCGACGATCACCTGGATGTCGGGGCTCGTGGCGCCTTCTGTCATCGGCTGGCTGGCCGGCACGTTCGCCTTCCCGTTCGCCTTCGCCCTGGTGACGTGCATGGTCGGGGCGATGATCTGGCCGGCGCGCGCCCTGAGCCCGCGCCCTGCCCGCGTCCGCGTCCCGGCCGCCGCGGCGTGCGCGGACTGACTCGGCCGTAGGAGGACGGGTCAGATGCCGGCGGTCAGCGGGGACATGAGGCGGCGGGCGGCCTCGGTGATCGAGCCCGACAGCGACGGGTAGACGGCGAAGGTGTGGGCGAGCTGGTCCACGGTCAGGCGGTGCTGCACGGCCACCGACACGGCCAGGATCAGCTCCGACGCACGCGGGGCGACCACGACGCCGCCGAGCACGATGCCGGTGTTCGGACGGCAGAACAGCTTCACGAAACCGTCGTTGAAGCCCTGCATCTTGGCCCGGGCGTTGGTGGCCAGCGGCAGCTTGACGACGTTCGCCTCGATCTCGCCCGCCTCGATCTGCCGCTGCGACACGCCCACGGCGGCGATCTCCGGGTCGGTGAAGATGTTGGCGGCGACGGTGGCCAGCCGGATCGGCTGCACGGCCTCGCCGAGCGCGTGCCAGACCGCGATCCTGCCCTGCATGGCGGCGACCGAGGCGAGCATCAGGACGCCGGTGCAGTCTCCCGCGGCGTACACGCCGGGCGCGGAGGTCCTCGACACCTTGTCGACCTCGATGAAGCCGTTGCGGTCGAGCCGCACGCCGTTGTCCTCCAGCCCGAGCCCGGAGGTGTTGGGGACCATGCCGACCGTCATGAGGCAGTGGCTGCCCTCGGCGGTGCGGCCGTCCTCCAGGGTCACGACGACGCCGTGCTCGGTGCGCTTCACCGAGGCGGCGCGCGAGCGGCCCATGACGTTCATGCCGCGGCGCCGGTAGACCTCCTCCAGCACCTCGGCCGCGTCGGCGTCCTCGTTGGGCATCATCCGGTCGCGCGAGGAGACCAGCGTGACCTCCGAGCCGAGCGACCGGTAGGCGCCGGCGAACTCGGCGCCGGTGACGCCGGAGCCGACCACGATCAGGTGCTCGGGCAGCTCCTCCAGGTCGTACAGCTGGCGCCAGCTGAGGATGCGCTCGCCGTCGGGCTCCGCCCCGGGCAGCACGCGGGGATGGGCGCCGGTCGCCACGATGACCACGTCGGCCCGGATCGTACGGTCGCCCGCGCGCACCACCTGGGGATCGACCAGACGGCCCCGGGCGCGGATGACCTCGACGCCTTCGGCGGCCAGCCGGGCGGCGATGTCGTTCGACTGCGCCAGCGCGAGTTCCTTCACGCGCTTGTTCACGTCGATCATGTCCACGGCGACGCCGCCGGCGTCGTGGTCAAGGCCGCCGTCGAAGCGGACCCCCAGCGACGACGCGTCGAGAAGCGCCTGCTTGCGGACGGAGGAAGCGATCAGGGTCTTGGACGGCACGCAGTCGGTGAGCACGCACGCCCCGCCGGGCCCTTCCTCCTCCACGACGGTGACTTGGGCGCCCAGTTGCGCGGCGACCAGGGCCGCCTCGTATCCGCCGGGGCCACCACCGATGATCACGATCCTTGTCACATGCTCCATTGTCCCGCATCCTGCCTACGTATTCCCGGCGAGGTGCGCGTAATGGGCCAACTACGCGGATTTCTCTCGCCACACCCCCGTGCGCGCGCTACCCGTCCAACTTTCGGGATCTTGGTTTAGGCTTGTGTGCCGTGCCTGTTTACGCGGCCTACGGCAGCAACATGGACCCCAAGCAGATGGCGGAGTGGGCTCCCCACTCGCCCATGCGAGGAACGGGCTGGCTCCCGGGCTGGCGGCTCACCTTCGGCGGCGAGGACGTCAGCTGGGAGGGCGCTCTCGCCACGATAGTCGAGGACGCCGACGAGCAGGTATTCGTCGTCCTGTACGACGTGCCGGAGTGGGACGAGGCGTCCCTCGACCGCTGGATGGCCACCGACCTCGGCCTCTACCGCAAGCTCAGGCTCCGCGTCGCGACACTGGAGGGCGACGTGCTCGCCTGGTCGTACGTGCTGAACTCCTACGAGGGCGGGCTGCCGTCGGCGCGATACATCGGCATCCTGGCCGAAGCCGCCGAGAAGGCGGGCGCACCCGACGACTACGTCGCGTGGCTGCGCACCCGCCCCTGCAAGAAGCTCGGCGACTGACACGGGCCCGGCTCTTATCGGCCGGGTTCATGCACTTCTGTACCCTCAGCAAAGTGACCCCATATGACCTGGCGGCCGAGGCCGCGACCACGCTGAGGAACCTCACCGGCATCCCTTCCTTCGACGTCGCCCTCGTCATGGGCTCGGGCTGGGTCCCGGCCGCGGACGCGATCGGCGAGACGGTCGCCGAGCTCGCGGTGACGAAACTGCCGGGGTTCTCCCCTCCCGCGGTCGCCGGTCACGCGGGCACGGTGCGCGCGGTGCGCACGGCCGCCGGGCTCAACGCCCTGATCTTCCTCGGCCGTACGCACCTGTACGAGGGCCGGGGGGTGGAGCCGGTGGTCCACGGGGTGCGCACGGCCGTCGCTGCCGGGGTGCGCACGGTGGTGCTGACCAACGCGGCGGGCGGGCTGCGCCCTGAGATCCAGAAGGTCGGCGACCCGGTCCTGATCAGCGACCACATCAACCTCACCGGCGGCAACCCGATCACGGGTGCGACGTTCATCGACCTCACCGAGGTGTATTCCAAGCGCCTGCGCGACCTCGCCCGTGCGGTCGACCCCACGCTGGCCGAGGGCGTGTACGTCGCCTTCCGCGGCCCGACGTACGAGACGCCCGCGGAGATCCGCATGCTGCGCACCCTCGGCGGCGACCTGGTGGGCATGTCCACCGTGCTGGAGGCGATCGCCGCCCGGGAGGCCGGGGCGGAGGTGCTCGGGATCTCCCTGGTCACCAACCCCGGCGCGGGCCTGGTGGGCGAGCCGCTCAACCACGAGGAGGTCCTGGAGGTCGGCCGGGCGACGGCCTCCCGCATGGGCGTCCTGCTCGCCCAGGTCGTCGACAAGCTGTAGGGGGCACCCATGACCGACTTCGTACGGCTCGCCCGGGAATGGCGTGACCAGGACCCCGACCCCGAGACGCGGGCGGAGCTCGACGCGCTTGTGGAGCGTGGTGACACGGCCGCCCTGGAGGACCGCTTCGGCGCGAAGCTGGAGTTCGGCACGGCGGGCCTGCGCGGCGCGCTGGGAGCCGGGCCGAACCGGATGAACCGGGTCACGGTGATGCGGGCGGCCGCCGGCCTGGCCCGCGTCCTGGGCCCGGGACGCCACGTGGTGATCGGCTACGACGGGCGGCACAACTCCGGCGTGTTCGCCGCCGACACGGCCCGCGTGCTGACCGGGGCGGGCCTGCGCGCCTCGGTCATGGCCGCCAAGTGGCCCACCCCCGTCCTGGCGTTCGCCGTGCGCCACCTGGGCGCGGACGCGGGCGTCATGGTCACCGCCTCGCACAACCCTCCCCGGGACAACGGCTACAAGGTCTACTGGGGCGACGGCGCGCAGATCGTGCCGCCGATCGACCAGGAGATCTCCGCCGCCATCGACGCGGTCGGCCGGGTGGACGCGCTGCCGCTGGGCGAGGGCTGGCAGACCCTCGGCCACGACGACATCGTCGTGCCGTACCTGCGAGCGTTGGCCGCGCTCCCGATCGGCGACGCCCGTGAGATCGCGGTCGCGTACACGCCGATGCACGGCGTCGGCGGCGCGACCGTGTCCGAGGCGTTCCGCGTGGCGGGCTTCGAGGTGCCGGTCATGGTGAGCCGCCAGGCGATGCCCGACCCCGACTTCCCCACCGTGGCGTTCCCCAATCCGGAGGAACCGGGCGCCATGGACCTCGCGCTCGAACTCGCCGCCGCGACCCGCGCCGACCTGGTGATCGCCAACGACCCGGACGCGGACCGATGCGCGGTGGGCACCCCGCTGCCGGGCGGCGGCTACCGCATGCTGACCGGCGACGAGGTGGGCGGCCTGCTGGCCGAGCACGTGCTGCGGCACACCTCGGGCGGCGACCGGCTGGTCGCCACCTCGATCGTGTCGTCGTCGCTGCTCGCCAAGATCGCCGTAGGCCACGGCGTGCGGCACGCCGAGACGCTGACCGGCTTCAAGTGGATCATGAAGTCGGGCCCGGGGCTGGTCTTCGGCTACGAGGAGGCGCTGGGCTACAGCGTGGGGTCGGACGCCGGCCTGCCGGTCCACGACAAGGACGGCGTGGGGGCCGCCCTCACCGTGGCCGGGATGGCCGCCGCGGCCAAGCGGGACGGCAGGTCGCTGCTCGACCTGCTGGACGACCAGGCCCGCCGCTACGGGCTGCACGCGACCGCCCAGCTCTCCGTCCGGGTCGAGGACCTGTCGCTGATCGCCAAGGCCATCGAGCGGCTGCGTACGCACCCACCGGTGCGGCTGGCGGGCCGGGCGGTGGAGTCGGCCGAGGACCTGTCCCAGGGGGTCGCGGGGCTGCCGCCGACCGAGGGCCTGCGCTACCGCCTGTCCGGCGACGCCCGGGTCGTCGTACGGCCCAGCGGCACCGAGCCCAAGCTCAAGTGCTACCTGGAGGTGGTCGTGCCGGTCGAGGGCGACGACGTCGCGCCCGCCCGGGCCCAGGCCGCGCAGGACCTGGAGGATCTGAAGAAGGACCTCGCCGTCGCCCTCGGCCTGTGAGCGCGCCTACCGGCAGACCGTGTCCCGGGCCGGCCGCCTGCCGGTGACCAGGAACGCGGTGACGGTGTCGTCGCCACAGGCGTTGCCGTTGACCAGGTAGGACCCGTGCCCGCCGGAGTCGACGGCGACCATGCGCGCCCGGCTCCCGAGCGCCTCGCGCATCCGCAGGGCGCCGCTGTGCGGCGTCGCCGGGTCACGCAGGTTCTGGACGAGCAGCACGTTGGACGGCCCCTTCGCCGTGACCCGCACCGGCGGCTCCGCCGGCCGGTAGGGCCAGTAGGCGCAGGGGCCGATGTTGACCGGCATGCCGCCGGTGAGCGGGTGGGCCGCCCGGTCGCGGGCCACCAGCCGCCGGTGCAAGTCGACCGAGCTCGGCCACTCGACGTCGTTGCAGATGGTCGCGGCCACCGAGGCCGCGCCGTTCTGCAGCGCCGCGTCCGGCGCGGTGGAGGGCTCGGGGAGGGGACCCGAGCCGAGCGCCGCCCGCATAAGCCCGGCGAGGCCGGGGAACCCGGTGTCGGAATACAGCGCGTTCAGCATGGTCTCGCGCAGGACCGCCCCGTCGAGCCGCGGCGGGTTCGCGCCAGGCCAGGGAATCGGGGCGTGGTCCAGGCGCTCGGCGAGGTCCAGGAAGGTGCGGCGGACGGCTGCCGCGTCCGTTCCCAGGCCGTATTCGTCCTCGTGGGCGGCGGCCCAGGCCGCGAAGTCGGGGAAGCGGTCCTCCACGCCCACCGAGTAGTTGGCCAGCCAGGCCCGGGCGACCTTGTGCGGGTCGGGATCGTCGTTGCTGTCCAGGATCACCCTGTCGGTGCGGCCGGGGAACATCGTGGCGTAGACGGCCCCGGCGTACGTGCCGTAGGAGACGCCCCAGTAGGACAGGCGCTCCTCGCCGAGGGCCCGGCGGACGGCGTCGATGTCCCTGGCCTCGTTGCGCGTGCTGATCGTGCGCAGCACGGGCCCGCCGTTGCGGGAGCAGGCCTCGCTGAACCTGCGTGCCCACGCGACGTTCTCGCCGATGTCGCCGCCGGCCGAGGGATAGGGCTTGAGCCGGGTGGGCGCCAGGTCGTCGTGCGCGACCCCGCAGGAGACGGGCGAGCTCCGGCCGACGCCCCGGGGGTCGAAGCCCACCAGGTCGTAACGGTCGAGCACGGCGCCCGGCAGGCGCTTCACCATCGTGCTCGGCCTGTTCAGGCCAGGGCTGCCCGGTCCTCCGGGGATGAGCAGCAGCACGCCCCTGCGCAGTCCCGGCCGCGCCGTGCGGATCCGGGAGACGGCCAGGGAGATCGTGCCGCCGCCCGGCTCGCCGTACGTGAGGGGGACCTGGAGCGTCGTGCACTCCTGGCGGGGGTCCAGCCCGGCGGCGGCGCCGCAGGAGGTCCAGGTGGTGGCGGCGTGAGCCGCGACCGGGGTAGCGGTGAGGCAGATCAGGGCGGCTGCGCCGATGGAGGCGATGCGGTTCATGGTTGTCGGCTTTCGAGTCGTGGAGGGGGTTGGCGGCGGCCCTGCTACTGCCGGGCGCCGATGGTCTCGGCCGGGCGGGCGCGCAGCGCGAGGCGTGCGGGAAGGCTCGTGGCGACCAGGGCGAGCGCGGCCACGGCGGCGATCACCAGGGCGTAGCCGGCCGGGGGGACGTACGGCAGGGCCGACCCGGTCATCCCCCTGCTGAAGGCCGACAGCGTGATCAGCGCGATGCCGGTCCCGGCGAGCACGGAGACGACCAGCGCGGTCAGGGTCTCCAGGCGGAGCATGCGCAGCACCTGCCGGCGGGTCGCGCCGACCAGGCGGAGCAGGGCCAGCTCCCGCGATCGGTCCGTGGTGGACATGGCCAGCGTGTTGACCACGGCGATCGCGCTGAACGCGATGATCAGGCCCATGGCCACGTAATTGACCTCGGCGTTCTGCGTCCCCGTCCCTGTCCCCGTCCCTTCCGTGGGATTCACCACCGGCGCCACGGCGGCCAGGGCCGCACGGGAGAGGGAGGGGGCCTCGACGAGCAGCGCGCCCGAGGGGTCGTCGACGTGGCCGGCCACCAGCGCGTACGGCAGGGTCAGGTCGCCGAAGCCGAGGCCGCGGGAGTAGACCGCCACCACCTTCAGCTCCGCCGGGGTGCCGTCGCCCAGGGTGAGCCTGAGCGCGTCGCCGACCGACAGCCCGAGCCTTTCGGCCGCCGACTCGCTCAGCGCGGCCGACCCGGCGCCGAATCCGTCGAGCGAGCCGGACACGACCCCGAGGTCCACCGCCTGCCCGATCGGCCGTTCGCCGCCGTCGACGCCCTGCGCGCCGTACTTGTCCAGCCCGACGCGCACCGAGGTGCGCACCACCGAGGCGACGGCCCGCACGCCCGGCACGCGGCGCACCGCGTCCGCCGTCCCGCCGCTCACCACGTAGTCGGCGTGGGCGCCGGCGGCGGCCTGCGCGGCCGACGCGTGCCCCATCGTGGTCTGGGTGAACAGGATGGTGCAGGTCATGGCCACCAGAAGGGTCAGCGGCGCCATCACGGAGGCCATCCGTCCCGGACCCCTCCGCAGGTTGCGCGCCGCCAGATATCCGGCGCGGGAGGCGGGCAGTGCGACGCCGAGCAGGGCGGTCGCGACGCGGGCGAGCACCGGGCCGAGCAGGGTGACGGCCACCGTCCAGACGAGCGCGGTCAGCATCGTCACCGGGCTCGACGCCGCCTCGGTCTCGAGTCCCGACAGCACCAGCGTCAGCACGATCCCCCCGGCGACGCAGAGGACGCCCGCGATCGACCGGCCGAGAGGCAGGCGGCCCTCGCCCAGGGCCGCCTCACCCAGCGCCTCGACGGGGCGGATCCGCGCGGTGCGGCGGACGGACAGGCGGGTCGCGGCCCAGGCCGCCGCCACGGCGGCCGACAGGGCGGCCGCCGCCGGGAACGGGCTGACCACCAGGCGCAGGTTCGCCGGCATGGCGCCCAGCTCGACGAACCGGCCGCGCAGCCAGAACCCGAGGGCGATTCCGGCCGCCGATCCGATGACGCCGGCCGTGAGGCCGACCAGCAGCGCCTCGCCGCCCAGCAGCCTGCGCACCTGGCCGGGAGTGGCGGCGACCGCACGGAGCAGCGCGATCTCGCGCCGCCGCTGCTGGACCGCGAGGGCGGAGGTGCCGGTCACGACGAGGATCGCCACCAGCAGCGACGTGCCGCCCAGCGCGCCGCCCAGGCTGATCAGCCGCACCCGCGCCTGCTCCGCGTCGAGGAACTCCACCGTGCCGCGCTCGTCCCCGGTGTAGGCCTTAAGACGACCGTCCAGCACCGACGCCACATCCACCCCGGGAAATACGCCGATCGCGGTCACCAGCCCCGGACGCCCGGCCAGCCGGCGGGCCTCGGCCGTCGAGAAGAACACCGTGTCCTGGCTCGGCAGTGCCTGTGCGGTGACTCCCACGACCTGGTAGGCCTTCCCCCGGACGTCGAGAGCCGCGCCCACGGACAGGCCCGAGCGGGCGTCCACGACCACCTCGCCGTCCTCGCGCGGCGGGCGTCCCCGCGCGACGGTGAACGGCGTGAGCCCCGCCGACTCCCACCCGTGCCCGAGAGCGTGCCCGTTCACGGGGAACGTCACCTCGGTCAGCACCTTCGAGACACCCGGCAGGCCGCGCAGCTTCACGGCCGACGCCTCGGGGATCCAGACCCGCTCCGAGAGCGGCTTGGCCTTCGTCTTGACCTTCCCGGAGGACTGGGTCACGGTCTCGTGGACGTTCTGGTCTCCCGCGACGATCAGCGGCGCGCCCGCGTAGCGCTCCGGCGCGACCCCGCCCCGCAGGCCGGTCTCCAGCAGCATCAGGCACGCGCAGACGAGCGCGGCGGCGCACACCAGCGCCACGAACGCCCCCGCGAACGCCGACCTGCGGTGCCGCAGGGTCTTCAGTGCGAGTCCCGTGATCATGCCGCGTACGCCCCCATCCTGGTCATGCGCTCGGCGACCTTCTCGGAGCTCGGCGCGGCCATCGCGTCCACGATCCGGCCGTCGGCGAGGAACAGGACGGTGTCGGCGTAGGAGGCGGCCACCGGGTCGTGGGTGACCATCACCACGGTCTGGCCGAGGCCGTCCACCACCTCCCGCAGCAGCCGGAGCACGTCACGGGCCGTCATCGTGTCGAGCGCGCCGGTCGGCTCGTCGCCGAAGACCACCTGCGGCCGGGTCACCAGCGCCCTGGCGATGGCCACCCGCTGCTGCTGCCCGCCGGACAGCTGGGCGGGGCGGTGCCCGGTGCGGCCCGCGAGCCCCACCCGCCCGACGATCTCCTCAAGCCACGCCCGGTCGGCCCGCGCCCCGGCCAGCCGCATCGGCAGCGTGATGTTCTCCAGCACGGTCAGGGACGACACCAGGTTGAACGCCTGGAACACGAAGCCGATCCGCTGCCTGCGCAGCTCCGTCAACCGGGTCTCGTCCATGCCGGACAGCTCCGTGCCGCCCAGCCGCACCGAGCCGGAGGAGGGCGTGTCGAGCCCCGCCGCGCAGTGCAGGAACGTGCTCTTGCCCGAACCCGACGGTCCCATCACGGCGGTGAAGCTCCCGCCGGGGATGTTCACCGAGACCTCGCGCAGGGCGGCCACCGCGCCCTGTCCCTTTCCGTACACCTTGCTCACCGCGTCAAGGCGGAGCACCTCTGTCATGTGATCAAGCCTGTCGATCAGCGGTCATGCGGCCCAGAGACGGCCTCACCTCCTGACCATGACGTCCTCATGATCCGGACACTGGTAGACATATGTGCGTGATTCGCGTACTCCTTGCCGAGGACCAGCACGTCATCAGGAGCGCCCTCGCCGCCCTGCTCGGGCTGGAGGAGGACCTGGAAGTCGTCGCGACCGTGGAGTCCGGGGAGGCCGCCCTGGCCGCCGCGCTGGTTCACCGCCCCGACGTCGCGGTCCTCGACATCGACATGCCCGGCAGTCTGGACGGCCTGGCCGCCGCGGCCGAGCTCCGCACGCGCCTGCCCGCCTGCCGCGCCCTCATGCTGACCGCGTACGGCAAGCCGGGGCATCTGCGCCGCGCCCTCGGCGCCGGTGTCGCGGGATACGTGCTGAAGACGGCGCCGCCGGACGAGCTCGTGGCCGCCATCCGCAAGGTCGCGGCCGGCGAGCGCGTGCTCGACCCCTCGCTCGCGGTCACCGCGTGGGACCTGGCGGACAACCCGCTCACCCCGCGCGAGGCCGACGTGCTCCGCCTGGCCGCCTCCGGCGCGGACGCCACGGACATCGCCGCGCGGCTCCACCTGGCCGCGGGCACCGTGCGCAACTACCTCACCGTGATCGTCACCAAGCTCAACGCCCGCAACCGGACCGACGCCGTGCGCATAGCCACAGAGGCCGGATGGATCTAGATTCGCGCGGGTGCCGGCGCGCGGTGCGGCACGCAGGCGTCCAGGGTGAACCTGTCGCCGTCGGCGTGCGAGGTCAGCCGGCCGTCCAGGGCGGCGAGGCGGGTGGTCAGGTTGCCGATGCCGGACGACACCCGCCGCGTCTTCCCTGAGTGCACGCCGGCACTGCTCACCCCGTCGTTGCGCACCCGCAGCCGCAGCCCGCTCTCGTCTGCGCGCATCGTGATCGCGCAGTGGCGGGCCTCGCTGTGCCTGAGCACGTTCGTCACGGCCTCCCTGAGCACGGTGCCCAGCACGGTCTCGACCTCGGCGGGCAGGTTCAGCTCGACCGGCTCCACGGTCACCCGGATCCCGGCGGCCGACAGCACCGTGCGCGCCGACTCCAATTCGGCCGCCAGGGACAGCTCCCGCTGCTCGCCCGACACCGAGCGCAGGTCCGCCCGCGCGCCCTCCGCCATGGCGACGATCTCCTCGATGCGCTCCCGCGGGCACTTCAGGCGGCGGGCCAGCTCACAGGTGAGCAGGATCGCGGCCAGGGAGTGCCCGAGCAGGTCGTGCAGGTCGCGGGCGGCGCGCAGGCGCTCCTCGACGATCGCGGAGCGGGCCAGACTCTCCCTCGCGGCCTGGAGCTCCTTCACGATCTGGGCCAGGCGGAGCAGGGCGTAGACCACCAGCCCGGTGACGAGCGCGCTGATCGTGCTGTTGGCGAGGACGGGGGCGGGCAGGCCGAACAGCGTCCCGGCCGCGGCGACGCTCGCCACGATCGCCGCCGCCGTCGGCCACGCGGCCCACGGTGGGAACGCGAGCAGGACCGGCCCGGCGAGGAAGCCCGCCGCTCCGAGCCAGACGGGCCCGAAGACCGGGAGGGGCGCGTACGTGAGCGCCGCCATCACTCCCAGCGCCACCATGTGACGCCCGTTCACGGAGCGGAGCTGCATGACGACGATCACGGCGAGAAACGCCGCCGCCGGGATCACGAGGGGGCCGGGGAGCTGGAGCAGCGCCTTGGCGCTGAAGCCCACGAGGACGGCCGCGAGTACCGCGACCGACACCGTGACCGACATCGCGTACGACGCGTCGCGGGCGAGCTTCGGCAGGGGCCGGCGCCATCTTCCGCCCGCCGGGGATCGTAGAGCACGGGCGTCGCCGGTGCCCGTCCCGCCGGGCGCCGCCCCCGAGGAAGGGCCACGGGGAAGGGTCGCCTCCACCACGAAGCGCCCGGTCGGGGACAGGCCGGTGGTGAGGGTGCCGCCCGCTTCCTCCAGCCGGAGGCCGTCGAAGCCGGGGCCGTCGGCGGTGCGGTGGCCGTCGTCGACGACGCGCAGCCGCACCCTGTCTGCCTGCTCGCTCGTCTCGATGACGCACAGCCGGGCGGTGCCCCGCCGTACGACGTCGGTGACGGCCTCGCGCAGCACGCTCGCCAGCAGCGCCCCACCGGGGCCGAGCGGCTCGGTGTGGCTGCCGTGCACCTCGACGGCGATTCCCGCGGCGTCGAGCATCGCCCGCGCCGTGACCAGCTCAGGAGCGAGGGATGTGGCGCGGTAGTTCGCGGAGGCGGCGCGGGCGTCGGTCAGCGCCGCACGCGCGGTGGCGGTCACCGAGGCCAGCACCTCGGCCGCGCCGTCCGGCTCCGCGAGCGCACGGCGGCCGCCCTCGACGATCACCTCCAGGCTCCGCCCGAGACCGTCGTTCAGCTCGGCCGCCAGGCGCAGCCGCTCGGCGGCCACGGCCGCGGCGGCCAGCGAGAGCCGGGCGGCGTGCATCTCGCCCGCGCGCTCCACGAGCCGGGTGAGGCCGAAGACGACCAGCGAGACCAGCACCACGGTGATCGTCGCGTCGGCCGTCGCCCCGCCGCGGGCGGCGTCGATCAGCGCCGCGCTCGCCACCACGAGCGGCGCGAGCACGCGCGCGGTATCACGATGGGCACGGCTCAGCAGCAGCGAGCCGGCCAGGAAGCCCAGGATCCCGGTGGAGACGCCGCCCGCGACGCACACCGTGTAGACGAGGACGGCCTGCGCGGCGAGCAGCCACCACTTCCTGAGCTTCAGCAGGTAGAGGACCTGCACGCCGAACACCGCCAGCGCGATCGGCGCACCCGCGACCACGTAGACGCTCGCGAGCGCGGCGAGCACAACGACGACGATCACTCGCGCCAGACGCACTCAGACCCCTTCGGCAGACGATGACCGCCCCGGCGCACGGCAATCGCGCACGGGCTCTGCTTCCGGTCTCTCTCCGTGGATCAGGAGAGGACGAAGGCGGCCACGACCAGGGCGACCGCGGCGGCGACGGCCGCGAGGGCGGACGGCGACCAGGTGACGCCGGTCTCGCCGGAGGAGTTCTCCCGGCGGGACCGGCTCATCTCGGTGAGCTGGTCGGCCACCCAGTCGGCGTGGGTGCGGGCGCCGACGGCCTCGGCCGCCGCCCGCTCGGCCTTGTTCGCCGACTTGGCCGCCTTGGCGGCCCGTCCGGCGGCCCTGACCCGCTCGCGGGCCGTCGCCTGGGGCGTCCAGCAGCGCACGGTGGTGTCCCCGGACTCGATCACGATGGCGTTGGTCACGGACACGTCGTCCACGCCGCTCCAGGGGACGTAGGCGTTCCTCAGCACGTTGCGCACGCGGACGCCGCCCTCCTCGACGACGACGGCGGGCCGCAGGGCCATCACGAAGACCAGTGCCGTGATGACGCCGAGCACCGCGCCCGCGATCAGCGCGCTGGGCATGTGGCCGTGGGCCGTGAGGTCCCACACGTTCCAGGCGGCGAACAACATCCAGGCCCAGCCGAAGATCCAGGCCGCCTTCGACCGGAAGACCTGCCGCTTCATGCGCGCCACTTCATCTGCGCATAGCCGGGTTTGATCACACCGTTGATCAGCGCGAGCCGTTCGTCGAACGGGATGAAGGCCGACTTCATCGCGTTGACCGTAAACCACTGCAGGTCGTCCCAGCCGTAGCCGAAGGCGTCCACCAGCGTGGCGAACTCCTGC
The DNA here is from genome assembly GCF_040644495.1 of Microbispora sp. NPDC046973. Classification (NCBI taxonomy): domain Bacteria; kingdom Bacillati; phylum Actinomycetota; class Actinomycetes; order Streptosporangiales; family Streptosporangiaceae; genus Microbispora; species Microbispora sp. NPDC046973. Next base: position 209,315 of record NZ_JBEYWQ010000003.1, on the reverse strand, counting down.
GACACGCTCGTCCCGCTCATCAGCCGGTTGTCGGTGTTGACCGTCACCCGGAAGTACAGGCGGCGCAGCAGGCCGATCGGATGCTCGGCGATCGACGGGGCGGCCCCGGTCTGCAGGTTCGAGGTCGGGCACATCTCCAGCGGGATCCGCTTGTCGCGGACGTACGCCGCCAGCCTGCCGAGCTTGGCCTCGCCGTCGTCCGACACCGTGATGTCGTCGATGATCCGCACACCGTGGCCGAGCCGGTCGGCGCCGCACCACTGGATGGCCTGCCAGATCGACGGCAGCCCGAAGCCCTCCCCCGCGTGGATCGTGAAGTGGGCGTTCTCCCGCTGGAGGTATTCGAACGCGTCCAGGTGCCGGGTGGGCGGGTAGCCGGCCTCGGCCCCGGCGATGTCGAACCCGACCACGCCGAGGTCCCGGTAGCGTACGGCGAGCTCGGCGATCTCCATCGAGCGGGCCTGGTGGCGCATGGCCGTCAGCAGGGTGCCCACCCGGATCCGCGGCCTGCCGTCGGGCCCGGCCGAGCCGAGCCGGAAGCCTTCGAGCACGGCCTCCACGACCTGGTCGAGCGACAGGCCCCGGGAGGTGTGCTGCTCCGGGGCGTACCGGACCTCGGCGTACATCACGCCGTCGTCCGCCAGGTCCTCGGCGCACTCCGCGGCCACCCTGACCAGCGCCTCGCGGGTCTGCATCACCCCGACGGTGTGCGAGAACGTCTCCAGGTAGCGCTCCAGCGAACCGGAGTCCGCGGCCTCTCTGAACCAGATCGCCAGCTCATCGGGGTCGTACGTCGGCAGCGGGTGGCCGCATTCGCGGGCGAGGTCGACGATCGTGCCGGTCCGCAGTCCGCCGTCGAGATGGTCGTGCAGGAGCACCTTGGGCGCCTTGCGAATCTCCTCCAGCGTGGGCAGCCTGGTCATGCACCCTCCTCGCCGCCGTCGTTCTTCCGGCAATCCTAAGCCTGGCGGTCCTCACTCCTCCCGGTTGGCGGTGTCCGGGGAGAACGCGGGCAGGCAGACGGCCACGTACTCCGCGCCGGACGGCCCTGAGCTGTATCGGATCTTCTCGCCGGGCTCGCTGACGAACGCCTGGCCCGCCTCGACCACGGTCGTGCCGCCCGCGTGCTCCACGACGACCGACCCCTTGAGCACGAGCGTGTACTCGGCGAACTCCGGGGTCTGCGCGGGCTCCTCCCAGCCGGGCGGCGCCACCATGTGCGCGATGGAGACCTGCTCGTCGCCGCTGTTAACGCGGCCGACGTACTCGTCGATGACCTTGCCGCCCGGCACCGGGATGCGGGTGGGGCTCTCGATCCTCCTGACCATGCCGCTCAGTGTGTCAGTTGATCCGAAATAACGTCATATGGGCGCATCCGCACTACGCTTGAGCGGCTGCAGAGGCGGGAGAGACCGCCGGGCCGGGAGTGCGATGTGAACCAGACACGACACGGGCCTCGTCGCCGTACGGATGAGGAGCCGCGGTGAAAGACCTGCCGGGATTCGACGCCTTCGCCGCCGACCAGGCCCAGCCGCTCGCCCGTACCGCCCTGTCGCTGACGGGTGACCCCGAGGCCGCCCGCGCCCTCGTGGTGACCGCGCTCTCGGCCGTGGCGGCCAGGTGGCGCACCGTCCGCTGGTCGTTTCCCGCCCACGCCGCCCGTAAGGAGCTGTACGCGGCCTACCTGAAGCGCCCGCGCGCCCGCGGAGCCGCACGCGGGGCCGGCCACCTCGCTCCCGGCACGGACGCGGCGGCCCTCGCGGAGGTGCTGACCGGGCTCACGCCGCGGCGCCGCGCGCTGGTCGTGGCCTGCTTCCATGACGGGCTGACCACCTGGCAGGCGGCGGGTCTGTGCCGAATGGACGGGCGGACGGCCAACACCGAGACCGTGCTCGCCGTCGCCGAACTGCGCAATCGCCTTCCCGCCTCGTTCGTCGCCGGGACGCCGCCGGAGCCGGCGACGGAGACGGCCCCGGAGCCTGCGGCGGGGACGGCGCCGGACGAGACGCCCTCGGAATCCGTCGGGAGTCCCCCGGCCTCCGAGGGGTCCGCACCGGAGGGGACGCCGCCGGAGACGGTCCGGCGACGTGCGGCGCCGGACGAGGAGGACGCGGATACGGGTGGCGGCACGCGCGGCGCGACGTCCGGCCCCTCGGCCACCTCGTGGGCGTGGCCGTCCCCGGCGTCCGACCCCTCACCGACCTCCTGGGCGTCGCCGTCCCCCGCGTCCGACCCCTCGATGACCTCGTGGGCGTCACCCGCGCGCACGGAGACCGCGCTTCCTGGGACCACGCTTCCTGGGACCACGTTTCCTGGGACCGGGCCCACGGAGATCACGCCTCCCGCGGCGCCGTTCGTCCCGCCCGCCGCCCCCGTTTCCCGACCGGGGAGCAGCGGTCCGGACCGCCGCGGCGAGGGTCCGTGGGAGGCGGCGCTGCGCAGGGAGCTGGCCGTCCTGTCCGCGGAGATGCCCGCGCTCGATCCCGTCCCGCTCGCCGCCGAGGCCGCGCGGGCCGGGCGGCGGCACGGCACACGACGCCGCGCCCTGGTCACCACCATGAGCGTCACGCTCGCCGCCCTGGTCGTCGTCCCCCTCGCCTTCGGCGCGGCCGGTCTGCTGGGGCGCGCCGGGCAGAGCGCGGACGGCGCCTCCCCCGGCGCGCTCGACGAGAGCGCCGCGGCGCCCACGCTCCCGCCCGCCCTGCCCGCCCCCGTACGCTTCGCCTACCGAGGGTTCTGCACGGCCGACGACTATGACGAGTTCGCCGAGGAGTTCGCCGACAACGGCTGCGCCCAGTGGCGGGTGGTGGCGACCACGGGCGAGCAGTGGCGCGTGGCGGACGTGTCCCCCGCCCTCAGCGACGGCTGGCATCCTCTCCTCGCGATCAGCCTGGACGGCAACCGCTTGGTCTACCTCAGCGCGGCGTCGTCCGACTTCGTCCTCATCGACCGGCGCGACACCACCACGAGGAGGACCGACATGGTCCCGCTCGGCGAGGAGGTGTCACCGGAGGACACCCACCTCGTCATCTCCCCCAGCGGACGGTGGATGGCCGCCGACTTCGGCCCGGCCGCCGAAGCACTCCATCCGCGGGTGCAGAACCTCACCAGCTATCGGGTCAGGGCGCTGCCGCGGCGGATGCGGGTCCTCGCCGTCTCGGACGACGGCACGGTGACAGGCACGGCCACGTGGGACAGCGACGCGGTTCCCGGCCGGCTCACGACGACCGTTCTGCTGCGGGTGCGGCCGAACGGGCGCACGTTGAGCCGTACGCCGATCGACTCCGCGCTGTTCGAGGCCGGTGCCGCGGTCTCCCCGGACGGACGCGCCGTCGCCGTGGCGGCCGAGCGGGCCCACCCGGCCGAGGGCGACCACGGCCTGCTGGTCACGCTCGACGTCGCCACCGGCCGGGTGCTCACCCGGCGCGAGGCGGCCCTCCCCGAGGACGCGCACGTCATCGCCGTACGCGGCTGGGCGAACGAGCACGAGGTGATCGTGGAGGCGGAGCGGATCCGCGACGACGAGGAAGACGAAGACGAGGAAGACGAAGACGAGGAAGACGAGGAAGAGAGCGAATACTCGGTCCACGCCGTCGACGTGCGCACCGGAGCCGCCCGGCCGATCACTTTGGACGAGGCGGGCGGCGTGCCCGCCCTCTGGGTCCCCGGCACGATGCGCTGACCCGGACGCGCTGATCACGACGCGCTGACCCGGACGGCGGAAGGGAGCGCCCCGGCGACCGGGACGCCCCCTCCTCCGGAGCCGGCGGAGAACCTGCGGACGGGTCAGACCGTCTCCAGCACCGGCTCCTCCCGTGCCTCGACCGGCTGCCGCCTGAACCGGAGCCCGGTGAGGGCGACGGCCAGGCCGACAAGGGCGAACCCGGCCGAGACCACGATCGCGGCGCGGAAGCGGGCGATCGGGTCGCCGCCGTCCGCCCCCGAGGTCAGGACGGCGGTGACGATCGCCAGCACCACGGCTCCGCCGACCTGGCCGGAGGTGTTCAGCAGGCCCGAAGCCAGCCCCTGCTCATCGTCGTCGACCCCGGCGGTCGCCTGGATGTTGAGCGAGGGGAACGACAGCGCGAACGCGATGCCCAGCAGGACCATGCCCGGCAGCACCATCGTGAGCAGGCTGGGGTGGAGGTCCACCCGCAGGAACACCGCGTACCCCGCGAGCAACGCCACCGAGCCCACCACGATCAGTCGCGCGGTGCCGAAGCGGTCGGCGAACCCGCCCATCTTGGTCGAGCTGACGGCGACCAGCAGCCCCGCCGGCAGGAACGCGAGGGCGGTCTGCAAGGCGCTCCAGCCCAGCAGGTTCTGGAAGTACTGCATCGCCACGAACTGGAAGCCGACGTACGAGCCGAACAGGATGACCAGGCCGATGTTGGCCCGGGCGAGCGGCGCGGAGCGCAGGATGCCGAGCCGGACCAGCGGGTGCCGCACCCGGCGCTCAAGCCAGACGAACAGGCCGATCAGGGCGGCGGCCCCCGCGAGCGACAGCACGGTGCGCACCACGCTCACCTTGGGCGCCTCCACCACGGCGAAGACCAGGAGCAGCATGGCCGCGGTGATGGTCGCGGCGCCGAGGAGGTCGTGGCCGCCCTCGCCGCGCTCCTCGCCCCGCTCGAGCAGCCGCAACCCGGCCACCAGAGCGATGATCGCGACGGGCACCGGCATGAGGAACGTCCAGCGCCATCCGATCTCGGTGAGCACGCCGGACAGGACCAGTCCGAGCGAGAACCCGCTGGCGCCGCAGGCGGTGAAGATGCTCAGGGCCCGGTTGCGGGCGGGCCCCTCGGCGAAGGTCGTGGTGATGATGGACAACGCGGCGGGCGCGGTGAACGCGGCGCTGACGCCCTTCACGAAACGGGCCGCGATCAGCAGCGTCCCGTCGCTCATCAGCCCGCCGAGCAGCGAGGCGACCGCGAAGACGGCCAGGGCGGTCAGGAACACCCGGCGGCGGCCGAGCAGGTCGGCGGTCCGGCCCCCGAGCAGCAGCAGACCGCCGTACCCCAGCACGTAGCCGCTCACCACCCACTGCAGCGAGGAGGTGGACATGCCGAGATCGGCCTGGATGGACGGGAGCGCCACCCCGACCATCGACACGTCAAGGGCGTCGAGGAACACGACGGCGCAAAGGACGGTGAGGGCACCCCACAGGCGGGCCCCCCAGCGCTCGTCCCGAGTGGAGGAAGTCATGGCACGGAAACTTACATGCACATGCATCCAATGCACAAGCAATTAATGCGTTTGCATCTAATGTGCGCGCATGGTATGGTCGCGCCAAGAAAGGCGGTCTCGCATGAACGACATCGACGCCGGCTTCGTGGTCATGGCCTGGCGCGAACTGCTCGCCCGGCACGCGGAGGTGTCGTGCGCGCTGGAGCGGGAGCTGAGCGACAAGCACGGGCTCGGTGTGAGCGAGTTCGAGGTGCTGGAGCGCCTCGTGGAGGGCCAGTCCCCCTGCGCGGAGCCGGGAGCGGTCAAGTTCCGCGTGCAGGAGCTCGCCGGCCAGGTCCACCTGAGCCAGAGCGCGCTGTCGCGCCTCATCGCCCGTCTGGAACGCGAGGGACTGGTCTCCCGCGCGCTCTGCGAGGCGGACCGGCGCGGGGTGTTCGTGCACGTCACCGAGGAGGGCCGGCGACGGCACGCGGAGGCGACCCCCACCCATCGGGCCGTCCTGTCCGCGCACCTGTTCCCCCACCTCGTGAACGCCGGCTACGCCCCGCCCGTCCCGGACGAGGAGCCCCGCCCCGTCTGATGTAGGGGTGCCGGCCCACTGCGCGTGAGCAGGCACGACGCGCCCTCTCCCCGGTCTGTGTCCCATTCGGACGGGACAACTGCCATGTCCGAAGGGGACGTCCGGCTCATGCGAACCGGGACAGAGCTCGGTCATCGTTCTCGGTAGGCGGCGGACGGTCCGCCGGCCACCGAGGAGTACCCCGTCGTGAGCTCGTCCCCCACCCCGCACAGGCCATGTGGACCTCAGCCGTGATCGGCCTGACCGCGTCCGCCGCCGCGATCGCACCTGTGCTCGTCTCCGCCACGGCCGCGTCGCCCGTCACCGGTCTCGATCTGGCCGGTCTCAATTCGGCCGGTCTCAATTCGGCCGGTGCCGACCTGGCCGGCGCCGGCGCCGCCGGGCTCGTGGGCGTGCTGGCCGCCGGGCTGTCCGGCACTCTCCTCCCCCGCCTGTGGCGCGCGTTCCGACGCCGGACGCAGCGGATGCCGTACGGCGGCGCGGGCGCTCCCCGGCTCCTCGCCGAAGGGCTCGTCGAGCACCTGCGCCAGGCGGGGCCGGCCGAGGCGCTGGCGTCCGTGGTCGCCGCCCTCCATGAGGGCCTGGGCGTCACGGGCGTGGCCGTGGAGGTCACCGACGGGCTTCCCGGCCGTCTGGAGAGCGGCGACGTCGGCGCCGACCCCCGGCGGATCCCGCTCGTCTGGCACGGCGAGCTGGTGGGCAGCCTCCTCGTCGGCTCGCGGGGGCCGCGCCGGTTCGCTCTCGCACACGACCGGGTGCTGGCCGCGCTCGCGCCCTACGCCGCCGACGCGGCGCACGCGGTGCGGGTGTCCGCCGACCTGCGGCGCTCGCGCGAGCGCGTCCTCGCCGCACGGGAGGAGGAACGCCGGCGGATCCGCCGGGACCTGCACGACGGCCTCGGCCAGACGCTGAGCACCATGGCCATGACGATCAACATGGCCAGGGTGACGCTGAAGGACTCGGCGAAGGCCGCCGACAGCCTGCTCGCCGACCTGCGCACGGGGATGGACGCCGTCACGGGAGACATCCGCAGGCTCGTGTACGGCCTGCGTCCCCCGGCACTGGACGACCTCGGGCTGGAAGGGGCGCTCCGGGCACTCGCCGGGGAGGGGCCGCCCGCGACCCGGGTCACGGTGTCGGGCGATCTGGCCGGTCTGCCGCCCGCCGTGGAGACGGCCGTCTACCGCATCGTTCAGGAGGCGCTCACCAACATCCGCAGGCACGCCCGCGCGAGCGCGGCGGAGCTGGAGGTGACGCGAACCGGCGCCTTGCGGGTCCGGATCGGCGACGACGGCGCCGGACTGCCCTCGACGGCACGTGCCGGAGTCGGGACGACCTCCATGCGCGAGCGTGCGGCCGAACTCGGCGGCACCTGCGCGATCACCTCCCGGCCCGGCGGCGGAACCGTGGTCGAGGCCGTCCTCCCGCTCCCGGCCGACGCCCGGCGCCGCGCCTGACCAGGGAGAGGCGGCGTCAGACGATTACGAGCGGCACCCCGTCCGCGTCCACCAGCACGCCGTTCCCCGCCACCCGCGCGCCCGCCTCCGTCAGTCGCGAGGCCGCCTCCCGCGGGTCCCCGGCGGCGAGGGCGACGTGCCGGAAGCCCCGCCGGCACGGGTCGGGCGTCCACGGGCTCGCGGTCGTGGGGGCGGTGAACGTGAACACCTCCAGCACCGCGTCCCCGGCCAGCAGGTAGGTGATCAGGAAACCGCGCGGGTCCTGGTCCTGCGTGATCTGGCCGATGACCTCGTAGCCGAGCGTGTCCCGGTAGAAGGCCAGTGCGGAGTCGAGATCGGCGGACGTGACCGCCACGTGGTCGAAGACCGGCGGCGCCGTACGCGGCCTGCTCAGGGCGGCCAGCCGTTCCCGCTCGGCCAGTTCCGGAGAGGCGACCCGGTGATACCGCAGATGGTTGTCCGTGATCTCCAGATGGGTGCCGTCCGGGTCCAGGAAGAACGCGATGCGCACGCCGCCGACCGCGTCGAGCGGCGGCAGCGTGAAGGGCACCCCCGCGTCGCGGACGCGCTCGGCCCGCAGATCGACGTCGCCGACCTTGAAACCGATGTGCCGGATGCCGCGCTGGAGGTCGTCGTTCACCCAGCCGCCGAGGTCGCCGTCGTCCGTCTCGACCAGTTTGAGCAGCACCGATCCCGCCGGCAGCCACGCGACACCCGGACCTTCCGCCGGGCCCTCCACCGGAGCGAGGTCCAGCAGATCGCGGTAGAAGCTGAGCGAGCGGGCCAGGTCGGCGACGCCGATCTCGACATGCCGGATGCCCTCGTGATCTGACACGGTTCCCCAACCTACTCCCACCCCCCTCCGCATCGCCGCGCTCGCGCCCAAGGAGTCCGTCACTCCTGCCCGCACGGAGTGGAGCGTCCCTGGCGAGACCGGGCCGCCTCCAAGGCAGGCGCGGAGGAGCCGGCCTCCGCGGCGGCGGCGGCGTCGGCCCGCAGGCCGGGCGCCAGCGCGAGGGTGACCGCGACGGAGGCCACCGCCATCACGCCCATGGCGGCCGCGGCCGAGGTGATCTGGGCCACCGCCCCCGCGATCGCCGCGCCGACCCCCTGCATGGTGAGCACGCCGGACGACTGCAGCCCGAGCGCCTGCCCGCTCATCTCCTCCGGGGTGACGGCCATGAGGCGTTCCTGGAGCAGCAGGCTCGCCGAATAGCCGGCCGAGGCGAGCACGACGGCGGCGACCGCGACCGGCAGGGACGGGTGGAGGAGGAAGACCAGGTAGGGCACGGCGAGCAGCAGCCGCAGCGGGGCGCTCAGCCGCTCGCGCCACCGTTCGGGGACAAACCGCCCCATCAGCGTGTCACCGGTGAGCATCCCGGCGGCGGCGCAGGCGAACAGCAGCCCGGCGTGCCGGGAGTCGTAGGCGACGTACAGCGACTCGCAGCCGACGATCAGGCCGTTCGGCACCCACAGGGCCAGGTAGAGACGGCGGCGCACCCCCGACGACCAGAGCGTGCGGTTGATCCGCCACGTCTGCGCGGGCGACGGCCGTCCCTGCGCGCGGGGCGGGCGGGCGGTGAGCCCCCACCGGGCGACGGCCGCGGCGGCGAGATACAGCCCCGCCCCGGCGAGCAGGGTGCCGCGCGGGGACAGCGCGGTCATGAGCACGCCCCCGGTCACGAAGCCGACGATCTGCTGCACGCCGACCGACATGCTGAGCACCGAGCGGCCGAGCAGGTAGCCGTCCCTGGGCAGGATCTCGTTGAGCAGGCCGAACCGGACTCCGCCGCCGAGGGAGGCGGCGAGCCCCATGCCGAGGACGACGGCGAACACCGCCCACAGCGGCAGCCCGGGCACGGCGAGCACGGCCGTGCCGGCGCAGTGGACCAGCGCCAGCGCCGTCATCGCGGCGCGCGGGGGCAGCCGGTCGGCGGCCGACAGCAGCACCGTCGCCCCGAGCACCTGCGCGAAGGACGAGCCGAACATGCTCAGGGCCGACAGCAGCGGCGACCCCGTCGCCCCGTAGACGAGCGTGCCGAGCGCCAGACCGCTCACCGTCGAGGCCGCCACCTGCGCGGACGCCACGGTGAACAGGGGCGTGAACTCGGGGGTGCGGAACAGTTCCCGATAGGTACGCATGCCGGGAGCCTCGATCACCGCCGCGCTCGGCCGTTATTGTTTCGCAGGGAGGCGAAACATGGGCTGGTGGTTGATCAATGCCGACACCCTCGCGGAGAGCCGGTTCGTGATCTCCCCGCTGGCCGAGGCCACCGCCTGCCTGTTCACCCTGGAGAGGGCGTCGGCGGCGCATCCGGGCGAGCGGGAATGGCTCCGCACCCACCTGCCCGCCTATCGGTCCCGCCTGGCCGGCGACCCGATCACGGCGCTGCTGCTGAAGGCCGCGCGGGGACGCAACTGGACCGCCGACTTCCTCACGCTCGCTCCGACCTGCGAGGGCGAGCCCGCCTTCGAGGAGGAACTGGCCCGCGTCCGCGCGACCCCGCCCGAGACCGCCCACGCCGACATCGAGGTGGCGTTGCGCGGTCCGTTGCCGGAGCCGCTGCGCCGCCCCGACCTGGCCGAGCGGGCGGCCGACCTGCTGGAGTGGGTGTGGACGCGCACCGTGCTGCCCGACTGGCCGCGCCGTCGGCGGATCATGGAGGCCGACATCGTCGCCCGCGTGGGCCATGTAAGCCAGGGCGGCTGGGCCGCCGCGCTGAACGACATGCGCAAGGGGATGCGCTGGCTCGGCGGCAACCGGCTGCAGATCAACACCTACGACTACCCGCCGAGGCAGATCGGCGGGGCGAGACTGATGTTCGTCCCGGTCACTCCCCACCAGGCGTGGACCGCCTGGACGGCGGGGGGGCACTACGCCCTGGTCTACCCCTGCTCGGGAACGCTGGCCGAGCCGGACCGGGCGCCGGTGCCGGAGGCGCTCGGCGGGCTGCTCGGTTCGGCGCGGGCGCGGGTGCTCGTGCTGCTCGCCGCGCCGAAGAGCACGACGCATCTCGTGGCGCTGACCGGCCAGGGGCTGGGGTCGGTGGGCCGCCATCTCAAGGTGCTCCTCGACGCCGGTCTCGTACGGCGCCGCCGGGCCGGGCGGTCGGTCCTGTACTACCGAACGCCCCTCGGCGACGCCCTCGCGGCGGGCGACGCGGATAATCGTTCGTTATAGTGAACGTATGGTTCTGTTGAAGATGCCGTCATGAGCGGAGCGGCGGCGGCGATCGGCGCGCAGATCCGGCTGCGCCGGGCGCAGCGCGGGATGAGCGCGGCCGAGCTCGCCCGCCGGGCCGGGCTCGGCAAGGCGACGCTGTCCAGCCTCGAGGCGGGCACCGGCAATCCGACGATCGAGACGCTGGAGGCCGTCGCCCTGGCCCTGCACATCCCGCTGACCGACCTGCTGACCAGGGACACCGACGCCGGTCCCGTCCACCTGCCCTCGACGCCCGCCGCCGCCGACGGCCCGACCCGCGAACTGCTGCGCCGGATCGGCAGCGGGCACAGTCTGGAGCTGTGGCGGCTGCGCATGCCCCCGCACACCGACCTCGCCGGCATCCCGCACGCGCCCGGCACCGTCGAGCACCTGCTCGTCGCCGCGGGCGAGGTCACGGCCGGGCCGGACGACGACCCGCGCCCGCTCGGGCCGGGCGACCTGCTGGCGTTCGCCGGCGACCGCCCGCACCGCTACCGCACCGGCGACGTCCCGGCGGACGTCACGGTCGTCATCGCCTCACCCGTGGCCGGCTGAGCCCTGCCTCCCCTGCCGAAACCCGTCCACGGCCGGCCGAGCCCGGCCAGGAAGGACCCGCCATGTCGTGGTTGCCGTTGCTCCCCCTGCTCGGCGTCTGGATCCTGGTGGTGATGAGCCCGGGCCCCGACTTCCTCATCGTGCTCAGATACTCGGCCGGCGGATCGCGGCGCAGCGGCGTACGCGCGGCCGCGGGCGTCGTCACCGGCATCGGCGTGTGGGCGGTCGCCGGCCTGTTCGGCGTCACCGTGCTCATCCAGCGCTTCGAGTGGCTCTACATCGCCGCCCGCGTCGCCGGCGCCCTGTTCCTCGTCGCGTTCGGCGTGGCGACCATCCGCGCGGCCCGCAGGCAGTCGTCCCAGGCCGGCGACGACGCGGCGCCGGCCGTCGCCGGGCATCGCCCGGGCAGGCTGCGCGAGTGGCGCGCCGGGCTGCTGACCAACCTCGCCAACCCCAAGGCCCTCGTCTTCTTCGGCGCCCTGTTCGCCAGCCTGCTCCCGCACCGTACGGACCTCGTCATGCGGGCGGCCACGCTCGGCGCGATGCTGGCCGTCGCGTTCGCCTGGTTCTCCGCCGTCGCCTTCCTGGCCGGCAGCCCGTGGATCACCAGGGGCTACCGGCGGCTGAGGAAGAGACTCGACATGCTCACCGGCGGCCTGTTCGTCGGCATGGGCGCGCTGCTGCTCACCCGCTGACCTCTCGGCGGTCAACCCGGCAGCGCGGAGGTCCGCGTCGACGGCGGCCGAGGCGCCAGTCGTGAGGCCCGTCTCCCTCCCGGGCGGGCCGGGTCAGGTGGTGAGGCGGTCGATCACGAGCGGGAGCAGGCCGGCGCCGTCCCGGTCGCCGATCTCGTACGCACCCTCGAGCGCCTGGAGGGCCCGGTCGAACCGGCCGGCCTCGTCGGCGTACAGGGTCATCAGCGGGGCTCCGGCGCGGACCGTCTCGCCGGGCTTGGCGTGCAGGACGATGCCGGCGCCCGCCGAGACCGGGTCCTCCTTGCGGGCCCGTCCTGCCCCGAGCCGCCAGGCCGCCACGCCGACCTTGAGCGCGTCGAGCGCGCGCAGCGTGCCCGAGGCGGGGGCGGTGACCACGGCCGACTCGGCGGCCGTCGGCAGCGGAGCGTCCGGGTCGCCGCCCTGGGCGACGATCATGCGCCGCCAGGCGTCCATCGCCGAGCCGTCCTTCAGCGCCTCCTCGGGATCCCTGGCGCCCGGGACCGCGGCGGCCTCCAGCATCTCCCTGGCCAGCCGTACGGTGAGTTCGACCACGTCGGCGGGGCCGCCGCCGGCGAGCACCTCGACGGCCTCCTCGACCTCGAGCGCGTTGCCCACCTTCAGGCCCAGCGGCCGGTCCATCGCGGTCAGCAGGGCGACCGTGCGCACCCCGGCGTCGGTGCCGAGCTCGACCATCGTCCGCGCCAGCTCCCGGGCGTCGTCCACGTTCTTCATGAACGCGCCCGAGCCGGCCTTCACGTCGAGCACGAGCGACCCTGTGCCCTCGGCGATCTTCTTGGACATGATCGAGGAGGCGATGAGCGGGATCGACTCGACGGTGCCGGTGACGTCGCGCAGCGCGTAGAGCTTCTTGTCGGCCGGCGCGAGGCCCGCGCCCGCCGCGCACACGACCGCCCCGGCCGAGCGGATCACCGCCAGCATCTCGTCGTTCGACAGCGACGCCCGCCAGCCGGGGATCGACTCCAGCTTGTCCAGCGTGCCGCCGGTGTGCCCGAGACCCCGCCCGGACAGCTGCGGCACGTACGCGCCGCAGGCGGCGACCAGCGGGGCCAGCGGCAGAGTGATCTTGTCGCCGACCCCGCCGGTGGAGTGCTTGTCGGCCGTGGGCCGGTCGAGGGACGACCAGTCCATCCGCTCCCCCGACCTGATCATGGCCTGGGTCCAGTCCGCGATCTCCCTGCGGTTCATGCCGTTGAGCAGGATCGCCATCAGCAGCGCCGACATCTGCTCGTCGGCCACCTCGCCCCGCGTGTACGCGTCGATCACCCAGTCGATCTGGGCGGTGGACAACTCGCCCCGGTCGCGCTTGACGGTGATGACCTCGATCGCGTCGAACCCCACGCTTCCCCCTTACCTCGACAGATCGTCGGGCCCGAAGGCGAACGGCAGGAAGTCGGCCATCCGCATCGGCCCGTCGGGCGTCTCCACCAGCAGGTCCCGCCCGCCGTGCTCGAACAGCAGCTGCCGGCAGCGGCCGCACGGCATCAGCAGCTCGCCGTGGCCGTCCACACAGGTGAAGGCCACCAGCCGGCCGCCGCCGCTCGCGTGCAGCGCCGAGACCAGGCCGCACTCGGCGCACAACCCCACGCCGTACGACGCGTTCTCCACGTTGCAGCCGGTCACGACCCGGCCGTCGTCGACGAGCGCCGCCGCCCCCACGGGAAACTTCGAATACGGCGCGTACGCATGGGTCATGGCCTCGCGGGCCGCGACCCGCAGCGCCTCCCAGTCGATGCTCATTTCGCCTGCCCCCTTCGATACGGGACGCCGTCGGCCGCCGGCATGCGCAGGCGTTGTGAGGCCAGCGACAGCACCAGCAGCGTGGTCAGGTGGGGGGTGAACGAAGTGAACTGCTCCGGCACGGTGTCCGTCACGGCGAACACCACGAACACCGCGATCGCCACGACCCCGGTGATCAGGGCCGCGACCCCGCGCCGCTGCCGCACGAGCTGGTAGACCGCCACGGCGACGAGCAGCAGAGCGACGACCAGCAGCAGCGCGTGCACCGAGATGCCGCCCTGCCTGAGCTGGAGCGCGTCGGTGTAGCCGAACAGCGCCGCGCCGCCGGCGAGCCCGCCGGGACGCCAGTTGCCGAAGATCATGGCGGCGAGGCCGATGTAGCCGCGCCCGCCCGTCTGCCCGTCGCGGTAGATCCCCGCGGCCACGAGCGACAGGAACGCGCCGCCGAGACCGGCGAGCACGCCGGAGACGATCACAGCGGCCCACTTGTACAGGTAGACGTTGACGCCCAGCGACTCCGCCGCGACCGGACGCTCGCCGCACGCCCGCAGGCGCAGGCCGAACGGCGTGCGCCACAGGATGTAGAACGACAGCGGGACCAGCAGGATCGCCAGGATCGTGAACCAGGACACGCCCTGGGTGATGCCCCGCAGCACGCCCGCGAAGTCCGACAGCACGAACCAGTGCTTGGCCTCGACGGTCCGCAGCGGGTCGTCGAGGAAGCCCAGGCTGACCGTGCCCATCTTGGGCAGCGGCGGCGAGTTCTTCGTCCCGCCGCCCGGCATGCCGTCGAAGACGAGCTGGGACAGGTACTGGGTGAAGCCGACGCCGACGATGTTGATCGCCACGCCGGAGATGATGTGGTCGACGCCGAAGGTCACGGTCGCGACGGCGTGGATCGCCGCGCCCAGCGCCCCGCCGGCGGCGCCGGCGACCACGCCCGCCCAGGGGCTGTGGAACTGGAGGGCGCCCCAGGCCCCGAACCAGGTGCCGAGCACCATCATGCCCTCGAGGCCGATGTTGACCACGCCGGCCCGTTCCGACCACAGGCCGCCGAGACCGGCGAGCCCGATCGGCACGGCGAGGCCGAGCGCGGCGCTGACCGTGCCCGCCGAGGTGATGTCGTTCGCCCCGGTCACCAGCCGCGCAATCGACAGCAGCACCACGAGCCCGGCCAGGCCGAGCAGGAGCACCGGCGCCGACAGCCGGAAACGCCGCGCGGGGGGCGTCTCGACCGGGCGGTCGACCGGGAGGTCCGTCGCCGTCATGCCGTCTCCTCGATTCCGTCCGGCCCTGTCATGCGGCCGCCTCCGCCTTCGGCGCCTCCTGCGGCGCGGCGAGCTCGCGGCTGACCCTGCGCTGCTCCGCGACGATCCGGTAGCGGTGGACCAGCTCGTACGCGATGATCACGGAGAGCACGACGACGCCCTGCATGATCTGGACGATCTCCTTGGAGATGTCGAGCAGCTGGAGCTGGTTGGACGAGTTGTCCAGGAAGCTCCACAGCAGCGCGCCGACCGCCATGCCGACCGGGTTGTTGCGGCCGAGCAGGGCGATCGCGATGCCCGTGAAGCCGAGGCCGGCCGGGAAGTTGTTGCTGTACTTGTAGGAGGCGCCGAGCAGCTCCGGCATGCCGATCAGACCGGCGACCGCCCCCGACATGACCATCGTGACGACGATCATCTTCTTCACGCTGACGCCGCTGGCCACCGCCGCCGACTCGGACTTGCCGGTCGCCCGCAGCTCGAAGCCGAACCGGGTGCGGTTGAGCACGACCCAGTACGCGACGCCGAGCAGGACGGCGATCACGATGAACCCGTTGACGAGCACCGGCGTGCCGGCGATGAGCGGGATGCCCGGCATGTGCGCGTCGTCGGGGATCGGCCTGGTGCCGAGGTCGTTGCCGGTCAGCACGCCGAAGTGCTCGCTGACCAGCCACGACCCGAGGCCGGTGGCGATCGCGTTCAGCATGATGGTCGAGATGACCTCGCTCACGCCCCGGTACACCCGGAGCAGACCGGCGATCGCGGCCCACAGAGCGCCGACGACCACCGCGACGACGATCACGAGGACGATGTTGAGCACGCCGGGCACCACGGCCGCGCCGCCGAGCCCGGCGGCGACCACGGCAGCGAGCCGGTACTGGCCGTCCACGCCGATGTTGAAGAGGTTCATCCGGAAACCGACGGCCACCGCGAGCGCGGAGATGTAGTACATGACCCCCGTGTTGAGGATCATGGCCATCGACCGCGGCTGGGTGCCGTAGTCCGCGAGGGTGGTGAACGCCTCCACGGGCGCCTTGCCCGCGACGAGCAGGACCACCGAGGTGATCAGCACCGCGAAGACGACCGCGATCACCGGCGCGGCGACGGCGAGCCAGCCGCCCAGCCGCACCCGGCCGAGCACCCGGTCGAGGAACCCGTTCATACCGTCTCCTCCCCGGCGCCGGTCATCGCCGAGCCCAGTTGCTCGGGGGTCACGTTCGCGGGATCGACGTCGGCGACGATCCTGCCGCGCAGGATCACCTTGAGCGTGTCGGACAGCCCGATCAGCTCGTCGAGGTCCGCGGAGATCAGCAGCACGGCCAGCCCGGCGGCGCGCGCCGTGCGCAGGTGGTCCCAGATGGCCGCCTGCGCGCCGATGTCCACACCGCGGGTGGGGTGGCTGGCGATGAGCAGCACGGGGTCGCCGCTCATCTCCCGCCCGACGATCAGCTTCTGCTGGTTGCCGCCGGACAGCGTGGCCGCGTCCACGTCGATGCCGGGGGTGCGCACGTCGTACTCCTCGACGATGCGCCGCGTGTCGGCCCGCGCGCCGGCGCGGTCGATCCACGGGCCCTTGACGTTGGGCCGGCGGGTCTGGTGGCCGAGGATGCGGTTCTCCCAGAGCGGCGACTCCAGGAGCAGGCCGTGGCGGTGGCGGTCTTCGGGGATGTAGCCGATGCCCCCCGCGCGCCGCCTGAGCGTCGACCACTGGGAGATGTCGGCGCCGTCGAGCGTGAGCGCGGCCGCTTCGGAGGGACGCATGCCCATGATCGCTTCGACGAGTTCCGCCTGGCCGTTGCCCTCGACGCCCGCGATGCCGAGCACCTCGCCCTTGTGGATGTCGAAGCTCACGTTCTCGACCACCGGCCGCCCGTCGCCGGTGCGCACGGTCAGGTCGCGTACGGACAGGGCGACGACGTCGGTGACGGTCGACTCGCGGGTCTCGGGGCTGGGCAGCTCGCTGCCGACCATGAGCTCGGCGAGCTTGCGGGAGGTGACGTCCCTGGGGTTCACGGTCGCCACGGTGGTCCCGCGCCGGATGACGGTGATCTCGTCGGCCACCCGCAGGACCTCGTCCAGCTTGTGGGAGATGAACAGGATCGTCAGCCCCTCGCGGACCAGGCCGCGCAGGTTGTCGAACAGCTCGTCCACCTCGTGGGGCACGAGCACGGCGGTCGGCTCGTCGAGGATCAGGATGCGGGCGCCCCGATAGAGCACCTTGAGAATCTCCACCCGCTGGCGGTCGCCGACCCCCAGGTCCTCGACCGGCACGTCCGGGCGCACGCCCAGGCCGTACGCGTCGGAGATCTCCTTGATCTTCTTTCGCGCGGCGGCGAAGTCGAGGGCGAGGCCGCCGCGGCGCGGCTCGCTGCCCAGAACCACGTTCTCCAGCACGGTCAGGTTGTCGGCCAGCATGAAGTGCTGGTGGACCATGCCGATGCCCGCGGAGATGGCGTCGGCGGGGGTGTGGAAGCCGACGGGCGACCCGTTGACGCGGATCACGCCCTCGTCGGGGCGCTGCATCCCGTACAGGATCTTCATCAGTGTGGACTTCCCCGCGCCGTTCTCGCCGACGATGGCGTGGATGTGCCCTTTGGCGACGCGGAGGTGGATGTCGCTGTTGGCGACGACTCCCGGGAACCTCTTGGTGATCCCGGTGAGTTCTACTGCGGGTTCCGTAACGGTCGCGGCGGTAATGTCGGCCTCCTCCTCGCGGAGTGCCAGGTGACGGTCAAGTGATAGTGAGAGTAGAGCAAAGGGCCCGGGGCGGGTGCCTCCGGGCCCCTTGATTACGCAGGTCAGGACGTCGGGACCGTGATCTCGCCGTTGATGATCTTCTGCTTGTACTCGTCGATCTTCGACTTGATGTCGTCGATCTTGCCGCCGGTCGTGGAGTAGTCCACGCCGCCCGCCTTGAGGTCGTAGACCGACGGGCCCGACTTGACCGCGCCGGTGGTGTAGTTCTTCAGGAAGTCGAAGACCGCCACGTCGACCTTCTTGATCATCGAGGTGATGATCACGTCCTTGAAGTCGGCGTACGCCGGGAGCGCCGCCTGGTCGGAGTCGACGCCGATCGCCATCGCGTTCGCCGCCTTGGCCGCCTCGAAGACGCCCGCGCCCGAACCGCCGGCCGCCTGGTAGACCACGTCCGCGCCGGCGTCGTACATGCCCTGCGCGGCCGTCTTGCCCTTGGCCGGGTCACCGAAGCCGCCGAAGTCCGGGGGCTGGGTGAGGTACTTGCTCTGGATCTTGATGTCCGGCTTGACGGCCTTCGCACCGGCCTCGAAGCCCGCCTCGAACTTGTGGATCAGCGGCACGTCGACGCCGCCCACGAAGCCGACGTTGCCCTTCTCGGACTTGAGCGCCGCCGCGGCCCCGACGAGGAACGACCCCTGCTCCTCGGCGAACATCAGGTTCGTGATGTTGTCGCCCTTGGCGGCGTCGTCGTCCACGATCGCGAACTTGACCTCGGGGAACTCCTTGGCGACCTTCGCCACGGAGCCGGAGTAGGCGAAGCCCACCGCGATGACCGGGTTGTAGCCCCCGGAGGCGAGCAGGCGCAGCCGCTCCTCCTTCTGGGCGTCGGTCTCGCCCGCGGTCGCCTCCAGTTCCTTCTTCTGGACCTTGAGCTCCGACTCGGCCTTGTCCAGACCGGCCGCGGCCGCGTCGTTGAAGGAGCCGTCGCCACGGCCGCCGATGTCGTATGCCAGGCCGACCTTGATCTGGGAGGCGGCGGGCGCGGAGGACGCGCCGGCCGAGGCTCCGGTGGTAGTGGTGGTGTCGTCGCTACCCCCACACGCGGCGGCGGCCATGAGCAAGGCGCCACCCGCAGTGGCGGCGGCCAGTCTGCTAACTCGATTGCGGAGCAAGGTCGTGACTCCCCTTCCGTTCCCCGCCCGTCTGACTCTCGTCGCACGCACGCAGGAACGCACGGCAACCCTGCACGGAAGATAGTTGTTTGACCTGCATAGACCAAACCCGCACACGAGTCCGCAACATGTCCGTTATTGAGCCCAGTCCGCACCGTGACCAGGGTGTCAGCCTGGGGAAACCTTGACCCTGCCGTGGATGATCTCCTGCTTGAGCTCCTCCAGGCGCGGCTGGATGTCGGTGATGTGGCCGCCGGTGAGGGTGTAGTCGACGCCGCCGAGCTTCAGGTCGTACACGACCCGGCCGCTGGTGACGGTGTGGTCGACGACCCCGGCGAGGTAGTCGTAGACGGCGACGTCGATCCTTTTGATCATCGAGGTCAGGATCACGTGGCGCACGGCCGGATCGGCGCTCTTGGCCTGGTCGTAGTCGACGCCGATGGCCCACGCCCCGGCCATGTCCGCCGCTTGGAACACCCCGGCCCCCGAGGCCCCGGCCACCTGGTAGACCACGTCGGCGCCGGCCCGGTACATGCGCCGCGCGGCCTTGCGCGCCTTGTCCGGCCGATCGAAGCCGCTCAGGTCGCGCGGGCTCGTGAGGTAGGCGATCCTGATCCGCGCCCGCGGGTTCACGTGCTTCACGCCCTGGACGTAGCCGACCTCGAACTTCCTGACCAGTGGCGACCGGTTGCCCCCGACCAAGCCGACGTCGCCGGTGCGGGACTTCATCGCCGCCACCGCGCCCATGAGGAACGAGCCCTGCTCCTCGGCGAACAGCAGGTTCGTGATGTTGGGGCCGGACACCGTCGGTTCGTCGACGATCGCGAACCGTGTCCTGGGGAACTTCGGAGCGATCCGCGCCAGCGCCGGCGCGTACGAATAGCCGACGGCGATGATCGGGTTGTACCCGGCCTCGGCGAGCGCCCGCACCCGCTCCAGCTTGCGGACGGCGGGCTCGCCCGGCGCGGCCGCGACCTCCCGCACCCGCAAGCCGGTCAGGTTACGCTTGGCCTCGTCGACTCCGGCGGCCGCGGCGTCGTTGTAGGACTTGTCGCCCCGCCCGCCGATGTCGTACACGAGCCCCACCCGCAACCGGCCCGTGTGCGGCGTCGCCGTCTCCACCGCGCCGCCGCATCCCGCGACGGCGGTCATGGCGACGGAGACGGCGACGGCGCCCGCCATCACCGTCCGGAACGCCCGCAATCGGACCTCCAACCCGGAATGGTGGTCCCACCGTCCGCGATACCCGCTGTACGCACGGGAGAACGCGCCACACAAAGGCCCTGACAGATTTATCCCATTTGAGTTAATCCGTACGGGTAAGAGATCCCGCGTATCGGGCGTCCTGTTCCCCTTCGCGCGTCACCTCGAAGTCGGCCGCGCTCTCGCCCCGCCACGTGATCGAGACGGTTCCGGAATAGCAGGCGTCGCCCTTCACCTGGTCGAGGGTCAGCACGAACGCCTCGCCCGACCGGCTCACGGGGGTGAGACGGCCGGAGCAGTGCAGATCGGCGCCCCACCTCATCCGCGCCGGGGCGGCCAGCCGGATCTCGACCGGGAAGACCCGGCCGGCCGAGGGATGGCGGGCGACGCCCGTCCACGTCCCCTCGGGGCGCCCGGAGTCGCGGGCCGTCAGCACCCACGCGACGCCCGCCCCGACGCCGACCGCGATGAGGACGGCGAGTGAGGCGACCAGCGCGACCATGCGTCCTCGCCCGCTGCGGCGCCCACCGGTCCCGCCGTACTCCGTTGCCGGCTCGCGGGTTCGCTGGGGCGTGGCGGGCTCGGCGTCGGCCGGGTCGGCGTCGGTCCGGTCGGCGTCGGTCCGGTCGGCGTCGGTCCGCGCCTGGGGCAGCGTGTCCTCCGGCTCGCGCCCTGGGCGCGCTGAGGATCCGGACGCGACGGGACCCGGTGCGGCCGCGCCCCGCACCGCCTGACCCGGCTGTTCCGGCTGTTCCGGCTGTTCTGGGGATCGGCCGAGCAGGGCGCTCAGCACCTGTCCGGCGTCCGGCCGGTCGGCCGGCTCCGCGGCCAGGCACGCCACGACGAGGTCTTTCAGCAGGCCGGTGAGCGGCTCGAGGTCCGGCGTGCCGTACAGGATGCGGGCCATGACGGCCGCGTACGTGTCACCGGTGTAGGCGTGCCGTCCGCTCGCCGCGTAGACCAGCGTGAGCGCCCAGCAGAACACGTCCGCCGCCGGTCCGGCCGGGCGTCCCTGCAGCTGCTCCGGCGCGATGTAGGCCGGGGTGCCGACCGGATTCCCTGTCGTCGCGGTGGCGTCGGCGAGCCGGGAGATGCCGAAGTCGACGACCCGCAGCCCGTCCGAGCCGAGAAGCACGTTGCCCGGCTTGAAGTCGCGGTGGACGACCCCCGCCCGGTGGATCGCGGCCAGCGCGGTGGCCGTCCCCACCGCGACCCGGTCGAGGTCGCCGCCCGTCCGCGGCCCCGCCGCCGTCACGTGCTCGCGCAGCGACGGGCCGTCGACGTACTCGCTGACGATGAAAGGCCGGTCGCCGTCGAGGTCGGCGTCGAGGACCTGGGCGGTGCAGAAGGGCGCGACCCGGCGCACCGCCTCGATCTCACGGGCGAAGGCGCGCCGGGCGGAGGCGTCGTCGACCCGGGAGTGCAGGAGCTTCACGGCCACCGGCCCGCCCGACGCGGCGGCGCCGAGGAAGACGATCCCCTGGCCCCCCACGCCCAGGCGGCCCTCGAGACGGTAGTCCCCGAGGCGCGGGGGATCCTCGGGACGCAGGGGGGAGACGTCGGGCACGGCGGCGTACGGCTCAGGGGCGGTTCAGCGGCATGGTCTGCTCAACGGGCGCCGCCGCCCCACAGCGCGGTCAGCGCGGTGGCGGCGAGAACCTTGACGCCGATCCCGATCGCCCGCTCGTCCACGTCGAACAGCGGCCGGTGGATGTCGACCTCGTCGACGACCCCCGGCGGCCGAGTGCCCAGCCGGGCGAGCGCCCCGGGCACCGACTCGAGGTACCAGGAGAAGTCCTCGCCGCCGAGGCTCTGGGGCGTGGGCACGGCCGCCCCCTCGCCGATGATCTGGGTGACCGCGTCGTGCAGCATCTGGATGCTGGTGGCCTCGTTCACCGTGGGCGGCGTGCCGCGCCGGTAGTCGATCTCGGCGTCCACGCCGTACGCGCCCGCGACCGAGTCGAGCAGAGCCTTGACCATGTCGGGAGCCTGGTGCCAGGCATCCTCGTCGAGCGACCTGACCGTGCCCTGGGCCACCCCGACGTCCGGGATCGCGTTGGCCACCGAGCCCGCGGAGATCTGGCCCCACACGAGGCTGAGGCTGGAGCGGGGGTCCACGCGGCGCGACAGCGCGGCCGGCAGTTCGGTGACGATCTTGCTGAGCGCGTAGACGAGGTCGACGGTCAGGTGCGGCCGGGCGGTGTGCCCGCCGGGACCCGCGACCTTGATCCGCAGGCTGTCGCAGGACCCGGTGATCGGGCCGGTCCGCAGCCCGACGTGACCGACGTCGAGGCGCGGATCGCAGTGCACCGCGAAGATGCGGTCCACCTGGTTGAGGCCGCCGTCGCGCATGACCTCAAGCGCGCCGCCCGCGACCTCCTCGGCGGGCTGGAAGATCAGCCGTACCCGGCCGGGGAGTGCTCCCGCGTCGGCCTGCGACGCCAGGAACAGCCCCGCGCCGAGGACGATCGACGTGTGCACGTCGTGGCCGCAGGCGTGGCACGCGTTGGGGTTCGTGGAGCGGTAGGGGACGTCCTTCTCGTCCTCCATCGGCAGCGCGTCGATGTCGGCGCGCAGGGCGACCGTGGGGCCCTCGTCGCGGCCGAGGTCCACCCACAGGCCGGTGCCGCGCGACAGCGGGTGCGGGGTCAGCCCGGCGTCCGTCAGCCGCTCAGCGATCTTCTCGGTCGTGCGATGCTCGCTGAAGGCGATCTCCGGGTGTGCGTGTACGTCGCGCCGGAACTCGATCAGCTCATCGTTGTGCTCGCGAAGGAATTCCGCCAGTTGTCCGGCCAGGTCGTTGCTTCCTGGCACGGCCGCGTCCGGCGTTGCGAGCTTCGATGAGGTGGCCACGGGTCTTCCCTTCTCCGGCGAGCCGTCCCGCCACGTATCGCCGGATCGTCCATATGATCATGAAAAGTCACGAAAAAGCCCAAAAGGGTCGAGCGGGCGCGACTCGCCTCCACCGACCCTCCATTCACAATCCTTCCATGCCGCGACCCTCCGATACGGCGGATTGCCCAGTATTTACACCGGCCTCCGCACGTTGTCAGAACTGAGGCACTGTTGCCGGACATATCAGGCCTACCCCGTCAGGCGCCCGATTGTCCGATCTCACGGTTGGGGTTCGAGGTGACGAACCTGTCCTCGGCGAGCTCGATGACCGTGGCGTCGACCACGTCCTGGAGGGTCCCTCCGTCGGCGAGGATCGCCCGCTGGCGCTCGGATGAGCTCCCCTGCTCCAGCACCTCGGTCACGACCGCCAGCTCGTCGGCACAGCCGAGCCGCTCGGCGACGGGTTCGAGTTCACGCTGAAGTTCATACAATACGTCGCGCATCGGCGCCGTGGAGCCGTGGTCGTCGGTGATGACGTCCGCGTCGAGGCCGTAGCGCGTGGCGCGCCACTTGTTGTCGCGCACCACCCACGCCGCCGGATGCGGCAGCGTATACCCCCGGTCGATCTGCTGGTCGAACTGCTGCACGAGGCACTGGGACAGCGCGGCCACCATGCCCACCTCGCGCGGCGTCGGGATGCCGTCGAACATCCGGACCTCGATCGTGCCGAAGTCGGGATGCGGCCGGATGTCCCACCACACCTCCTTGATGCTGCGGATCGTGCCCGCCCGCATCAGCGTGTCCATGTACTCCTCGAACTCGGCCCAGTCGGCCAGCAGGTGCGGCGGCCCGGCCGTGGGCAGCGAGCCGAAGACGATGGCCCGGCTGGACGCCAGCCCGGTGTCCTGGCCGCCCCAATAGGGGCTGGAGGAGGTGAGCGCGAGGAAGTGCGGCAGGTACGCCGCGAGGGCGTTGACGATCGGAATGACCTTGTCCCGCTCCTTGACGCCCACGTGGACGTGCACGCCGAACGTCTGGATCCGCCAGGCGAGCCACTGCAGGTCCTCGACCAGCTCCACGTAGCGCTGACTCGGCGCGTAGACCGCGTCGCGCCAGTCGCTGATCGCGTGGGTCCCCGTGCAGGCGAGCCCGATGCCGCGCGGCTCGACGGCCTCGGCCAGCCGGCCGATGCTCTTCTTCAGGTCCTGCACCGCCTCGGCCACGGTGTGGCAGACGTCGGTGACGATCTCGACCTGCGACTGCATGAGCTCGTGCATGGCCTTGGGCCGCTGCCCCTCACTGAGGTCGGGAACCGCGGCGAGCACCTCCTTGGCGTCCTGGCGGAGATGACGCGTATGCCGGTCGACGAGCTGAAGCTCCCACTCCACACCGAGCGTCGCGCCACGCGAGGGATTGAAGTCGATCGCCAAAGCTTGCCTCCATCACGTTCGGTCCCTGTGAACTCTCAGGTCACAGCGGACAAGGTCGTTCAGGCTCAGGCCCTACCCTTCATCCATCCCCGCACGCCGACCGCCCCGAGCGCCAGTGCCAGGAGGATGTTCACCGCGATGAGTACGCCGTGGACGACGTAGAAGGACGTCGCGTGCCCGTCGGCGAGGTTGAAGCCGAGATTGATCCATTCGAAGATCATGAAAGCGGCGAGTGCCACGAGAAAGATCGATACACGTCTGGTCATCAAAATCCTCCAAGTAAACCCCCGCCTTCGGACGAGGGAGGAATCGGGCTCCTGCGGAGCAGGGCAGGGATAGGCATCTCGCCGTCAGGTGAACCAACGTACGAACACACGTACGATCCATCGTTGATCGTGCGATGATTTGAGGCATGGCGCGGATCGTGAAGCGGGCCTACAAGTACCGCTTCTACCCCACCTCGGAGCAAGCCTCCGAGCTTGCCCGGACATTCGGGTGTGTGCGCCTGGTCTACAACAAGGCCCTGGAAGAACGGACCCGCGCCTACATCCTGGAAGGCCGTCGCGTCTGTTACGTGGAGTCCTCGGCCGCGCTCACCCAGTGGAAGAAGACGCCCGAACTGGCGTTCCTGGGCGAGGTGTCCAGCGTGCCGTTGCAGCAGGCACTGCGGCATCTGCAGGCCGCGTTCGCGAACTTCTTCTCCACCGTGACCGTGAGCGAGGACGCGGCCGGGCGGTGGTTCGTGTCCCTCCTCGTGGAGGAGACGATCGCCCCATTGGCCCCAACCGAGGCCCAGGTCGGCGTGGACACGGGGATCACGAGCCTCCTCACGTTGTCCCGCCCGGTCAATGAGCTGACCGATGAGAACGGCAAGGTCGCCAACCCCCGGCATGAGCGGGCGCGCCGCAAGCGCCTGGCAAAGGCGCAGCGGGCGCTGGCCCGCAAAGCCGAGGGCAGCGCGAACCGGGCCAAGGCCCGTCTCAAGGTCGCCCGCGTGTACGCCCGGATCGCCGACCGCCGCCGGGACTTCCTGCACAAGCTTTCGACTCGGCTCGTCCGTGAGAACCAAACGGTCGTGATCGAGGACCTCACCGTGCGGAACATGCTCAAGAACGGCTCGCTGGCCCGCGCCATCTCCGACGCCTCGTGGCGGGAACTGCGGTCGATGCTGGAGTACAAAGCGCGCTGGTACGGGCGGGAGTTGCTGGTCGTGGACCGGTGGTTCCCCTCCTCCAAGCTGTGCTCCGCCTGCGGAGCACTGGCCGAGTCGATGCCGCTGAACGTGCGGACCTGGGAATGCGCCTGCGGCCCCGTCCACGACCGGGACGTCAACGCCGCCAAGAACATCCTCGCCGCCGGGCTGGCGGAGAGGTAAAACGCCTGTGGAGCTGGTGTAAGACCTCAACGAGAGTCCTCTCCGACGGGGCGACCGGCAGTGAAGCAGGAAGCCCGACCGGCGACGGTTGGAACCCCCTCCGCCAGGAAGGGGCGGAAGTCAAGCTCACAGTATCGGCGGCTACCACCTGCGTGGCCCTGTGGCATATGGGGCATATGTCGCTTCATGCGAAGGCAGTCGAGGCTAGGCTGAGCGACCTATGGGGACGAACCTGCGGGCTCTCGCCGCGACCGTGACGACGGCGGGAGTGCTGACGACGGCGCTGCTCGGCGGCGCCCCTCCCGCCGCCGGCGCGCGGGCCGTGCCGGACCAGGCGCCGCGGGAGACGGGCACGTCCGTGACCGGGACCGGCACAGGGAACGGCACGGCCGTGACCGGAGCCCGCAGCGGGACCGGGACGGTGGGCGGAGACCGGCTCGCCGGCCGCGGGATCATCCGGCCCTCCGGAATCGACCCCCCGCCCAAGACCGAGGCCAGCGCGTACGTCGTGGCCGACGCCGACACCGGCGCGGTGCTCGCGGCGAAGGACCCACACGGGCACTACCTGCCCGCGAGCACGCTCAAGACGCTGACGGCCGTGACGCTGATCCCCAAGCTCGACAAGAAGCGCAAGGTCAAGCCGAGCGACGAGGCGTGCAACGTGGAGGGCAGCGCCGTCGGCATCGTCCCCGAGCCGATCTACACGATCGACGACCTCATGCGCGCGCTCCTCATGGTGTCGGCCAACGACGCCGCGGTCGCGCTCGCCGAGGCGAACGGCGGCCTGAAGAAGACGCTCGCCGACATGAACCAGGAGGCGCACAAGCTCCAGGCGTACGACACGGTCGCCAAGACGCCGAACGGCCTGGACGCCCCGGGCCAGCGCAGCTCGGCCTACGACCTCGCCCTGATCGCGCGGGCCGGGCTGGCGATCCCGGACTTCCGCGAGTACATCAGCACGAAGGTC
The DNA here is from genome assembly GCF_040644495.1 of Microbispora sp. NPDC046973. Taxonomy (NCBI): domain Bacteria; kingdom Bacillati; phylum Actinomycetota; class Actinomycetes; order Streptosporangiales; family Streptosporangiaceae; genus Microbispora; species Microbispora sp. NPDC046973. The sequence continues at coordinate 182,916 of NZ_JBEYWQ010000003.1, read as the reverse complement.
GCCAAGTTCCCCGCGCCCAAGGACTACCTGAAGAAGAAAAAGAAGAAGCGCCACGACGACTCCGAGGCCAGTGAGTCTCCCGCGCCCGCCTTCTACGAGATGGCCAACCACAACCGGCTCCTGGGACGCTACAAGGGCATGCTCGGCGTCAAGAACGGCTGGACGTCCAAGGCCCTGGGCAGCTTCGTGGGCGCGGCCCGGCGCGACGGTCACACCATCCTCGTCGTGATCATGCATCACCCCGGCGGTTTCTGGGACGAGGTCGCCAAGCTGCTCGACTGGGGCTTCGCCGCGAGGGGCAAGGCGGCCCCCGTGGGCCAGCTGGTCCCGCCCGCGCCCGACCCCAAGCCCTCCTCCCCCCTGGCCGTACGGCCCTCCGCATCGCCCGGCGCGGCCGACGCGGGCGCGGCCAAGGCGCGGGGAGAGGACCCCGCCTCCAAGGGTGCGGGCGCGACCGTCCCCCTGCTGATCGGCGGCGGCGCCCTCGTGGTCCTCGCCCTGGGCACGTACGGCCTGCGCCGGCGCCGGAGGACGCCCGGCGACACCGCCGGCTAGCGGGCAGGCGGGGCGGGGACGGCGTGCTCGGCGGCGCGGCTGACCTCCTCCCAGCGGGCCCAGGTCTCCATCCGCCGGCGTGAGACGTCGAAGGCCAGGTCGTAGGCCGTGCCACCCAGCAGCAGCCGCAGCGGCGGCTCGTCGCTGCCGACGAGCTTCAGCAGGGCCTCGGCGGCCAGCCGGGGATCGCTGTCCACCGACCCCTCGGCCCACTGCTTGTCCAGTTCGGCCCGCAGAGGGGCGTAGTCGGGGATCGGCGCGGTCGCGGTCATGCTCGTGTACAAGTCGGTCCAGTAGCCCCCGGGCTCGACGATGGTGAGCTTCACCCCGAACCGGGCGGCCTCCATCGCCAAGGCCTCGCTCATGCCCTCCAGGGCGAACTTGCTCGCGCTGTACAACCCGGTGGTGGGGAAGCCGCCGAGCGCTCCGATGCTGGAGATCTGCACGATGTGCCCAGCCCCCTGGGCACGCAGGCAGGGCAGGACGGCCTGGCTGACCCACAGCGCGCCGAAGAAGTTGGTCTCCATCTGGGCCCGGGCCTCGGCCTCGGTGAACTCCTCGATCATCCCCATGGACATGATCCCGGCGTTGTTCACCACGACGTCGAGCCGGCCGAAACGCTCGGTCGCCTCGGCGACCGCGCCGAAGACCGCCGCGCGGTCGGTGACGTCCAGAGGGAGCACGAGCAGCCTGTCCTCGAGGTCGGCGGCCAGGCCCTTCAGGAGCGCGACGGTCCTGGACGCGGCGACCACCCGGTCGCCGTTGTCCAGCGCGGCCTGAGTGAACGCCCGGCCGAGACCCCGCCCCGCACCGGTGATGAACCAGACCCGGCCCGTATCGGCGGTTGTCGTACGCATGACTGCTCCATTCGCTGACAAACACTGGACGAGACGTATCGTCTCGCTTGCCTAAGCGTGGCGTCGCATCGGATTCCTGTCAAGACGGATCGTCTCGTCTCGCTTCTGATAGGTTCGGCGGCATGACGGCACAGCACGGCACGGCTCCCGGCACGAGACGCCGTAGCGAGGCCTCACGGCGGGCCATTCTCACCGCGGCGTTCGAGCTCGTCGGCGAGGTCGGCTACGCGAAGCTGAGCATCGAGGGGATCGCCGCCCGGGCAGGGGTCGGCAAGCAGACCATCTACCGCTGGTGGCCCTCCAAAGGAGCGGTGCTCTTCGACGCGTTCCTCATGCTTTCCGAGGGAACAGGCGACTCGCCCGCGCTGCCCGACACCGGCGATCTGGAAGCCGACCTCAAGGCGGTCCTGCGCGCCACGGTCGCCGAGTTGAACAGCCCGCGATACGACGAGCCGATGCGCGCGCTCAGCACGGAGATCCTGCACGACCCCGCGCTCGCCGCCGCGTACGCGGAACGGCTCGACGGGCCGATGAAGGAGCTGAAGAAGCAGCGGTTGCGCAGCGCGCAGCGGGCCGGTCAGCTGTCCGGCGACCTGGACCTGGACGTCGCGATCGAGATGCTGTGGGGACCGCTGCTCAACCGGTGGCTCCAGCGCAGCGGCCCGCTCACACCCGAGTACGCCGACGCGGTCGTGGAGACCGCGCTCAACGGGTTGCGCCCGCGGTAGCGGCGCGGTCAGGCGGGGCCCGTCGTGGGCGTGGTCGCGGGCGAAGGAAGCGGGGTGGGCTCGGGCGGCGGGCCGAGCGTGGCCGTCGCCGTCCACGCGGCGGCATAGAGGATCACCCGGGCCGACAGGTTGATCCACAGCAGCAGCCCCACGACCACCGCGAACGTGCCGTACACCGGGTTGCGCAGGGTGAAAGACAGGATCAGCGCCGCGAGCTGCTTCAGCACCCCGAAGCCGGCCGCGCCCAGCAGCGCGCCCTTGAGCACGACGAGGAACGGCTGCGACGGCTTGGCCAGCCAGCCGAGGATGACCAGGAAGAGCAGCAGGTCGGCGACGAGGCTCGCGGCGATCCCGGCGAGCCAGACCCCGAAGCCGGCCAGCGGCGAGGAGCCCAGGCCGAGCCATCCGGCGACCGTGGTCGTGGCCCCGGTGGCGAATCCGCTCGCGATCACCGAGACCAGCATGGCGAGGCCCATCAGCACGAGCGCGACGAGGTCGCGCAGCTTGCCGACGAAGTAGTTGAGCGGCGGCTCGCAGGTCATCCAGATGGTGCGCAGGGCTCCGCGGAGGGCGTCCATCGCGCCCAGCCCGGCGTACACCAGGCCGAGCAGGCCGATCAGCCCTGCCCGGGCCCGGGCCCCGGCGAGCTGGTCGATGTGGAGCTGCCCGGCGAGCCCGGGAAGCTGGCTGTTGATCGCCTCGGTGAGCGTGGCGAGTGCGTCCGGGCGGATCGTCACGACGTACCCGAACAGGGCGAACGCCAGTGCGATCAGCGGGAAGAACGACAGGAACGCGAAATAGGTGAAAGCGCCCGCCAGCCGGTCCCCCGACTGCACCTGGTAGCGCTGGACGGTCCGGATGAGGTGGTCGAGCCAGGGAAAGCGGATGCGCTCGCGCTCGATCCACATCCGGCCCCGCGCCCTGACTTCGTCGACGCGCCGTGTGACCTGGTCGAGCATCGCCATCCCCATCGGCATGGTGTACCCGGACAGGGCGTCTCGATGCGCGCGGCGACCGCGGCCCGGAGGGCGGGCCGCGGCTCAGGCGTGGTTCACTCGGCGTGCGGCGTGGGCAGCAGGCCGAGGCGCTCGCGGACCTGCTCCATCGTCTCGCGGGCCACCTTGCGGGCCCGGGCGGCGCCCGCGACCAGCATCCGGTCGAGCTCGGCCTCGTCGGCCAGCAGCTTCTCCGTACGCTCCCGGATCGGCGAGAACGTCTCGATGACGGCCTCGGCGACCTCCTTCTTGAAGGCGCCGTATCCCTGCCCGGCGAACCGCGTCTCCAGCTCGGGGATCGGCGTGCCGGTCAGCGCGGACAGGATCCGCAGCAGGTTGGTGACGCCCGGCTTGTTCTCCTCGTCGGCGACGACGTCGCTGCCGGTGTCGGTCACCGCGCGCATGATCTTCTTGCGCAGGACGTTCGGCTCCTCCAGCACGTCGAGGATGCCCTGGGGGCTCGACGACGACTTGGACATCTTGGCGGTCGGGTCCTGGAGGTCGGTGATCTTCTCGACCTCCTTGAGGATGTACGGGCTCGGCACCTTGAACGTCTGGCCGTAGCGGCTGTTGAAGCGCTGCGCGAGGTCGCGGCTGAGCTCCAGGTGCTGCTTCTGGTCCACCCCGACCGGCACCTGGTCGGCCTGGTAGATCAGGATGTCGGCCGCCTGGAGGATCGGGTAGGTGAACAGGCCCACGCTGGCCGAGCTCTCGCCGTACCGCGCGGACTTGTCCTTGAACTGGGTCATCCGCCCGGCCTCGCCCATGCCGGTCTGGCAGATGAGATACCAGGCGAGCTCGCTGTGCTCGCGGACGTGGCTCTGCGCGAAGACCGCGGCGCGCTCCGGGTCGAGCCCCGCGCCGAACAGCTGGGCGGCGGCGATCCTGGTGCGCCGGCGCAGTTCCTCGGGCTTGGGCGCGACGGTCAGCGCGTGCAGGTCGGCGATGAAGAAGAAGGCCTCATGGGTGTCCTGCAGTGCCACGTACTGACGGATCGCGCCGAGATAGTTGCCCAGGTGGAACGAGTCGGCGGTGGGCTGGATACCGGACAGGACGCGAGCAAGAGCCATACGGCAATTCTGTCAGGAGTCGCGGGCTGCCCGCGACAGACGCGGCCGGGGCCACGGGCCCCGTCCCCGCCGGGGACGCCTCTCCTGGGCGGCGGCCGGGAGAACACTCGACCGACCCCCGCACACGCCGCCGCTCGACCGGTCGCCGCTCAGCCGCCCGCCGCTCAGCCGGTCGCCGCGGGCGCCGCGTCTTCTGGGGGATTGCGGGTGACGCGGACGCGGGAGACGCGGCGGCCGTCCATCTCCGTCACCGTCAGCTTCACGCCCGGCGCCTCGGCGACCTCGCCGCGCTGGGGCAGGTGACCGAGGAAGGCCATGACGTATCCGCCCAGGGTCTCGTACGGCCCGCTGGGCAGCCGCACGCCCGTCTGCGTGTGGAACTCGTCCAGGTTGACCAGCCCCTCGACCTCCACGTCTCCCGCGATCACGCGTACGGCGTCGCCGCTCTCGTCGTACTCGTCGCGGATGTCGCCCACGAGCTCCTCGACCAGGTCCTCCAGCGTCACGATGCCGTCGGTGCCGCCGTACTCGTCCACCACGATGGCGAGGTGGTGGCCCTCGTCGCGCATCTCGGCGAGCGTGGCGAGGACCCGCTTGCTCGCCGGCACGAGCTTGACCGGGCGGATCGGCACGACCTCGCTGATCGGCTCAAGCCGCCCGGTGCGCACCGGGTCGAGCAGGTCCCGCACGTGGACGAACCCGATGACGTCGTCGTAGGTGTCGCGGTAGACGGGGAACCGGGAGTGCGGCATGGCCGCGGCGAGCACGGCGGCCTCGGCGAGCGGGGTGTCCGCCGCCATGAACTCGACCTCCGTGCGGGGCAGCATGACCTCCCTGAGCTGCCGCTTGCCCGCCGCGAACACCTCGGCGATCACGTCGCGCTCGTCCTGGGTGAGGTCCGTGTGGCCCACCACCATGTCGCGCAGTTCCTCGGTGGTCATGGCCGCCCTGTCGGCGGACGGGTTGCCGCCGAGCAGCCGTACGACGCCGTTGGTCGACTTGGACAGCAGCCAGATCACCGGCCTCGACAGCGTCGCGATCCGGTCGAGCAGCGGGGCGGTCACGAGCGACAGGCTCTCCGCCCGCTGCCGGCCGAGCCGCTTGGGCGCCAGCTCGCCGAGCACCAGGGTCACGTACGAGATGGCCAGCGTGACGGCCACGAACGCGACGGGCGCGGCCACGCTCGGCCGCAGGCCCCAGTGCTCCAGGACCGGAGCGAACCGGGGGCCGAGCGCGTCGGCGCCCAGCGCGGCCGACAGCACGGTCGCCACGGTCACCCCGACCTGGATGGCCGACAGGAAGCGGTTGGGGTCGCGGGCGAGCTTCTGCACCCGCGCGCCGCGGCGTCCCTCGTCGCGGCTCAGGCGGCGGATCTGGCTCTCCCGCAGCGAGACCATCGCCATCTCGGCCGCGGCGAAGAATCCGCCGATCAGGATGAATATCAGGACCAGGGCGATGGTCACCGCGACGTTGCTCAACGTCATCAGTCCGTTCGGGTGTCAGGCAGGCCAGGCCGGTCGTCGCAATCTCCTGCGACTTGCTGAGATTGCGGTACTGGTGGCATTTAACCCGCTCCTCATGGGAAGCGCGTAAGCTAGGCCCTGGACGTACATAATCCAACACTTCCGAACAGGAGCAAACAGTGAAGCTGCTGGTTACTGGTGGAGCCGGGTACATCGGCAGCGTCGTGGCGGCGCAACTCGTGGAGGAGGGGCACGAGGTCACGGTGCTCGACGACCTGTCGACCGGGCACGCCGACGCCGTGCCGCCCGGAGCCTCGTTCGTGCAGGCCTCGATCGCCGATGCGGGCGGCGTGCTGTCCGAAGGGTTCGACGCCGTGCTCCACTTCGCGGCCAAGTCGCTGGTGGGCGAGTCGGTCGAGAAGCCGGGGCTCTACTGGTCGCACAACCTCGGCGGCACCCTCGCGCTGCTCGACGCCATGCGGCAGGCCGGGGTGAACCGGATTGTCTTCTCCTCCACCGCCGCCACCTACGGCGAGCCGGAGCACACGCCCATCCTGGAGACCGACCCGACCCGTCCGGGCAACCCCTACGGCGCGTCCAAGCTCGCCGTGGACACCGCGCTCACCGCCTTCGCCGGGCTGTACGGCCTCGGCGCGGTCAGCCTGCGCTACTTCAACGTGGCCGGGGCGTACGGCGAGTTCCGCGAGCGGCACACGGTCGAGACCCATCTGATCCCCAACATCCTGAAGGTGGCCCTGGGCGAGCGCGAGTCGGTCAGCGTCTTCGGCACCGACTACCCCACGCCGGACGGCACCTGCGTCCGCGACTACGTCCATGTCGCCGACCTCGCCCGCGCGCACCTGCTCGCCCTGGACGCCTGCACGCCCGGCGAGCACCGGATCTACAACCTCGGCAGCGGCACGGGCTTCTCGGTCAAGGAGGTCGTGGACGTCTGCCGCGAGGTGACCGGCCACCCCATCCCGACCACCGTCGCGCCGCGCCGTCCCGGCGATCCGGCCGTCCTTGTGGCGTCGTCGGAGAAGATCCAGCGCGAGCTGGGCTGGAAGCCGGCCCACACGACGCTGCGGGACATGGTCGCCGACGCCTGGACCGCCTCCACAAAACCTGCCTGAACCCCGGAGCCCGCCTGAACCCCGAAGCCCGATTCCCGCCTGACCGTGCCCGCCTCGGCCCCGCCTCGGTCCCCGCTTCGCCGGTCAGGCGCGGCGCAGGCCGACCCGTACGCTCGCCTTGTTGTTGGCCGGGCGGCGGTCGCCGTAGCGGCGCGAGTAGACGGTGGCCATCGTCGCCACGGCGTGCGAGGCCCGCGACGGCACCCGGAACACGAGTTCGAGCAGCCCGCGCGACCCCGACCTGATCGGCGGCAGCGAGCACCCCACGAACTGGCGGTTCCCCCGGCAGCGCCCGCCCCTGGCGGACAGCAGCCGGGCCTCGCGCGGCTGGAAGAACACGTAGGCGTCCCGCACGACGCGCGGCCCCCGGTTGCGCACCTCCGCGCGTACGGAGAACCAGTGGCCCGGGCGGATGAACCGGGTCGAGGAGCGGAACCGCATCGCCAGGTCGGCCCCCTCGTCGACCCTGGTCACCGCCTCGGCCGTGTTGTCGGTCTCGTCCTGGTCGAGCACCTCGGAGGTCAGGTCGGCCCGCGCCCGCAGCGGGCCGTGCGCGCCGGGCGCGATCACCCCCGTGATCGTCATGTCACCCGAGCCGCCGGGCAGGACGTCGTCGGACGAGTGGCAGACGACCCGGTTGCGCGCCCGGCCGGGCTCGCACTCCGCCACACCCACGTTGACGATCTGGAAGTCCTTCGGCAGAGCGACCCGCAGCGTCGGCAGCACGGCGTCCCCCGGGCCCTTGTTGTGCACGGTGACGTGGTAGGTCAGCGGCTGACCCGGCTGCGCCACCTTCGGCGAGGCGGTGATGCCGACCGAGAGGTCGGCCGTGCCCCATTGATTCTTCAACGGCTCTTTCACCGGCGCCGGCCGGGGCGCCTCCCCCGAGAAGGCGAGCGCCGGTTGCGGCGCTCCGGCGACGAACACACAGACCAAACCCGTGACGACCCTACGACCCACTGCCGCTCCCCCGAACGCTTGAGATCAATTCAACCGTGCCGGACGGGCCCCGCGCACCGTCCGACACGCCGCTCAGCGCGCCGCCGAAGTGCCGTCTCACACCGTCTCACGCCCGTCTCACGCCGCGGCGAGGTCCTGCTGCGGTGCGGGCCTGCCGAGCCGCGCACCGCCCTGGAGATCGACATTGGGCAGCAGGGCGAGAGCAAGGAGGGCGACGACCGCGCCCACGACGCCCAGCCAGGGGATGACGGTCGCGGTCGCGGCGGCGTGGGCCGCGGGCAGGCCGTGCACGGGCGCCTCCCGCGTCACCACCGACGTGTACGCCGTGCCCGCGACGGCCAGCGCGACCGAGCCGCCGATCTGCCGGAAGAACGTCAGGTTCGCGCTGGCCGTGCCGATGAACCGGGGCGGGACGGCCGTCTGGATCGCCACGGTGAGGCCGGACAGCATGGGCCCCATGCCGAGCCCGATCAGCGCCATCCAGGCGACGAGCAGCGGGGTCGAGGTGCCGACCTCGAGGTTCGCGCACAGCGCCGTGCCCGCGACGAGGAAGACCGGCGCGATCACCAGCCACGGCTTGTAGCGGCGCGTGCGCGAGATGAGGGCGCCGGTGAGCGCGCTGCCCACGACCATCGCCAGCATCAGCGGGTAGATGTGCAGCCCGGAGGAGGTCGCGCTCAGGCCGTGCGCCTCCTGGAAGTAGCGCGGCAGGAAGACCACCCCGGCGTACATGCAGAACGCCGTGAAGAACGACGCGACGTTGACCAGTGAGTACGTGCCGTTGGCGAACAGGTGAAGCGGCACGATCGGCTCCGCGGCCCGCCGCTCGACGAGGACGAACACCACGAGCAGCGCGAGCGCCGCGCCGATCGGCCCGGCGACCGGCCCGCTCGTCCAGGTGTGGCCGTCGATCCCCTTCTCGGTCAGGCCGACGAGCAGGGCGCTGACGGCGGCGCCGAAGACGGCGATGCCCAGGTAGTCGGGCCGCGCCCCGCCGTGCCCCGGCCGGTACGGCAGCCGCCACACGATGATGGCCACGAGGACGGCGCCGATCGGGACGTTCACGTAGAAGGCCCAGCGCCAGCTCGCGTGGTCGGTGAACAGGCCGCCGAGGAACGGCCCGGCGATGTAGCTCAGCGCCATGACGCCGCCGAGGGCGCCCTGCACCCGCCCGCTGCGCTCCGGCGGGAACAGGTCGATCACCAGTGCCAGCGACAGCGGCAGCAGCGCGCCCGCGCCGAGCCCCTGCAGGCCGCGGAAGGCGATCAGCTGCCCCATGCTCTGCGCCGCCCCGGACAGGATCGAGCCGAGCAGGAACAGGACCACCCCGACCAGCAGCAGCGGCTTTCGCCCGTACGCGTCGGAGAGCCGGCCGTAGAGCGGGACCGTGACGGTCGAGGTGAGGAGGTAGGCGGTCACCACCCAGGTGTAGAGGCCGGTGCCGCCCAGCTCGGTGGTGATCCTCGGCAGCGCGGTGCCGACGATCGTCTGGTCGAGCATCGCCAGGAACATGCCGCCGAGCACGGCGAACAGCAGGAGTCCGTTTCTGGATCGCATGTGTCGAAGGTGACATGTAAGAGCTGACATGTCAATCCATAGGTATAGTGAGGGCATGTCCCTGCGCATCGCTCTTCTCGGTCTGCTGACGGCCTACGGCTCGGCGAGCGGCTACGACCTGACGAAGGCGTTCGAGAAGTCGGTGGCCCATGTATGGCAGGCGGGCCACAGCCAGATCTATCCCGAGCTGGCGAAGATGACCGCCGACGGCCTGGTGACGGTGGAGGCGGAGGGCGCGCGCGGGCGCAAGATCTACTCGCTCACTTCCGAGGGTCGCGCGGAGCTGCGCGCCTGGCTGGTCGGGCACGACCCCACGGGTCCTGCGCGCAGCGAGGTCGCGCTGCAGGCGTTCCTGCTCCCGCTGCTCGACACCGGCGAGGCGCTGGAGGTGCTCGAGCGGCTGAAGGTGCATGTGGAACGCAAGCTGGCCGAGCTGGAGGCCCTCTGGGCGGCCAAACACGCCTCCCCCGTCCCGGAGGGGACGTCCGGGGTCAAGTTCGGCAACTTCGCCCTGGACCTCGGCATCCGGCAGACCCGCACCACGCTGCAGTGGGCGAACGACGCCATCGCCCGGCTCGAACGCCCGGCCTGACCGGCGGCCCGGGGACGGGCAGGGCTCAGCGGCAGGCGAATCTGGGCGGCGCGTCCCGCTCGGGATCGAAGTCGACGTTGCCGAAGTGCTTGCGCAGCAGGTCACGCATCGTGCCGTCGTCGTACATGCGGCTGATCGCGTCCTCCACGGCCCGGCAGGTGCGCACGTCCTTCCTGGGCAGGCCGACGGCGTAGCGCTGGTCGGTCAGCCGCAGGCCGAGCACCGACAGCTTGAGGCTCGCCACCCGGTCGGCGAACCCGGCGATGATGAGGTCGTCCCCCGGCACGGCGTCGACCTTGCCGTATGTCAGCAGATCCATGCACTGGGCGTAGTTGCCCGCCCGGACCTGCTCGACGTCCACCTTGCCCGCGACGAGCCGGGCGGTGGTACTGCCGGCGGGCGCGCACATCCGGCGCCCGGCCAGATCCTCCAGCTTCTTGATCCGCGAACCGGCGAGCACGAGCAGGTCGGCGTGGGCCGTGTAGTACGGCCCGGCGAAGGTGACCGCGTCGTCGCGGTTGTCGTCGTAGGAGTAGGTCGCCACGACCATGTCCACCGTGTGGTCGGTCAGCGCGCGCACCCGGTCGTTGACGCCGATCCTGCGGAAGGTGATCCCGCTCGCGGGGACATCGAGGCTCCTGGCGATGGACGTCGCGACGTCCACGTCGAACCCGCTGAACCCGCTCGCCTGCTCCAGGCCGACCCCGGGCACGTCCCACCGCACGCCGATCGTCAGCCGCTTGGTCCGCCGCGCCTTCTCGTACACGGAGGCGTACGTCGGGCTCGGCCGCGAGGAGCGCGGCGAGACGACGGCGTCGCCGGTGCCGCTCTCCTCGGGCGCGCCGCCGAACGCGAAGCCGGTCTTGGCGGCGACGAGCGCGCCCCCGGCGGCCACGACGGCGAGCACGGCCACGAGCGCGCCGACGAGCCCCCTCCGGCGGCGCCGTGCCCGTCCGGTCGCGTCCGGCTCGATCTCGCCCGGCGCGATCGCGCCCGGCCCCGTCCCGGGCGGCTCCATCCCGGCCCGTGCGGGCCCCGCCACAGCGGAACCCCCCGCACCGGCCCGTACGGCGCCGTGACCGCCGGGGCCCGCACCCTCGCGCGTGACGCCGCCGGACGCGCCACCGGACGCGCCACCGGACCTGTGGTCGGTGGGGCCCGAGGAGGACAGGGCCGGTCGGGTGCCCGCGCCCGTCGCCAGGGCGCGGCCCGGACCCGTGCGCGCGAGGCGCGTGGCGTCCGGGTCGGCCGCGTGCGCGGCCCCCTCGGACAGCACGACCGCCGACGCGTCGCCCGACACCGCGCGGCCCAGCAGGCGCATCAGGATCTGGTCGGCCGTCGGCCGCTCGTCCGGCGACTTGCGCAGGCACGCCCGGACCACCCCGCCGAGCGGCTCGGGCAGCATCCCGGTGTCGATGTCGTGGTTGAGGATGCGGTTGAGCACGACCGCGATCGAGTTGCCTCCGAACACGACGTCGCCGGTCGCGGCGTACGCGATCGTGGAGGCCCAGGAGAACACGTCGGCCGGGGGCCCGACCTTGCCGCCGGAGATCTGCTCGGGCGCCATGTAGGCGGGCGTGCCGATCGCCCGGCTCGTGATCGTGGCGGTCGAGTCGAGGATGCGGGCGATGCCGAAGTCCACCACCCGGGGGCCGTCCACGGCCAGCAGCACGTTGTCGGGCTTGAAGTCGCGGTGGACGATGCCCGCCTGGTGGATCGCGGTGAGCGCGGTGGCCGTGCCGACGGCGAGCCGCTCCAGGCCCGAGCCGGTCAGCGGCCCGCTCTCCTCGACGGCCTCGCGCAGCGACCGCCCGTCGATGAACTCGCTTGCGATGTACGGCGTGTCGCCCTCCAGGTCGGCCGCCAGGACCCGGGCGGTGCAGAAGCTCGCCACGCGCTGAGCGGCGCGCAGCTCCCGCGCGAAGCGGGACCTGGCGGTCGCGTCGCCGGAGAACTTGACGTGCAGCAGCTTGACCGCGGCCCGCTCGCCGGCCTGGTCCTGGCCGAAGTAGACCACGCCCTGCCCGCCCTCGCCGAGACGGCCGGACAGCACGAAGGGACCGAGCCTGGTCGGATCCCCCGGTTGCAACGGCGCGATCTGCGGCATCCCGTTCCCCACGATTCGGCAAAGTACCGGCCAGCAGAACTTTACGGCCCCGATGCGACGGTTCCGCGGCTCGATACCGCGCCGTGACGTCAGGAAACCGTGACAAAGCAGCGAGCGGTCCCTACCCCGGGGTGACGGGAAAGGGGCCGCCCGGAACCATCCCGGGGACGCTCGGGGCGTCAGGGCCTCATGCGTCGCCTTCTCCGATGGCTCCGCCGGTGGGGAACAGGATCGGGCTCAGCAGGTATGGTCGCCGGCCGGCCGCCGGCCCGTTGCCCCGATGAGCCGTCATGACGGCCTGCACCTGCCTGATCAGGTCCGCGAGCTCGTCGGGTGTCAGCCAGTAGGTGGACTGGGTGTACCCCACCGAGTCGGCGAACGGGTCCGCTCCCTCCCGGTCCAGGTAGGCGTTGAACTCACTGAGCAGCACCCCCAGCCCCGTCGCGAACGCCGCGCGGTGGTCCTCCAGCGACATCGACGCGGCCATGTCGCGGTCGATCACCGTCCGAGCTCGTTGCAGCCGGTAGGTGCGCTCCACCGCGCCGTGCACCCGCTGCTCGCCGACCACTTCGAGCACGCCCGCCTCGGCCAGCAGCCCGACATGCCGGTACACGCTGGTCCTCGGCACATCGGCGAGGTCCGCGCACAGGTCACCGACCGTACGCGCGCGACCGCCCGACATGGCGTGCACGATCCGCAGGCGCACCGGGTGCAGAAGGAGGGTCAACATGTCCATATCGCTACGATCCCATCCTTGGTACCATTCCCAAAATTGGAATCGCAGGAGGGACACCGGCCATGAAGCCACCCCTGGGCGAGTACCACGACGTCAACGGCCGCACGCTGCTGCTGCATCGAGAAGGGGGCGGCGGCCCCGCCGTGGTGTTCCTCCCCGGAGCCGGTGCGGTCGGCATGGACTACTGGGACGCTCAGCGACGCGCCGCCGCCTTCACCACGAGCGTCCTCTACGACCGTGCCGGGACCGGCTGGAGCGAGAGCATCGACCTGCCCCGCTCGTCCACCGAGGTCACCGACGAACTCCGCGCCCTCCTGCGCACCGCGGGGATTCCCGGCCCGTACGTGCTGGCCGGGCACTCGCTGGGCGGCCTGTACGCCCGCCACCACGCGATCCGCTTTCCCGGCGAGGTCGCCGGGCTTGTCCTGATGGAACCGGCCCACGAGGACTATCGCGCCTATATGCCGCGCGAACTGGCCGAACGATGGGACGCCTGGGATCCCGCCGGAGCCCTTCCCGACGAGTTGCCCCGGGAGATCCTGGAGTTCTACCGCGTCCTGTTCGAACAGGAGATGGCCGGCTGGCCCGCCGGCCTGCGCGAGCCGCTCGTCGACAGCCACGTGAGCCCTGAATGGCTGCTCACGGGCATCCGGGAGGCCGCAAACGTCAACGCCGTCTACGACGAGGTCCGGGCCGCGGGCCCGCTGCCCGACGTACCGGTGATCATCTTGACCGCGCCGGCCGTCGACCCGTTCAAGCGGGCGGTGTCGGCGGGCGCTTCCGAGGAACTGCTCCGGGCGGAGAGCGACGGCAAGACGCGCCTCTACAACGAGTTCGCCGCCTCCATGCCACGCGGCGAGAACCGCGTCGTGGAGGACGCGGGACACGTCACGCTGCCGTTCCGCCGCCCCGACGCGGTGGTGCTGGCGATCCGCGACGTTCTCGCACGCACGTGATGCGGCCCAGGGAGACGAACGGCACAGGGAGACGAACGGGCCTCTGCCTGACGGTGGAACCGCAGGCAGGGGCCCGTTTCCGTGACAGCTTTCGTTACAGCGCCATCTTCTTCTTGAGGTTCTCGTCGAGCGCCGCGAGGAAGTCCTGCGTGGTCAGCCACTCGGCGTCGCCGCCGACCAGGAGCGCGAGGTCCTTGGTCATCTGGCCGCCCTCGACGGTCTCGACGCAGACCTGCTCCAGCTTCTCGGCGAAGTCGATGACCTCGGGCTGGTTGTCGAGCTTGCCGCGGTGCTGCAGGCCGCGGGTCCACGCGAAGATCGAGGCGATCGGGTTGGTGGAGGTCGGCTTGCCCTGCTGGTGCTGCCGGTAGTGGCGGGTCACCGTGCCGTGCGCCGCCTCGGCCTCGACGGTGCGGCCGTCGGGGGTCATGAGCACGCTGGTCATGAGACCGAGCGAGCCGAAGCCCTGCGCCACCGTGTCCGACTGGACGTCGCCGTCGTAGTTCTTGCAGGCCCAGACGTACCCGCCCTCCCACTTCAGGGAGGCGGCCACCATGTCGTCGATCAGGCGGTGCTCGTAGGTGATCCCGGCGGCCTCGAAGTCGGCCTTGAACTCGGTCTCGTAGACCTCGGCGAAGATGTCCTTGAACCGGCCGTCGTACGCCTTGAGGATGGTGTTCTTGGTCGACAGGTAGACCGGGTAGCCGCGGTTGAGGCCGTACCGCATGGAGGCGCGGGCGAAGTCGCGGATCGACTCGTCCAGGTTGTACATCGCCAGGGCGACGCCGGCGCCGGGGAAGTCGAAGACGTTGAGCTCGATCGGCTCGCTGCCGTCCTTCGGCGTGAACGTCAGCGTCAGCGTGCCCTCGCCCGGAATCTTCAGGTCGGTGGCGCGGTACTGGTCGCCGAAGGCGTGACGGCCGACGACGATCGGCTTGGTCCAGCCGGGGACGAGCCGCGGGATGTTCGACATGATGATCGGCTCACGGAAGATGACACCGCCGAGGATGTTGCGGATCGTCCCGTTCGGGGACTTCCACATCTTCTTCAGGCCGAACTCCTCGACGCGGGCCTCGTCCGGCGTGATCGTCGCGCACTTCACGCCCACGCCGTACTGCTTGATGGCGTTGGCCGCGTCGATCGTGACCTGGTCGTCGGTGGCGTCGCGGTGCTCAATGCCGAGGTCGTAGTACTTCAGGTCGACGTCGAGGTAGGGAAGGATCAGCTGGTCCTTGATGAACTGCCAGATGATCCGGGTCATCTCGTCGCCGTCGAGCTCGACGACCGGGCCCGCTACCTTGATCTTGGGCATGCGTGGGGTTCCCCTTCTGATTTAACTGGCCAGCACGTCCTTTTTGAGGCTCACTGGCCGTTGAGGCTATCGGACGGCTGTGGTAGATCCGCGACGAGGTCGTGTCCCTACGAGTCGTGCAGCCGCAGCAGCATGAGCAGCGAGCCGATGACGAGCGCCGCGCCGAACGCCGCCAGCGTGAGCGCGTCCATCCGCTTGCTGCGCACCGCGAGCGCGCCGGCCCGCCGTTCCGAGACCGTCACCCGGACCAGGGATCCGGCGAGAAAGCCGCTTCCCATGATCGCACCGCCCGCGGGCACCGGCGCACCCAGGCCGATCACGCACAACCCGGCGGCCGCACCCGCCACCACCAGCAGGTACGGCCCCCAGGCCGTGCTCTCGCTCGTTCTCACATCTCTCCCATGCCTGCCACTGCGGACCTCGGCGCGTTCCTCGCTGTCACCGCTCGTCGATGGGCACCCACTTCTGGTCGCGCTCGCCGATGTACTCGCTGTCCGGCCGGATCAGCCGGTTGTCGGCGTGCTGCTCGATCACGTGGGCGGTCCACCCGGACATCCGGCTGACCGAGAACACGGGTGTGAACAGGTCCGTCGGGATGCCGAGGTAGTGGTAGACGGTCGCCGCGTAGAAGTCGACGTTCGGGTACAGGTGCTTGTCCGCGAAGACGACCTCCTCCATCTCCCGAGACATCCGGAAGTAGGTGTCGTCGCCCGAGGCCTCGGCCAGCTCCTGCGACATCCGCCGCAGGTGCGTCGCCCGGGGGTCCTCGGTCTTGTAGACGCGGTGCCCGAATCCCATGATCTTCTCGCCCGCCGCCAGCTTGTCCCGTACGGCCTGCGCGACGCCGCGCGGGTCCAGCGCTTCCAGCGTACGCATGACCTGCTCGTTCGCCCCACCGTGGAGGGGGCCCTTGAGCGTGCCGATGGCGGCGACGATCGCCGAGTGCATGTCGGACAGCGTCGCGGCGCACACGCGGGCGGCGAACGTGGACGCGTTCATCGTGTGGTCGGCGTGCAGCACCAGGCAGGTGTCGAAGATCTCGACCTCGCGCCGCTCGGGACGGCGGCCGGTGATCTGCAGCAGGAAGTTCGCGGCGGTGCTCAGCTCGGGATCGGGCGCGGGGATGTCCGCGCCCGTCCTGGCCGCGTGGTAGCGGGCGACGAGGACCGGCTGCTGCGCCGTGAGCCTGGCGGCCTTGGCGCGGTTGGCCTCGGCGGCGTTGGAGTCCTTGTCCGGGTCGTCGGCCCCGGCCAGCGAGACCAGGGTGCGCAGCGCCTCCATGGGCGCCTGCTTCCCGGCGATCTCGGAGATGTTGCTCTCGACGAGCGCGCCCAGGGTGCGGCCTTCGGTCAGCTCCGCGCCGTAGTCCGCGAGCTGCCGGCGGGTCGGCAGCGTGCCGCGCTGGAGCAGGTGGGCCACCTCTTCGAAGGTGGCGTGGCCGGCCAGGTCGTGGATGTCGTATCCCCGGTAGAACAGACGGCCGGCCTTGCCGTCGATGTCGCTGAGCGCTGTGGACGCGGCGACGACATCGGCGAGGCCTTTGGTGGGCTTGTCCGCCATAAGTGTTTCCTCCGCTTATCTCCGCCCGAAGTCTACCCGTGAGCAGGTAAAGCGCCCCTCAAAGGTCCAGACCAATTTCAGGATTGATTCTGCTCGTGGCAAAGGCGATTCCCCTCCGCCACGGGTGGGTAAGCCGCAGCTATAGGGAAAGTAACGGCGGGCTACCTGGGGAGGAACTGCCGTGGAGGGGCCGTTCATACGGATCGAGGACAGCGGCGAGGTGGTGCCGCTGCGCCCCGACGTCACCACGATCGGCCGCGGCCGAGGCGTGGACATCCGGCTGACGGATCCGAGCGTGTCACGGCTGCACGCCGAATTCGTCCGTCGCGGGCCCTACCTGTACGTCGTGGACCTGGGCCTGTCCCGCAACGGCACGCGGGTGAACGGCAGGCCGATCGCCAGGAGGGTCCTGGACGACGGCGACGTCGTCTCCTTCGGGGCCGCCCGGGCCCGGGTCGGCGGGATCCCGCGGGAGGACCTCGCCCCCGAGGTCGAGCTGCGCCGCGCCGCCGCGCCGGAACTCACCCGCCGGGAGGTCGACGTCCTCACCTCGCTGTGCCGTCCCGCGCTCTCCGACGAGGCGTTCGTGGCGCCCGCGACGGCCCGGGAGATCGCCGACGACCTGGTGGTGACCGAGGCGGCGGTCAAGCAGCATCTGCTGCGGCTTTACCAGAAGTTCCGCATCCCGGAGGGCACCAACCGGCGCACCCGGCTCGCCAACGAGGTGGTCGCCCTGGGCCTGGTGCGGCCCACGCCGGTCGTGCCGCCACAGCGGGCGACCGGACCGGCCGAGCCGGAACCGCAGCCCCGCACCAGCGCGGGCCGCCGGGCGTCCTGAACCAGCGGCACACCGGCCGCCGGGGGGCGGATGCCGTCCACCCCCGGCGGCAAGTGGAGCGTTCCGAAAGCCCGTAGCCGACGCACGGCCGCGGGTCCGTCTCGGCGGCGGCCGGCGAGACGACGCAGCCGCGGGGCACCGCCCCGCTCTCACGGTCGTTCCACGCCACGGCCATTCGCCAGTAGCCGTTGAGCTGGAGCAGAAGAGAACCTGCTCCTTTCCGCAGTGGTGTGACGATATGGATGCCTGTAGAGACGTTCAGGTCATCCGAAGTGAGATCGGTACATCACAAAAGTGCCGAACAAAACACGCGAGAGCCACGTCGAACGGGACGTCGACCGATCGGCAAGGGAGCGTGCGATGCGCGGGGTTCTGACATTCGTGGCGGCGATGACGGTGACGGCTACCGCGATCGGCGCGGGGCCGGCGACGGCGGCTCAGACGGCTCAGGCCACCGGACCGGGTGCGGGCCAGGCGTCGGCGACGGCTCCGGCCAGGCTGCCCAAGGGGTTCCTGCTGGACGAGGCCAAGGTGGACGGGCCGCGCAGGCCGTGGGAGCACCTGAAGCTCACCGACAGCCTGAACAAGCCCCTTGAGGTGAACCCGTGCGGCCGCAGGACCGCCCGCGACGGCCGCAGCGCGAGCCGTACGTTCACCTATGTGGCGGAGACCGTCTATCGGAGCGAGCAGGTCGTGCTCTACCCGTCGGAGCGGGCGGCGAAGGCGGCGATGGAGTCGGTACGCGCCGACCTGGCCGAGTGCGGCACGGGGGGCCGCGGCCCGAACCGTTACTCGTACAGGTGGAAGAGCACCGCCATCGGCGACGAGGCTCTCAGGATCGGCGGCTTCTTCTTCGAGAACCGCTCCCGCACCGTCGTCGTCCGCAAGGGGAGCGCGCTAGCGGTCTACGTCAGGACCGGCCTGGTGACCAAGAGCCTTCCGGCCTCCCAGTTCCGCCCGCTGATCAAGGACGCCCGGACGATGGCCGCCAAGCTCTGCGACCTCCCCGGCGTGTGCCGCCGGTGACCGCGCCGGGGGCGGCCTGCGGACGGCGCCGCCGTTGGAGCAGGCCGCTCCTCCAGCCCAGGCCCGGCAGCGTGAGGAACGCCTCCGCCTGGAGCGCGGAGACACCGATACGCGGGAGATCGCGGGCGGTCGGGTAGACCAGGAACCTCGGCTCCCACAGCGGCCTGAACTTGGCGTTGAAGCGGTACAACGACTCGATCTGGAACCAGCGGGACAGGAAGACGAGGACGGCGCGCCACGCGCGCAGCACGGGTCCCGCCCCCAGCCGTTCGCCCCGCGCCAGCGCGGAGCGGAACATCGCGAAGTTCAGCGACACCCTGGTCACGCCGAAGTCCGGCGCGGCCTGCAGGGCCCGGACGATCAGCAGTTCGTTGAGCCCGGGGTCGGCCTCGCGGTCGCGCCGCATGAGGTCGAGGGAGATGCCGTCGGCTCCCCAGGGCACGAAATGCAGGACGGCCCGGATATCCCCGCCCGGCGTCTCCTCGCCCTCGTGCATGGCCCGGTGGGCCGTGACCACCAGGCAGCCGGCGTCGGCGGGGTCGCCGAACCGGCCGAGCGCCATCGAGAAGCCCCGCTCGGTCTCCGTGCCTCTCCAGAAGTCGGCCGCGTTGCGGATGCGTTCGCGCTCCGCCTCGCTCAGGTCCCCCGCCCGCCGTACCCGGCAGGTGTAGCCGAGCCGCTCCACCCGCTTGACCATCTGGCGCACGTTGCGCATGGCCCGGCCTTCCAGCGTGAAGCCGGCCACCTCCACGACGGCCTCGTCCCCGATCTCCAGTGCGTCGAGACCGCCTTCCCTGGTCCACACCTCGCCGCCGGTCTCGCCGCACCCGATGACGGCCGGGACCCACGCGTGCCGCCTGGCCTCCTCCAGGAACCGCCTGATCGCTCCGGGCCACGCCTCCGGATCGCCGATGGGGTCGCCGCTGGCCAGCATCACCCCGGCGACGACCCGGTAGGCCACGGCGGCCTTGCCGCTGGGCGAGAAGATCACGCTCTTGTCCCGGCGGAGCGCGAAGTATCCGAGCGAGTCCTGCCGGCCGTACCGGTCGAGCAGGGCCCGCAGACGCCGCTCGTCGTCCTCGGTGAGCGCCGCGACCGGCCGTTCCGGGCGGAGGGCCAGGTAGATCGTGGTGACGGCGGTGAGCGCGCCGAGCCCGGCGAGCGAGAAGTAGACCAGGTCGCCGGTGCGCTCGGACGTGAACCCGACCGGCCCCTCCAGGCCGACCAGGCCGAGCACGACGTGCCGCATCTGGTCGCCGAAACCGGGGTGGCCCGCGACCGTCCGGTGGTGCGCGGCGACGAGGATCCACCCGATCAGGACGTCGAACGCGCCGAGCACCAGCAGGTTCCACAGCGCCCGCCAGCGCGAGCGCGGATCGGACAGGGCGTAGAACTCCCGTTTGTTGACCACCAGCACCACGCACAGGAGCAGCGACACCGACGCGGCGACCGGGTGCCGGTGCAGCCCCTCGAGCACGGTTCCCACCGGCAGCAGCACCACGACCGCGCGCCAGGCCCGCGCCTTACGCCGTTTGAGCGCGTGGGCAAGCATGATCAGCAGAATTCCGACCAGCAACGACGCCGTCTCGGCGAGCGTGGTGACGCTGCCCGGCAGGACGCTCGCGATCTCGCTGATCCTGCTTCCGCGCAGGCGCGGGAACACGGCTTTGACGATGTCCAGGATGCCGATGAACAGCGCGGCGTACGCTGCCGCTGCGGGCACCCATGGACGCGCGATCCCGCCGCTGCGGGAAATGTGGGTCCGACGGCTCACGGGACGAGACCTTAAGTGGTGATATCCGCTCCGGGGGCGAGGAATTCGATCCTTAACCACTCCCTTACGCCCCGCGAGTACCTTTGCATGAACCGGCACCACGGGGGACTTTAGGAGAGGCCGGATTTGGAGCTCACAACGGCGCACGTGCAGGTCCTGTTCGTCGCGCTCGCCGTCGGCGGGCTGGTCGCGACCGTCTGGCTGTGGCCCCGGCTGAGCGGGCCGTCCTGGCGCTCCATCGCCGCGCGCGTGGGTGTGCTGGTCGCGGACCAGACCCTGCTGCTGCTCGCGATCGCCGTCGTCGTCAACGCGTACTTCGGGTTCTTCGGCTCGTGGGGCGACCTGCTGGGCACGAACGCGGCCGACACGCCGGCGATCACGGCGGGCTCGGCGGGTGCGGCGGCCGGCGGAGCGGGCCTCGTCAGGGTCCTCGGCAGCAGGCCGGTGCAGGTCACCAGGCCGAAGGCCGGCCTGCCCGCGGGGCGGCTGGAGCAGGTGACGATCGCCGGGGCGAGGACCGGGCTGAGCTCGTCGGCGTACGTGTACCTGCCGCCGCAGTATTTCGAGGCGAAGTTCGCCGGCCGGCGCTTCCCCGTGATCCTCGGGCTGACCGGCTATCCGGGCGACGCGGAGAATCTGGTCACCCGGCTCGACATGCCCGCCCTCACGGCGACCTCGATCCTCACCCACGAGATCGGCCCGACCGTCCTGGTGCTCATGCGCCCCACGGTCGCGCCGCCCCGGGACACCGAGTGCGTGGACGTGCCGGGTGGGCCGCAGGTCGAGACGTACTTCACCTCGGACGTGCCGCGGGCGGTGGCCGCGGCGTTCCGCGTCGGCACCGGAGCCGCCAACTGGGGCGTCCTCGGCGAATCGACCGGGGGCTACTGCGCGCTCAAGCTGACCATGCGGCACCCCGAGGCGTTCTCCGCCGCGGTGTCCCTGTCCGGGTATTTCCACGCCCTGACGGACGTGACGACGGGCAACCTGTTCGGCGGGAACCGGCGGCTCCAGGACGAGAACGACCTGATGTGGCGGCTGGCCAACCTGCCGGCCCCACCCGTGTCCGTCCTGGTGGCGAGCAGCCGTGAGGGCGAGTCCGACTACCGGGCGACGACGGACTTCCTGGCGGCGGTGAAGGCGCCCATGCGGGCGTCCTCGCTGATCCTGCCGAGTGGGGGCCACAACTTCGCCACCTGGAACAGGGAGCTTCCCCAGGCGCTGCCCTGGCTCGCCCAGCAGTTGCACGCGCCCGCGCAGACGCCCACGCCCACGCCGACGCGGCCCGCGAGCGAACAAGGAACCAAGCGCCTCGCCCGCGAATCGCTCCGGCGCCCTCGCTCAGGCCGTCACTCCCCCGCCCGCAAGGTCGCCAAGGCGGCGGGGAAGAAGAAAGGCCGCAGGCCGGCGGGGAGGACGTGAGAGCGCCGCGCCGCGGAAAGGGGACGCCGGGGTGACCCCGGCGAGCGGTGGATCAGTGGCGCTCGGCGGCCTCGACGACGTTGGCCAGCAGCATGGCCCGGGTCATCGGCCCCACCCCGCCGGGGTTGGGGGCGACGAAGCCCGCGACCTCGCGTACGTCGGGGGCCACGTCGCCGGTGAGCTTCCCGTCGACCCTGGAGACGCCCACGTCGAGCACGGCCGCGCCGGGCTTGACCATGTCGGCGGTCACGAGGTGGGGCACCCCGGCCGCGGCGACCACGACGTCCGCCCGGCGCACGTGGGACGCCAGGTCCTGGGTGCCGGTGTGGCAGAGCGTGACGGTGGCGTTCTCCGCGCGGCGGGTGAGCAGCAGGCCCAGCGGGCGGCCCACGGTGATACCCCGGCCGACCACGACGACCTCGGCGCCCTTGAGCGGCACGCCGTACTCCTGGAGGAGGACCACGATGCCGCGCGGGGTGCACGGCAGCGGGGCGTCGACCATGTGGACGAGCCTGCCCAGGTTGACCGGGTGGAGGCCGTCGGCGTCCTTGGCCGGGTCCATGCGCTCGATGAGCGCCTGGGTGTCCAGGTGACGCGGCAGCGGCAGCTGGACGATGTAGCCCGTGCAGGCCGGGTCGGCGTTCAGCTCGTCGACCGCGGCCTCCACGTCCGCCTGGGTGGCGCTCTCCGGAAGGTCCTTGCGGATGGAGGTGATGCCGACCTCCGCGCAGTCGCGGTGCTTGCCCCCGACGTAGATCTGGCTGCCCGGGTCGTCGCCGACGAGGATCGTGCCCAGGCCGGGGGTGACACCCCGGGCGGCCAGGGCCTTCACCCGCTCCGCCAGCTCACTCTTGATCTTGGCGGCGGTCGCCTTGCCGTCCAGAAGCCGCGCGGTCATGGCTCTCCCTGTCCTTCCGGGTGGTCCTTCCGGTGCTTTACTGTCCCCCCTCGCGCCGCTCGATGATCCGGCGGGTGAAGGGGATGAACTCCACGATCCGCCAACCGAAGTAGGCGGCCAGCGCGGCGACGGGCAGCAGCGCGATGGGGCTGTTCCACACGCCGTTCATCGTCGCGAAGGAGCTCATGATCGTATCAAGGGGCATGGAGGGACTCCGTGGGAGGATGGGGTGGGGCGCTTCAGGCTAACCGCCCCACCGGGGTGATCGTGCCGTTTTCACCCCATCCATCCCAACAGTCGCCCCTCCGTGGCCGTACGTCGGTCTTCTCGATCAGTGGAAGAAGTGCCGGGTGCCGGTGAAGTAGAGCGTGATGCCCGCTTCCTTCGCCGCCTCGATGACCAGCTCGTCGCGGATCGAGCCGCCCGGCTCGACGATCGCCTTCACCCCGGCCTCCGCCAGCACCTGCAGGCCGTCGGGGAACGGGAAGTACGCGTCGGATGCGCCGACCGACCCCGCCGCGCGCTCGCCGGCCCGGGAGACCGCCAGCCGGGCCGAGTCGACCCGGTTGACCTGGCCCATGCCGACGCCGACGGTCGCGCCGCCGGACGCGAGCAGGATCGCGTTGGACTTCACCGAACGGCAGGCCCGCCAGGCGAAGGCCAGGTCGGCCAGCACCTCGGGCGAGGCCGCCTCTCCGGCCTTGAGCTCCCACGTGGACGGGTCGTCGCCGGGCGCGTCCACCCGGTCCACGGTCTGCACGAGCAGGCCGCCGTCGATGCGGCGGAACTCCGCGGGATTCGACGGTCCCTGCGGGCAGGCGAGCAGGCGGATGTTCTTCTTCTCCCTGAGCACCTCGAGCGCGTCCGCCGCGAACGACGGCGCGACCACCACCTCGGTGAAGATCGGCGCGATCTGCTCGGCCAGCTCGCGGGTCACCTCGCGGTTGACCGCGATCACCCCGCCGTACGCGGAGACCGGGTCGCACTCGTGCGCCTTGCGGTGCGCCTCGACCACGTCGGCGCCCACCGCGATCCCGCAGGGGTTGGCGTGCTTGATGATGGCCACGCACGGCTCGGAGAAGTCCCAGGCGGCCCGCCAGGCGGCGTCGGCGTCCACGTAGTTGTTGTAGGACATCTCCTTGCCGTGGAGCTGCTCGGCGTTGGCCAGGCCGTCCTTGCCGCCGGTGTAGAGGGCGGCTCCCTGGTGCGGGTTCTCGCCGTACCGCAGGGCGGCCTTGCGCTTCCACGCCGCGCCCATGAAGGACGGCCAGTCGCCCTCGGGCGCGTACACGTTGGCGAACCAGGACGCCACCGCGACGTCGTAGGAGGCGGTGTGCGCGTACGCCGTGGCGGCCAGCCTCCTGCGCTCGGTCAGCGTGAAGCCGCCCTCGGCGACCGCGGCGAGCACCTCGCCGTACGCCGCGGGGTCGACGACCACGGCCACCGTGCCGTGGTTCTTGGCGGCGGCGCGGATCATCGCGGGCCCGCCGATGTCGATCTGCTCGACGCACTCGGCGTCGGAGGCGCCGGAGGCGACCGTGGCGGCGAACGGATACAGGTTCACCACCGCGAGCTGGAACGGCTCGATCTCCAGCTCCTCCAGCTGCTTGACGTGGGAGGGGTTGGCGCCGTCGGCGAGCAGCCCGGCGTGGACCCGCGGGTGGAGGGTCTTGACCCGTCCGTCCAGGCACTCGGGGAATCCGGTGAGCGACTCCACCTTGGTGACCGGCACGCCGTAGGAGGCGATCGCGGCGGCGGTGCCGCCGGTCGACACGATCTCCACGCCCGCGGCCTCGAGCCCCCGCGCCAGGTCTTCGAGACCCGTCTTGTCGTAAACGGTGATCAGCGCACGGCGGATCGCGATGCGGGTCACTTCGTGGTCCTTCCTGATGTCGGGCCATCTGCGGCCTGTCCTGCGACTCGTCCCGTCCCGAGGCGCACGGTCCGCCCGGTCAGGGTCCAGCCCTCGCGGGCCATGCGGCCCACCGTCTCGACGAGGAGGCGTCGCTCGACGGTCTTGATGCGCTCGTGCAGCGACTCCTCGTCGTCCCCCTCCCGTACGGGCACCGCCTCCTGGGCGATCACCGGGCCCGTGTCCACGCCGGCGTCGACGAGGTGGACCGTGCAGCCGGTGACGCGGACGCCGTACGCGAGGGCGTCGCGCACGGCGTGGGCGCCGGGGAAGGCGGGCAGCAGCGCCGGATGGGTGTTGACGACGGGGAACGCGCCCAGCACACGAGGGCCGAGGATCTTCATGAAACCGGCGGAGACCACCAGGTCGGGCTTGTGCTCGGCGATGCGCCCGGCCAGCCTCTCGTCCCACTCCTCCCGGGTGGGGTGGTCGCCCACCCTTTCCACGAACGTGGGGACGCCGGCGCGCTCGGCCCGGGCCAGACCCTCGATGCCGGTGCGGTCGGCCCCGACGGCGACGACGGTCGCGCCGAACGCGTCGTCGGCCGCCGCGTCCAGCAACGCTTGCAGGTTGGTCCCCGAGCCAGAGACGAGGACGACGAGCCGGACGGACAGAGCGGAACTCCTTCGTGAGCTGCCTTCGTTTTGCAGGTGATTGCCGGGAGATGGTTCCTTAGAGAGTGGTCGAGCGTGGAGGGCCGTCCCTCGACGCAGCTAAAGCGTATCGGGCGCCGGCCATCACGACTTACGACGGGTTATGCGGAACGCGAGGCGAGGAGACCGTGACAACACCCCTACAGACGCCGACCCCTGCGACCGGTGGGCGCAGGGCTCTCGTGCTCGCCATCATGGCGCTGGTCTTCACGCTGATGCTGCCGGCGGCCGGGCTGGCGCTGTCGATGTTCGCGATCGTCATCGCGATCCGCGACCTGCGCCTGCTCAACCGCGAACGGCGCGGGATCGGGATGGCGACCGGGGCTGTCGTGCTCTCGTCGCTCGCCTTCGTCCTCGGAATCGTGACCACCGGATTCCAGCTCTACTTCTCCGACGAGCTCAACGCGTACAACGAGTGCCGCAAGGGCGCGGGCACGGTGGCGGCCCAGCAGGACTGCTCCGAGCAGCTGATGCGGTCGTTCGAGCGGAAGATGGGCGTGGCCTGGCCCGCCGGCGTCCCGGCCCCCGCCTGACGACACGACCGCACGGGAGCCGTCCGCGCCGTCGCGGGCGGCTCACCGGCTTGCCTTTGACGCGCGGGTCAGGGGTTAGCGTCGCGGGGCCGTGCGGCTGTGCCGCGCGAGCGGTCCCTCTCCGACACCCTGGGAGTTCCCATGCCCCAAACCCTGCCCCGCGTCGCGCGCGAGATCCGGCTCGCCGAGGTTCCTTCCGGTCTTCCCGGCCCCGAGCACCTGACCGTGGCCGAGGTCCCGCTGCCCGTGCCGGGGCCCGGTGAGGTCCTGGTGCGCAACCGCTGGTTCCAGGTCTTCCCCTCGCTGCGCACGCTGATCGCCGGGGGCGTGCCCGGCACGCCCTTCCCCGCGCTCCGTCCCGGGGACGCGCTGTTCGGCCCGGCCATCGGCGAGGTCGTCACGGCCCCCTCCGTCGAGGGCACGGCGGACAGCGGTCTGCGGCCGGGCGACCTGGTCACGCACTTCCAGGGCTGGCGCGAGTACGCCGCGGTCCCCGCGTCCGCGCCGCTGGGCGACGCCCTGCCCGACCCGGCCGCGCACCTGGCGTCCGGCGCGACCGCGTACGCCGCGCTGACCCGGATCGCCCGCCTGCGCGCGGGCGAGACGGTGCTGGTCACCGGGGGCGCCGGAGGGGTCGGCTCGCTCGCCGGCCAGATCGCCCGGCTGCTGGGCGCGGCACGCGTGATCGGCACCACCGGCTCACCGGCCAAGGCCGGGCGCATGACCGACGAGCTCGGCTACGACGCGGTGGTGCTGCGCGACGGCGGCCCGATCGGCGAGCGGCTGGCCGAGGCGGCGCCCGACGGCGTCGACGTGGTCGTCGACACCGTCGGCGGCGAACAGCTCCAGGCCGCGGCCGCCGCGGCGCGGCCCGGTGCCCGCCTCGTCGTGGTCGGCACCCTGGCCACGCAGCTGTCGGCCGCGTCCGGCGGCACGACGGCCCCGGTGGAGCTGGACGCCTTCCAGCTCATCGCCAAGAACATCACCCTCCGCGGCCTCACCGGCGTCGACGACGAGACCCACGCGGAGTGGACGGAGCGTTTCGGCGCCTGGCTGCGGGCGGGCGCCGTCGCCTTCCCGCACACGCGGATCGCGGGCATCGAACGCGCGCCGCTGGCGTTGAGTGAGTTGTTCGAGGGACGGCACGTGGGAACGGTCGTCGTGGAGTTGTGAAGATCGTGAAGCCGTGAGCACGGCGCAGGAGGTCTCATGCGGATCGGCGACGCCGCGGCGGCGGCCGGGACCACCCCACGGGCGTTGCGCCTGTACGAGCAGCGCGGGCTGCTCCTGCCGCCCGCGCGGACCTCGTCAGGCCAACGGGAGTATGGCCCGCGGGACGTCGCCCGGATCCGCCTGGTGCGCCAGTTGCTCGCCCTCGGCCTCACCATCGAGGACGTCGCCCGCTGCGCCGACCGCCTGGACCTGCTGGAGGGCGACACGCTCCCGCCGTACGGCAGCCCCGGCTGCTCCGGCGACAGCGGCGGCCGCGCCGGAAGCGGCGTCGTGCAACGCCGGATCGCCGCCCTGGACGCCGAGATCGCCCGCCTGACGGACCTGCGGGACCGGCTCGCCTCGGCCGTCGCCGAGCCGCCTCGGACGGATCAGTCGCGGTCCCAGGCGTAGGGATCGACGTAGATGACGTGACCCCCGCGGTCGTCGGTCTCGTCCACGATGTCCGTGCGCGGCTTCGGCGGGGGGCTCGGGGCACGACGCTTCGCGGCCGGTCCGCTCGGCTTGTCGGGGATGCGCGGGGTGGCCCCGGCCCGTCGCGCGCCCATGTCGTCGAAGGTCTCCGCCGCCGCCGCGGCGTGCTCGTCGGCCCAGTCGTCCCTGATGACCGGGATCGGCTGGGTGTCCGCCTCGGTGGCGTCCAGCCAGTGACCAGGCAGGTGGGCGCCGCGCGCGGGCCGCACCCGCCCGGCGGCCTTGGCGATCACGGCGCCGGCCTTGCGCACCGGCTCGGGCGGGGTGGCCGGCCGCCGGGAGATCAGCCACCAGTTGGCGATGCCGGCCGAGATGCCGGCGGCCACGCCGACCTCGAGCGTGACCGACAGCGCCACCTCCCAGGGGGACGGCCCCACCGCGGCCAGGCCGGCACCGCCGAGCGGGCCGCCCGACAGCGCGGCGAGCGTTCCCGCGACGAGGCCGGAGGTGACCCCGCAGACGAACCCCCACAGCGGCGCGGCCTCGATCGACGGGGTCGGCGCGACGCGGGCCGTCACCACGCCGGCGACCGCCCCGGCCGCGAACGGCAGCGCGATCACGCCCATGACCCAGGTGGGCGCGGCACCGGACGACGGCAGGGCGCCCAGCAGCGGCAGCATGGGCACCGCGCTCAGCTTGACCCCGGTGGGCGCGACCAGCGTCCCGGCGCCCACCGCGAAACCGGGCCCCGAGATGTACGCCATGCCCCAGACGACGGCGTTGAAGAAGTAGAGGACCTCGAGGAGCAGGAGCAGCAGGCCGCCGACCACTCCGGGGCTGAGGACCTCCGACATCTGCTGGATCCGGGCGAAGTTGACCACCACGGCCCCGAGGACCAGCACGGCCCCGGCCACGAGCATCAGCGCGGTCGCGACGGCCGTGCCGGCCACGAGCGACCGCGGCCGCTCGGGCAGCAGGCGCAGCATCGACCGCCACGGCCCGATCGTGCGGGCGGTCGCCACCGACCCGGCGACGAAGGCCAGCAGCAGGTGGCTGACCAGCGCCTCCCCCAGGAACGGCTGCATGACCTCGTTGCCGGAGACGAGGGCGATCACCCCGGCGAGCAGCGCGTAGGGCGCGGCCAGCGAGATGCCGGCCTGGGCGATGAGCGCGAGCTGGGCGCGGCGCCGGGCGTTCTCGAGGTCGCGCGGCGTGCCCTTGGGCAGCCGGGCCGGCATCCGCACCCGCAGGTCGGCGTCCCGCGCCATCCACAGACCGGCCCGGTAGAGCAGCATCGCCGGCAGGATCATCAGGCCGATGGGCAGCAGGCCCACCCGGCCGCCGGGGATCGCGAAACCGGCGTGGTGGGCGGCGAGCCAGAGCTGGCAGGCCGTGCGGAAGACGCCGGGCAGGCCCTCGCCGAACGGCCCGCGGGGCGCGGCCATCCAGCCGATGAGCGTGAGCGTGGTGAGCACGGCGAGGCCGACGCCGAGCGTCCCGACCGCGGCCAGCATGCCGGAGACGGGCAGCGGACGGCGGGTCTCCTCGTCGTCGCCGGCCCCCATGCGGCCGAGCACGGCGCGGGGAGCGGTCCTGAACTGATCGAGAAGGCCCGTCACGCTACCGCATCATCCCAGCCCCGCGGTCTCCCTCCACGTCGCCACGCCGAGGAGTACGCAATCCGGACGCATCGGCACGCGTACCGGCCGGGCCGGAAAACGACCGCGACCTTGCGCTCCCACCACCGCGGCGGTGGGAGCGCAAGGTCGCGGACGACAGTCGATGGACGCGCGATCAGCGGCTAGACATGATCTCGCGCATCAGGCGGGCGGTCTCGCTGGGCGTGCGGCCGACGCGGACGCCGACCTTCTCCAGGGCCTCCTTCTTGGCCTGGGCGGTGCCGGCGGAGCCGGACACGATCGCCCCGGCGTGGCCCATGGTCTTGCCCTCGGGCGCGGTGAACCCGGCGACGTAGGCGACGACCGGCTTGGTCACGTGCTCGTCGATGTAGGCCGCGGCGCGCTCCTCGGCGTCGCCGCCGATCTCGCCGATCATCACGATCGCGTCGGTCTCCGGGTCCTCCTGGAACGCCTGGAGGGCGTCGATGTGCGTCGTGCCGATGACCGGGTCGCCGCCGATGCCGACGCAGGTGGAGAAGCCGATGTCACGCAGCTCGTACATGAGCTGGTAGGTCAGCGTGCCGGACTTCGACACCAGGCCGACGCGGCCCTTGGTGGTGATGTCGGCCGGGATGATGCCCGCGTTGGAGGCGCCCGGCGAGGCGATGCCGGGGCAGTTCGGGCCGATGATGCGGGTCTTGTTGCCCTTGGAGACGGCGTACGCCCAGAACTCGGTCGTGTCGTGGACCGGCACGCCCTCGGTGATGACCACGCACAGCGGGATCTCGGCGTCGATGGCCTCGCGGACGGCGGCCTTGGTGGCGGCCGGGGGCACGAAGACGACGGACACGTCGGCGCCCGTCTGCTCCATGGCCTCCTTGACCGTGCCGAAGACCGGAAGGCCCTCGTGCGTGATGCCGGCCTTGCGGGCGTTCACGCCGCCCACGACCTTGACGCCGGCGGCGAGCATGCGGCGGGTGTGCTTGGTGCCCTCACCACCGGTCATGCCCTGAACGATGATCTTGCTGTTCTCGGTGAGCCAGATAGCCATTACGCACCTACCGCGGCGAGCTCGGCGGCACGCTTGGCCGCTTCGTCCATGGTGTCGACCAGCTCGACCCGCGGCAGCGCGGCGTCGGCCAGGATCTGCCGCCCCAGGGCGGCGTTGTTGCCGTCCAGGCGGACGACCAGCGGGTGGGTCACTTCCTCGCCCCGGCTCTGCAAGAGCTGGAAGGCCGAGACGATGCCGTTGGCGACGGCGTCGCAGGCGGTGATGCCACCGAAGACGTTCACGAAGACCGACTTCACCGACGGGTCGGACAGGATGATCTCCAGGCCGTTCGCCATGACTTCGGCCGAGGCGCCGCCGCCGATGTCGAGGAAGTTGGCCGGCTTGGGCTGGCCGGGGAACTCCTCGCCCGCGTACGCCACGACGTCGAGCGTGGACATGACCAGGCCCGCGCCGTTGCCGATGATGCCGACGTTGCCGTCCAGCTTGACGTAGTTGAGGTGCTTCTCCTTGGCCCGGGCCTCCAGCGGGTCCTCCGCGGCCTTGTCGACGTACGCGGCGTGCTCCGCCTGGCGGAAGTTCGCGTTGTCGTCGAGGGTGACCTTGCCGTCGAGCGCCTTCACCTGGCCGTCGGCCGACAGGATCATCGGGTTGACCTCGACGAGCGAGGCGTCCTCGTCGACGAAGACGGCCCAGAGCTTCTCGATCAGCTCGGCGGCGCCGTCCAGCGCCTGCTGCGGCAGGCCGCCCGCCACCGCGATCTCGCGGGCCTTGGCACGGTCGACGCCCGTCAGCGGGCTGACCGGCACCTTCGCCACCTTCTCCGGCGCGGTGTGCGCGACCTCCTCGATGTCCATGCCGCCGGAGGCGGAGCAGATGGCGAGGAAGGTGCGGTTGGCACGATCGAGCAGGAAGGAGAAGTAGTACTCCTCCGCGATCTGGCTGGCCTCCTCGATCAGGACCTTGTGGACCGTGTGGCCCTTGATGTCCATGCCGAGGATCTGCGTCGCCTTCGCGTGCGCGTCGGCGGCGTCGTCGGCCACCTTCACGCCGCCGGCCTTGCCGCGCCCGCCGGTCTTGACCTGGGCCTTGACGACAACGCGTCCGGTGAGCTGCTCGGCAGCCGCCCGCGCCTCCTCCGGCGTGTGCGCGACGATTCCGCGCGGCACCGGGATGCCGTACTCCGCGAAGAGCTCCTTCGCCTGATGTTCGAACAGGTCCACGAGGGTCCGTCCCTTTTGATGTCCGAGGCCGGGCGCCGTCGTCCCGCCCGGCGTTTCCGCGCATGAAGCCTAGTCCCCGTACGAGCGTGGCCGCGTCGTCGGGTCCCACTGGAGCCTTGCCAACAACCATGGAGTACGGCAAGGTTGGGCAAAATGCCTAAACGGTGGCTGGGACCGCCGAACGGACCCATTCCACGATCTCCTGCGTCGTGGACCCGGGTGTGAAAATCCTGGCGACCCCCATCTTCGCCAGTTCGGGGATGTCGGCCTCGGGGATGATGCCGCCGCCGAACACGACGATGTCCTCGGCGCCCTCCTCACGGAGGACCTCGAAGAGCCGGGCGAACAGCGTCATGTGGGCGCCGGACAGGATGGACAGCCCGATCGCCGCCGCGTCCTCCTGGATCGCCGTACGGACGATCTGCTCCGGCGTCTGGTGCAGCCCCGTGTAGATGACTTCCATGCCCGCGTCGCGCAGGGCCCGGGCCACCACCTTGACCCCGCGGTCGTGCCCGTCGAGCCCCGGCTTCGCGACGACGACCCGAATCCTGCCTGCCATGAAGACCTCCCGCAGATGGTGCTCGCTGCCCGAAGCGTAACCGCCGCCGGAGGCTCCGCCCCGGAACGGCCCCGCGTCAGCCGCCGGTCGCGCATGCGCGCGACGCGCCCCCAGGCTCTCGGCACGCCCGGGCCATTCGGCGGCCGCCCCTCCGCGCTTTTCGCGGCCGAAACAATATTCAGCGCGCATATCGCGTTACTCTCTGAATACTCACAGGAAATGTTGATTTTCGTTACTTTCCTGTGATCATGAGCCGCAAGGATTCCCAAGCTGCCCTCCGGATCTTGAGGGCACTTACGGGAGGAATCACCCTTGAAGCGAGCACTCATGGCGCTGGCGTGCGCCGCGACGGCCGCGCTCGTGGCGCCCGCCGTCGCCGCCCCCGCGCAGGCTCAGACCTCGACACAAGCGCAGGCCCCCGCCGCCGACCCGGTGGCCGCGCTGCGCGGACAGTACGTCGCCGGCCACGGCGTGCGCTACGTCTCCACGGGCACGCTGACCATGGCCGGCATCACGGCCGTCAAGTTCACCTCGAACGGCGGTCTCGCCTTCGGCCGGTCCGGCGTCGTCGCCTCCGACAGCAGGCAGACGCTGAAGTACAACGACCTGCTGAAGGGGGAGAACGAGGACCTGAAGGACGCGGAGAAGCCCCTCCGCGCGATCGTCATCGGCAAGACGGGCTACCTCTCGGGCGGGATCTACACGAGCCTGCTGCCCGAGGGCAAGACCTGGCTGCGGCTCCCCGCCCAGCGGCCGGGCTCCTCGTCGAGCCTGGGCGAGCTCGTGAACCCCGCCGACTGGCGCAACCTCAAGACGGTCCTCGCGACCACCAAGGCCAAGGGTCCGGGCGGCAGCGTCAACGGCGCGAAGACCACGCTCTACCGCGGCACCATCCCGCTGACGCAGCTCATCAAGGTCAGCCCGGGCATCAAGAACAGCTTCGCCAGCCTGGGGTCCGACCCCGCCAAGACCGTGGTGTCGTGGAAGCTGTGGATCGGCGCCGACCAGCTCGTCCGCCGCGCCTCGGCCACCGCCGACCTGAAGCTGAAGGTCCGGGGCGACACCCTCACCCTCACCCTCAGCGACGACACCACGTTCGCCGGCTGGGGCAGGAAGGTCACGGTCAAGGCGCCGCCGAAGAGCAAGGTCGCCAACCTGGCCGACCTCGACGGCGACGTGCCGGACACGCAGGGCACGGTCATCCTGCCCAACTGAGCCGGACGGCCGATCAGGCAGGGCTGAACTCCGCGCGGCCGAGCCCCACGCGCGGCGTAGACACAGAGGCGGCAGGCCCCCGGGTGATCTCCACCCGGGGGCCTGCCGCCCCGTTCGTTCCGGCCGCACGCGCCGCTTCGGATGCCTGCGACGGCCGCCGCGACTAACTGCGGGCGGGTGTCGGCGATCCGGCCCCTCGCGACAGCGGGAGGACGGGGATGCGGAGGGTGATCGTGCCCGCGGTCGGGAAGCGGAACGTGACGTCGATGGGAGTGGCGCCGAGCGGGCGGTGGATGTCGACGAGCTCCAGGTGCGGGCGGTCATGGCCTTGCTGGAGGGAGACGGCCCCGTGAGGGGGGATCGTCACATTGACGGCCTGCTGGGGTGAGGACGGCCCTCGCCGGTAGACGACCCGCTCGGCGTGGACGGTGCTGACGCCGTCGAGCGTCTGCGGTCTGTCGCTGTTGTTGACCAGGGTCAGGTACAGCCCCAGGTCGTCGCCGGCCTTCTGCTCGTCCATGGGCGGGGCGAGGATGTGGACGTGGAGCAGCCGCACCGGGCCGATCTGCCCGTCGACCAGGCCGCCCCTGCTCCAGGTGGCGTGGGGCCTGGCCCGCTGCCGCGGGGAGTCGCACGCCTGGAGCGCCAGCGCCAGGCAGGTCGCGAGCAGGATGCACAGCGCCGCTACTCGCCGGTTATCCATACGACGACGGTGAGATGACGTGTTCATGCGGCGCTCCCTGGTCAGGCAGCTGAGAATGCGGCGCTGCGGTCGGTCCTTCCGGCAGGCGGTCCGATGATGTGAACATGAGCCGGCTGGAACCGCCGGCTGCGTCGCCGACGGTGATCCCGCCGGTTCGCCGCTGATCGCCCCCGCTTCGCGGGTCTCGCCCGGGCTCGGAGAAAGCCTCCACGCGCTCGCAGAATGCCCCGTCACGATCACACGGCGACGTAGTGGCGTTCATATGTGGCCATGGCGCACGCGCGCCAAATCTCCCCGCGCGCGAGTGAGATCACCCCGCGCGCGTGTGACATCGCTCCACGCCAGTATGCGACCGGTCCCGCGGCGGTCGCAAGACAACGGAAACGCCCGTGACCTGGGCTCTTACCTGCTCTCCAACGCTCAGGCAACGGCATGGCCGCGTTTCCCGCCACCTCTACCCCCCGGAGCATGGGCACCGGGGGGCGGGGCTC
Source organism: Microbispora sp. NPDC046973 (assembly GCF_040644495.1). NCBI lineage: Bacteria > Bacillati > Actinomycetota > Actinomycetes > Streptosporangiales > Streptosporangiaceae > Microbispora > Microbispora sp. NPDC046973. The sequence continues at coordinate 148,816 of NZ_JBEYWQ010000003.1, read as the reverse complement.
AGAGCTTGTCGATCGGGGCGTAGGCGAGGAGCAGGGTCTTCTCGCCCTCACTGCCGAAGTCGATCTTCACTCGCGTCTTCTCCGCCTGACCGTCCACCGCCACCACGGTGCCGAGCCCGAACGTGTCGTGGGTGACCCGGTCGCCCGGCGACAGGTTCGGGACCTGCCGGCCGCCGGTCTTCTGCGCGGGAGCCGTACGGGCGGCCGGGCGGGAGGTCGCGGCGGTCCAGGCGGTCTTGCCCGGGTCGCCGCGCCACTCGAGCAGGTCGCCCGGCACCTCGGACAGGAAGCGCGAGGCGGGGTTGAACGACGGCGCGCCCCACGCCGAGCGGACCGCCGACCTGGACAGGTAGAGCCGCTCCTTGGCCCGGGTGATGCCGACGTACGCCAGTCTGCGCTCCTCCTCCAGCTCCTTCGGATCGCTCAGCGAGCGCATGTGCGGGAAGACGCCGTCCTCCATGCCCGTGAGGAACACCACGGGGAACTCCAGCCCCTTGGCGGTGTGCAGGGTCATCAGCGTGACCACACCGCCGTGGTCGTCGCCATCGGGGATCTGGTCGGCGTCGGCGACCAGCGAGACCTGCTCGAGGAAGTCGACGAGCGTGCCCTCCGGATTGGCCTCCTCGAACTCGGCGGCCACCGAGATGAGCTCGTTGAGGTTCTCCAGCCGGCTCTCGTCCTGCGGGTCGCCCGAGGTCTCCAGCTCCGTGCGGTAGCCGGTGGCGCTCAGCACCTCCTCCGCCAGGTCCGAGAGCGGAAGCTCCTTGGCGCGCAGCTCGTCCAGCATCGCGACGAAGTCGCGGATCGCGTTCAGCGAGCGGGTGGCCACGCCCGGCGCCTCGTCGGCCCGGCGCAGCGCCTCCCAGAAGGCGATGCGCTCCCGGTTGGCGAACGCCTCGACCATCGCCTCGGCGCGGTCGCCGATGCCGCGCTTGGGCACGTTGAGGATGCGCCGCAGCGACACCGTGTCGTTCGGGTTGGCCAGGACCCGCAGGTAGGCGAGCAGGTCCTTGACCTCCTTGCGCTCGTAGAACCGCACTCCGCCCACGACCTTGTACGGCAGGCCGGTGCGGATGAAGATCTCCTCGAACACGCGGGAGGCGGCGTTCGTGCGGTAGAAGACCGCCACGTCGCCGGGAGTGACGCCGTGGTCGTCGCTGAGCCGGTCGACCTCCTGCGCGACGAACATGGCCTCGTCGTGCTCGTTGTCGGCGACATAACCGATGATCTTCGGGCCCGAGCCCTGGTCGGACCACAGGTTCTTCGGCTTGCGGCCCTCGTTGCGGGAGATGACGGAGTTGGCGGCGTTCAGGATCGTCTGCGTGGAGCGGTAGTTCTGCTCCAGCAGGATCGTCCGCGCGTCCGGATAGTCGCGCTCGAACTCCAGGATGTTGCGGATCGTCGCGCCGCGGAAGGCGTAGATGGACTGGTCGGCGTCGCCGACGACCACCAGCTCGGAGGGCTCGACGCCTTCCCGCACCACGTCGCCGTCGGCGGTGCGCACCTCGGGCCGCCCGACCAGCTCGCGGATCAGCATGTACTGCGCGTGGTTGGTGTCCTGGTACTCGTCGACCATCACGTGCCGGAACCGCCGCCGGTAGTGCTCGGCCACCTCGGGGAAGAGCTGGAACAGCGTGACCGTCAGCATGATCAGGTCGTCGAAGTCCATCGCGCCGGCCTCGGTGAGCCGCCGCTGGTAGGTGCGGTAGGCCTCGGCGAGCGTCCGCTCCAGATGGGTCGAGGCCTGGTCGGCCGCCGTCTCGTAGTCGATCAGCTCGTTCTTGAAGTTGCTGACCTGGGCCGAGAAGGACCGCGGCGGGTAGCGCTTGGGGTCGAGGTCGAGCTCACGGCACACCATCGCCATGAGCCGCTGGGAGTCGGCCTGGTCGTAGATCGAGAAGCTGGAGGAGAAGCCCAGCCGCTTCGCCTCGCGCCGCAGGATCCGCACGCAGGCGCTGTGGAACGTCATGACCCACATGGCCCTGGACCGCGGCCCGATGAGCTTGTCGACCCGCTCCTTCATCTCGCGGGCGGCCTTGTTGGTGAAGGTGATCGCGAGGATCTCCCCCGGCTGGACGTCGCGCTCCGCCAGAAGGTAGGCGATGCGGTGCGTCAGCACTCTGGTCTTCCCGGAGCCGGCCCCGGCGACGATCAGCAGCGGACTGCCCTGGTGGGTGACGGCGTCCCGCTGCTGCGGGTTGAGGCCGTCGAGCAACGGATGAGTGGCGGCTCGGGTGGACACTCTCCTTAGGTTATGGCCGCGCACCGACATCCGGGGCCCACTCGCCCGGCAAGTCACGTTTAAGGTGATGTGCCGGACCATGAGGAGGGCTGCTCGTGCTGGACGAGGCGGATATCAAGAAGGTGCTGGTGGTCGTCGCACACCCCGACGACATCGACTTCGGCGCGGCGGGGACGGTCGCCCGGCTGACCGAGGCGGGGGCCGAGGTGGCGTACTGCCTGGTCACGGATGGCGACGCGGGCGGGTTCGACCGCGCGCTGGACAACGGCGGCATGGCCGCGCTGCGCCGGAGCGAGCAGACGGCCGCGGCCAAGTGCGTGGGCGTGAGCGACCTGCGCTTCCTCGGCTACCGGGACGGCGCGGTCGAGCAGACGCTCGGCCTGCGGCGGGACATCGCCCGGGTGATCCGCCAGGTGCGGCCGGACCTGGTCATCACCTCGACCCCCGAGCGCAACTACGCGCGGATCAGTCCGAGCCACCCCGACCACCGCGCGGTCGGCGGCGCCACCCTCGACGCCGTCTACCCCGACGCCCGCAACCCCTACGCATTCCCCGAACTGCTCGCCGACGAGGGCCTGGAGGCCTGGATCGTCCGCGAGGTGTGGCTCACCGGCGGCATGACCCCCGACCACTATGTCGACGTCACCCTGACCGTGGACCGCAAGATCGCCGCGCTGCGCGCGCACGAGAGCCAGACCTCGCACATCCCCGACCTCGACGGCATGATCAGGGGCATGCTCTCCGGTCACGCCGCCGCCGCGGGCCTGCCCGAGGGCTCGTACGCGGAGGCGTTCCAGCGGGTGGTCACCGCCTGAGGCCGGCGCGCCGGGTCCTCCACCCCCGGGTGGAGAGCGCCTGATCTCCACCCCGGTTTTCCACCCGCGCGCCGATCCGGTGGGCGCCCGATCTTCCTACCGTCATGCGCATGGAAACCGCGCAGATCGTTGTCATCGCCCTCGCCGTCGTCGCCTTCGTCATCTACCGGCAGATGACGCCGAGGCCCGTCGCCAGGCCCGTGGGTCTGATCATCGCCGCCGTGATGGTCGTGGCCGGCTTCGGCGGCGGCGGGCTCGTCGACCCCCGCCACACGGCGCTGAGCCTCGCCGTGCTCGTCGCGGAACTCCTCGTGGCCGCCGGCCTCGGTGTGGTGCGCGCCATGACGACGCGCGTGTGGCGCGACCGGCACGGAGTGGCGTGGTCGCAGGGCGGCGTCACGACCCTGATCGCCTGGGTGGGCTCCATCGCCGTCCGGGTCGCCATGATCGCCCTGACCTCCCTCCTCGGCCTCGCCTCGTCGCAGAGCTCCGTGCTCCTGTTCGTCGGGGTGACCCTCGGTGTCCAGTTCCTCGTCGTCGCCCGGCGGGCGAGCGCCCTGCCCACCGTCCCCGTGCCGGGTGTCCAGACGGCCCGCTAGCGCCGCGACCGCCAAGATTCGCCCGTGCGGAGCGGTGTCCAGAGTGGTGCATCGCAAGGCGGAGGAGGAGCCGATGACAGCGTCATCGGCGACGACCCCGGGCCCCGCGGAGATTCCGAGCCTGCGAGGAATCTTCGTGGGTGGGGCGACAACGCGGCGAGGTGCCGCTCTGGGCGACGCGACGGGGCAAAGATTGGCGGGAGGGGCGCTAACGTCGGGGCGTGCCCAGTCGTGACGGACATGTCCAGGCCGGCCCGGAATCCCGCCGCAGGAACGCGATCGCCGGCGCGTGCCTGCGGCTGGCCGTGATCGCCCTGCTGGTCGGCGGGCAGGCGACCAGCCCGCCGGGGTTCGGCCTTACCGGCGACCGGCTCGCCATCACCGCGCTGACCGCCGCGATCGCCGTCACGCTGACCCTCATGGTCGTCATCCGGCTGCGGCCGATCCTGCCGGAACGCTGGAACGACGGGCCGGCGGAGGCCGTCCTCATCGGGCTCACCCTCGTGGCGACCATCGCCCTCGACATGGTCTCGGACAGCGGCCCGGCCGTCGCCGTGCTCATGTTCAGCGTCGGGGCCGCGGCCGTACGGCACCCGCTGAGCTGGTCGCTGCCGCTCCTGCTGCTGGCCCTGGCGGGCCTGGGATCGAGCGTCGCGGGACTGCTGCCGCCGCCGATCACCCCCGAGGCGCAGCAGCGCGACCTCAGCCTGTGCGTCTCGATCTGCGTGGTCTTCGCGGTCGCCTACGCCATCAGGCAGCGCAGGGCCGCCACCGCCGCCCAGGCGGGCGAGGCCGTGCTGGCCGAACGCGCCCGGATCGCCAGGGAGATCCACGACATCCTCGCGCACTCCCTGTCGGCGCAGATCGTCCATCTGGAGGGCGCCCGGCTGCTGCTGCGCGCCGACCGGTCGCAGGAGGCCCTCGACCGGGTCGAACGCGCCCGCGAGCTGGCCAAGAAGGGCCTCGACGAGGCGCGCAGAGCCGTGGCCGCGCTCCGCGACGACGCCCAGCCGCTGCCCGCCGCGCTGGACGCGCTCGCCGAGGAGTTCCGCGACGCGACCGGCGAGGAGTGCGCCGTCGTCGTCTCCGGGGTTGAGCGCCGCCTGCCGCCCGAGACCGAGCTCGCGATGATCCGCACCGCCCAGGAGGCCGTCACCAACGTGCGGCGGCACGCCCCGGGCTCCCCCGCCACCGTACGGCTGCGCTTCGGCGACCGGGAGTGCGAGCTGGAGGTCGTCAACCCCCCGAGTGACGAGCCCGGGACACCGGGAGGAGGATACGGTCTCGTGGGCATGCGCGAACGCGCCGAACTCCTAGGCGGCACCCTGGAGGCCGGCGAGACCGAGGACGGTTTCCGGGTCCGGCTGCGGGTGCCGGCATGACCGCCCGCGTGCTCGTCGTCGACGACCAGGCCGTGGTGCGCGACGGGCTCGTCCTGCTGCTCGGCCTGCTGCCCGGCATCGAGGTGGTGGGGTCGGCGTCCGACGGCGAGGCCGCGCTCCGCCTGGTCGCGGACCAACGGCCCGACGTGGTGCTCATGGACCTGCGCATGCCCCGCGTGGACGGGGTCGAGGCCACCCGCAGGATCCGCGCCGAGTTTCCGGACACCCAGGTCGTCGTGCTCACGACGTACACCGACGACGAGTCGGTCTTCGCCGCGCTGCGCGCCGGGGCGCGCGGCTTCCTCACCAAGAGCGCCGACGCCGAGGAGATCGCCCGTGCCGTGACCACGGTGATGAACGGCGACGCGCAGCTCGACCCCGGCGTGCAGCGCCGCCTTCTGAACACCGTCACCGCGGATCCCGGCGAGACGCCCGGCCCGGCCGCCGCGCCGTCTCACCGGTCGCGGTTCTCGCCGCGCCACGCCCATGACGCGCCCCGGGCGGGCCGGAGGCCGGGAGGGGAGACGCCGCCGGATGCCGGGACGACGCGGAACATCGAGACAACACGGAGCACCGGGACGGCGTCCGGCGCCGGCGCGCCGCCCGACGGGCTGACACCGCGTGAGGCGGAGGTCCTGCGGCTCATCGCGCGCGGCCTGTCGAACGCCGAGATCGCCGCCGCCCTGTTCATCGGCGAGGCCACGGTCAAGACGCACATCAACAACCTGTTCGCCAAGGTCCACGTGCGCGATCGTGCCCAGGCGGTCGCGTACGCCTACCGGACCGGCCTGGCCGACCCCCGCGAGGGCTGATCCAGGCGGCGGGCCACCCGCGCGGCGGCGTAGCCGAGGGAGTTCGTCGCCAGGTGGAGCAGAGCGGGTGCGAGCAGCCCGGCGCGGTGGCGCAGCCCGTGGAACACGAGCCCGGCGACCGCGGTGGACGCCACCGTCCCCGCCACCAGCCGTCCCGTCTCCAGCCGCGCCGTCTTCCCGGGCCGTCCCGTCCGCACCGGGCCGGCGGCCTCGTCCGGTGCCTCCCCGGCGGTCAGCCGGCCGAGAGCGGGGTTGGCCCCGGCCATGTCCATGGCGGGCAGCACGTGCCACAGTCCGAACAGGGCGGCCGAGGCGGCGACCGCCGTACACGCCGGGAGCGAGCGGCCGAGCAGGGCGGGCAGCACGCCCCGGAAGCCCACCTCCTCCAGCAGCACGGTCCCGAAGGGCACCTGGACCAGGGCCTCTTCCAGCACCCGGCGGCGCGACAACGCGAGGGCGCGCTCGTCGTGGAAGAGCGCGCGGGTGCGGGGGTGGGCGAGGCCCGCCGCGTAGACGGCCGCGACGCCGGCGGCGAGCGCGCCCCCGGTCGCCGCCCCGGCGTGGGCGCTGTGGAAGCCCAGCTCCTGCCAGGTCAGCCCCTCCCTGCGGGCGATCAGCACCAATGCGCCGGTCGCGACCGCCGAGGTCAGCGGCGCCCACCGGCGGGCGACCCGGTTGTTGAGCACGTTCGCGGCCACGAGCACGCCGAGAGCGCCGCCCAGCGCACCCGCCCGCCTCGTGCGGCTCGTGCGGTTCGTCGTCACGCCCGCCATGCTCCCATCGCCGCCGGGGCGTGCGAGGCTCCCGGCGAGCACGGCCTCAGCAGGTCCCCACTCCCTCGGTGTAGCCGTGGGTGAAGTACTGCTGGCGCTGTCGCGGGGTGCCGTGGGCGTCCGGCGTCCACCAGACGTCGGTGGGATCGCCCGCCGCCTGGAGGTTGGTGAGCAGTTCCTCCTCGTCGCCCTGCTCCGCGCCCAGCACGCCCACCCGGATCAGGCCGCTCAGCGCGGCTCCCGCGTAGCAGTCGGCCTGGAGCTCCCGCTGCACGTTGAAACGGAAGTCCTCGACGAGCTGGGCCTGCACGGCGTGCCCCAGTTCGTGCGGGATCACGACGTAGACCGCGCCGTCGCCCATCTGGTCGTACATCGCCTTGAGCCAGGTCGCGTCGTAGGCGATGAAATGGCCGTACGGACAGTAGAAGGCGTTCTCGGGCACGGCCGACTGTCCGCCGCAGTCGGGGCCGTTGTTCCCCTGGTAGGCGACGAAGCGGGTGATCGGGCGGTAGGTGCCGCCGCTTTCCTGGAAGCGTTGCGACCAGAACCACTCGGTGAGGCACCGGGCCAGCTTGACGTCGCCCGGGAAGTCGTCGCCGGTGCCCTCGCACGGCGTTCCCCGGGACGCCGCGTCCCCCGGCTGCGCCCGGTCGGGCGGGGAGCCGGTGAGCGTGCCACAGGATGCGACGAGGACCGCCAGGAGCACGGCCAGTGTTCGGCGGGTCATTTCCGTGTGAATACCCATTCAGGCGGCAAAAATCTGCGCCATCGCCGAACGCGGAAGTTTTACATTCCCCACGTGTGCACGGGCTCGTTGGTGTGCATGTGATGCAGGTAGCGCAGGGTCATGCGGCGCAGCGCCTCGTGGTCGCCGCCGAACGCGCGGGCCGTCCTGACCTGCCAGTCCGCCCCCGTACGGCCGGTCACGCAGCGCCGCTCGATGATGCCGAGCAGCCGGTCGCGCTGGACCGGGTCGACCTCCCACAGGTCGAGCCCGTGGTAGGCCATGGGCAGCAGCCTGCGCAGGATCAGCTCGGCGGCGGGGACCTCCCCCAGGCCCGGCCAGTAGAGGCGGGCGTCGAGGCCGTACCGCGCGGCGTTGCGGAGGTTGTCCTCGGCGGCGGCGAAGGACATACGCGTCCACACGGGCCGCTCGGCCGCCGGGAGCACCCGCATGAGCCCGTAGTAGAACGCGGCGTTGGCGGCGATGTCGGCCACCGTCGGCCCGGCGGGCAGCACGCGGTTCTCCACGCGCAGGTGGGGGACGCCGTCGGAGACGTCGTAGACGGGCCGGTTCCAGCGGTAGACGGTGCCGTTGTGCAGCCGGAGTTCGTGCAGCTCGGGCACCCCGCCCTCGTCGATGACCCGCCTCGGGTCCTCCTCGTCGCACAGGGGCAGCAACGCGGGAAAGTAGCGGACGTTCTCCTCGAACAGATCGAAGACCGACGTGATCCACCGCTCCCCGAACCAGACGCGCGGCCGCACGCCCTGGGCCTTCAGCTCCTCGGGCCTGGTGTCGGTGGCCTGCTCGAACAGGCTGATCCTGGTCTCGCGCCACAGCTCCTTGCCGAACAGGAACGGCGAGTTGGCCGCGACCGCGACCTGCGGACCGGCGATGATCTGGGCCGCGTTCCAGTGCTCGGCGAACGTCTCGGGGCTGACCTGCAGGTGGAGCTGCACGCTCGTGCACGCCGCCTCGGGAGTGATGCTGTCGGCGTAGGTGTCGAGCCGGTCCACTCCCTCGATCATGAGGTGCAGGTCCTCGCCCCGGGCGGCGAAGATCTGCTCGTTCAGCAGCTTGTAGCGGGGGTTGGCCGACAGCGTCCCCTCGCTGACGTCGCTCTCGCGCAGCGTCGGCAGGATGCCGACCAGCATGAGCTGCCCGCCGACGCGCGCCGCCCGCTCCTGCGCCCGGTTGAGGCGCAGCCGTACGGATTCCTCCAGCAGGCGGCTGCCCTCGCCGGACAGCACCTGCGGCGGGATGTTGATCTCGACGTTGAACTGGCCCAGCTCCGTCGCCCAGTCGGGCTCCGCGATGGCGGCCAGCACCTCGGCGTTCTTCATCGCCGGCTCGCCCCGGGAGTCGACCAGGTTCAGCTCGATCTCCAGGCCCATCTGGGGCCGGTCGAACCCGAACCGCGACTCCCGCAGCATCTCGGCCAGGACGTCCAGCGACAGCTTCACCTTGTCCCGGTAGCGACGGCGGTCCTCCCGGCTGAAGGAGACGGAGGGTACGTCACGGCCCATTCACTGAGCGTCGCACGCCAAGGGGCGATCGCACCAGACGGGTCCGCCCGGAAGGGTTCAGACCAGACGTCTGGCGGTGGCCCAGCGCGACAGCTCGTGGCGGTTGGACAGCTGCAGCTTGCGCAGCACGCTCGACACGTGCGTCTCGACGGTCTTCACCGAGATGAACAGCTCCTTGGCGATCTCCTTGTAGGCGTAACCCCGGGCGATCAGCCGCAGCACCTCGCGCTCGCGCTGGGTGAGCGAGTCGAGCTCCGGGTCGATGGGCGGCGCCTCCGTCGAGGCGAACGCGTCGAGGACGAATCCGGCCAGCCGCGGCGAGAACACCGCGTCGCCCTCCGACACCCGGATGATCGCGTCGGTCAGCTCCGCGCCGCTGATCGTCTTGGTCACGTAGCCCCGGGCGCCGCCCCGGATGACCCCGATCACGTCCTCGGCCGCGTCCGACACCGACAGCGCGAGGAAGCGCACCTGGGAGCCGGAGCCGAGCACGCGCCGCAGCACCTCCTGGCCGCCGCCGCCCGGCATGTGCACGTCGAGCAGCACCACGTCGGGCTGCAGCTCGCCGATCGCCGTCACCGCCGACTCCACGTCCTCGGCCTCGCCGATCACCTGGATCGAGGGCCCAAGCTCGGCCCGTACGCCGGACCGGAACAGCCGGTGGTCATCGACGATCAGCACGCGTACGGTCTTCATTGCTCCCTCTTCATGGTCAGCATGACCTCGGTTCCGTCGCCCGGCTCGGTCCTGACCCGGGCGCTTCCCCCGTTGCGCTCCATCCTGCCGACGATCGACTGGCGGATGCCCATCCGGTCGCCGGGGACGTCGTCGAGCACGAAGCCCTTGCCCCGGTCCCGGATGAACACCGTCACCTCGTCGGGCTCGACCTCGGCGTAGACGGAGACGACCGGAGCCCCACTGTATTTGCACGCGTTGACCATCGCCTGCCGGGCGGCGTGCAGCAGGGCCACCATGCCCTCGTCCAGCTCGCAGTCGCCCACGCAGACCACCTCGATCTGCACGCCGTGGGCGTCCTCCTCCTCGGCCGCGACCCGCCGTACGGCGGCGGCGAGGGTGGCGTCGGCGTCCTGTTTGGGCTGGTAGAGCCAGTTGCGCAGCTCACGCTCCTGCGACCGGGCGAGCCGGGCGACCTCCCGCGCGTCGTGGGCGTTGCGCTGGATCAGGGTCAGCGTGTGCAGCACCGAGTCGTGGACGTGGGCGGCCACCTCGGCCCGCTCCTCCTGCCTGATGCGCTCGGTGCGCTCCCGCTGGAGCTCCTTCACGAGCGAGGCCAGCCAGGGCGCGGCGATCATCAGCATGCCGCCGACGACGACCGCGGTGAACACGAGCCCGGTCCTGGCCTTGGCCAGCTCGCCGCTCGCGGCCAGGAAGCCGATCGCGCCCACGACGACGAGCAGCGCCCCGATGCCGGTGCGCACCCAGGTCGTGCTGACCTGCTTGACCGCGCCGGACATCCACCGCTGCCGCCGGCCCGGGTCGGCCTGCTGCCACAGGATCAGCGCGCCGATGCCGCCGACCGCGATCGGCCAGGTGCCGAACCCGCCGCTGGAGGCGCCCGTCAGCCACGCGAAGCCCGCCAGCGCCAGCCACAGCACGCCGTACGAGGCGAGCTGGCCCCACTCGCGGGGCGGCTCGGGGCCCTCCGTCTCCTCCTTCGGCGTGAACATCCACAGCGCGGCGTACGCCACGAGGCCCAGCCCGTCGACGACGGTGAGCAGCACGAACGCGAGGCGCAGCACGACGGGGTCGAGCCGCAGCTGGGCGGCGGCACCCTGCGCGACGCCCGCGACCACCCGGCCAGAGGCGGGCCGGACCATCCGGGGATACGCCGCGGGGGCGTTAGTCATCTCAGACATCTCGGGAAGCATCGTCACACGTCACAAACCATGAGCGCATCAGGGCAGGCCCTGACGCCACCCCTGAGGGGTCGGGGACGAGTCAGGGGTTCCCCCGATGGCAGGGGTATGGCGCGCGAGGCCAGGATGGGACCATGACCGAGGCACCACCGACCCCCGCTTCCGACTCCGCCGGCACGCCCGAGCCCGAGAAGGCGCTGAGCCGCTCAAGGGACGGGCGCATGATCACGGGCGTCTGCGCGGGCCTCGGCAGGTTCACGGGCATGGACCCCGTGCTCTTCCGGGTCGGCTTCGCCGTGCTCGTCCTCGCCTCCGGCATCGGCGTCATGCTGTACGTCGCGGCGTTCCTGCTGATGCGCCGGCCGGGCGGCGGCCCCGGCCACCTGGAGCAGTGGACCCGGCGGCTGTTCGACGCCGAGACCGTGCTCGCGCTGCTGGCGGCGGTCTTCGCGTTCGGCCTGATCATCAACGTCGCCTCCGGGGGGATCAACCGCGGCACGATCGTGGTCGGCACGCTGCTGGCCATCGTGCTGATGGCCGCCCACGCGCGCGGCGTCGACCTGCTGACGATGGCCAAGTCGATGCCCGAGCGGGCGACCGGACGGCGGGGCATGACCCGGGCCACCCCGAACTTCGCGCCGTTCGCGCCCTTCACCCCGCCGCCCGCGGGGCAGCCGTACGGGGCGGGAGCGCCGATGACGGAGACACCGCTGCGGGAGACCCCGGCACCGGCACCGGCACCGGCACCACAGGCACAGGCACAGGCGCCGGAGGGGGCCGCGGACGACGCCGGAGTCGAGGACACGACGGTCCGGGCCGCGGCCGCGGACGACACCGCGATCCACGACACGATCGCCCAGGATCCGGTGGCGCAGGACGCCGCCCCGAAGGCCGCGGACGACACGCTCGTCCAGGAGGCCGTCACCGAGGACGCGGCGGGGCGGGCCGACGGCGACCCGCCGACCCGGCCCTTCGAACCCGTCGCCCGGCTGGCCGCGGAGCCCGCCCCCGGCACGCACACCCCCGACCCGAACAGCCCGGACCTCGGCTGGGCGCCCGGGGCACCGGGGCCCTCCGTCTCCGCGCCTCCGGCCGGCGACGGCTACCGGCGGCTGTCCGACCTGGCCCGCGAGGCGCGGGCGGGTGCATACGGCGACAGCGGCGCCCGGGACCACCGGCACGGCATGCGGGGGCACGGAGCCGGAGGGCACGGCTACGGAGCCGGAGAGCCCTTCGCCCCCCACGGCCCCTACACGAGGCGGGAGCCGTACGAGCCCTACGCGGCGCCCTATCCCCCGCCGAGCCCCTACGCTCCGCCTGTGCCGCCGCCGACGCGGCCGGCGCGGCCGGCGAAGCCCAAGCGCCCCAGGTCGTTCGTCAGCGGCCTCACCATCTGCCTCGCCCTGATCGTTGGAGGGATCATGGTCACCATGCAGCGGACCGGCTCAGGCTCGGTCGGCCTGCCGGTCGTCGGCGGGGCGGTCCTCGTCACGATCGGGGCGGGCCTGCTGGTCGCGACCTGGTTCGGCCGGGGTGCGGCGCTGATCGCCGCGGGGACGATCGTGGCCCTCGTGCTGGTGGGGAGCTCGACGGTGAACGGCATCCCCCGCAAGGTCGGCAGCTTCGTCTGGCACCCCGTCGGCTCCGTCCAGTCGCCCGGCGCCTATGAACTGGGCATCGGCGAGGGGAAGCTCGACCTGAGCGACGTGACGCTCACACCGGGCGGCCGGGTCAGGTTCGACGCCTCGGTGTCGATGGGACAGCTCACGGTGATCGTCCCGACGACCGCCCGCGTGGAGGTGCACGGCTCCGCCAAGCTGGGCGAGGTGAAGATCGACCACAAGGTCGAGGACGGCAGCGACGTGCGGTTCGACCGCGTCCTCGAACCGGAGACGCCCGTCGAGGGCGACGTGCCGACGATCGAACTGCACGTCAAGGCCGGGCTCGGCGACGTGGAGGTGCGCCGTGCGGCCTGAGTCCCAGCCCGAGCGCCCGCGCCGGGTGCACCGTACGAACTGGATGTCCCTGCTGTGCGGCCTGCTGTTCATCGGCATGGGCATCCGCTACCTGACCGGGCCCGATCCCGACGCCGTCATCATGGCGCCCGTCCTCGTCGGGGGGCTGGGCTTCGCGGCCTTCGTCGCCATCCTGGCGAAGGCCATCCGCCGCTGAGGCCTCCGGGCGGCCTTCCGGTCTCACGGGTGCGCCCGGCCGGCCGCGTTAGACTGAGCCGATGTCCTCGCTGCTGGCCCTGGAATTCGTGAGCACCGTCCGCGCGGACCGGTCCGGACTGGTGGACGCGCTGGAGGACGTCGGCGGCCTTACCACCTGGGTCGGAGACCACGCGCCCGAGCTCGGCATCGACCCGGCCACGTTCGTCGCCACTCCCGAGATGCGTGACGAGGTCGTGGCGCTGCGACAGGCGATCCGCGCGCTGTTCGCCCGGGCCGTGTCCCCCGGGCCGGCGAGCGGCGCGGACGCGGCCCGGCTGCCGGCCTTCGAGCCCTCTCTCGATCTCGTGAACGCCACCGCGGCGGCGGTGCCCGTCGCCCCCCGGCTCGAATGGCCGCCGGGCGAGGCGCCCCGCGCCCGGACCCTGCCCGCGCGGGCCGCCGGTGACTCCGCCCGCCTGCGGGCGGCCCTCGCGGCCGCCGCTGTCGACCTGCTGGCCGGGCCGCACCGAGAGCAGCTCCGCGCCTGCCCAGCGCCCCGGTGTGTGCTGTATTTCGTCAGGGAGCACCCGCGCCAGGAGTGGTGCTCCGTGGCCTGCGGAAACCGCGCCCGCGCGGCCCGTCACTACCGCCAGCACAAGAACGCCTGACCCCCTCCGCATCCCCCTTTTCCTCGACCCGGCGCTGACAGGAGCATACTCAGTATGCATACTGAGTATTCATGTCGGTACGACACGGCCTGCTCGCCCTGCTGAGCCGGGGCCCGCGCTACGGCTATCAGCTCAGGGCCGAATTCGAGGCGTCCACGGCGACGACCTGGCCACTGAACATCGGTCAGGTCTACACGACGCTGTCCCGCCTCGAACGCGACGGCCTGGTGTCCCGCGACGACCAGGGCGACCAGGACGAGCAGGGCCGGGTCCGCTACGCCATCACCCCCGAGGGCCGCGAGGAGCTCGGCCGGTGGTTCGCCAAACCCGTCTCCCGGGCCGACCGGCCCCGCGACGAGCTCGTCATCAAGCTCGCGATGGCGGTCACCACGCCCGGCGTGGACGTGGCGGCGGTCATCCTGGCGCAGCGGTCCGCGACGATGCGGAGCCTGCAGGAGCTCACCCGCGCCCTGCGGACCCTCGACGCGTCCACCGAGGCCGCACAGCGCCTGGTCATCGACTCGATGATCTTCCATGCCGAGGCCGAGCAGCGCTGGCTCGACCACTGCGAGGCCGTCCTCGCCCGTCCCTCCGAGGAGAACCCGTGACCGAAACCCGACCTTCGGACCGGTTACCCGCGCCGGACGACGAGCCGGTCGTCCGCCTGACCGGCGTCGTACGCGTCCACGGCGAGGGGACCGGGGCCGTCCACGCGCTGCGGGGCGTCAGCCTGGACGTCGCGGCCGGGGAGCTGGTCGCGGTGATGGGCCCGTCCGGGTCCGGCAAGTCCACCCTGCTCAACCTCGCGGGCGGGCTCGACCGCCCGACGGAGGGGTCGGTGACGCTCGAAGGCCACGAGCTGCGGGATCTGGCGCCGAAGCAGCTGGCGGAGCTGCGCCGCAGGAGCGCCGGCTACGTCTTCCAGGACCTCAACCTCATCCCGTCGCTGACCGTCGCCGAGAACGTCGCGCTGCCGCGCGAGCTGGACGGCGTCCGTACGGCGAGGGCCAGGTGGGAGGCCATGGCGGTGCTCGAGGAGGTGAGGCTCGCCGGTTTGGGCGACCGGTTCCCCGACGACCTGTCGGGCGGCCAGCGCCAGCGGGCCGCCATCGCCCGCGCGCTGGTCGGCGAACGGCGGCTGCTCCTGGCGGACGAGCCGACCGGCGCCCTCGACACCCGGGCGGGCGACGAGATCATCCAGGTGCTCCGGCAGCGGGCCGACGCCGGGGCCGCCGTGCTGCTGGTCACGCACGAACCGCGCTACGCCGCCTGGGCCGACCGCGTCGTCTTCCTCAAGGACGGGCAGATCGTCGACTCGGCGGCCGCCGGGATGGAGACCGCCCGATGAGCGGGCTGAGAGCGTCATTACGGATCTCCCGCCGCAACGCCAGGCGGTCGAAGTGGCGCAGCGCGCTGATCCTCGCGATGATCGGGCTTCCGGTCGCCCTCGCCTCCTTCGTGCTGAGCGCCCTCTTCGGCCCGGGGCCGGTGCCCGACCGTCAGCACTACCCCCTCGGGCAGGCCGACGCGCTGGTGACCGGCGCCCGCGAGTGGACAGGTGTCACCCAGGACGCGTGGGGAAACCGGATCGCCGAGCAGCCCGGGAACGATCCGACGCCGTTCACCCCGGCCGAGATCGCAGCCGCCCTCGCCCCCGGCAGCCGGATCGTCCCCTTCGCCCAGGCGGATTTCCGCTACCTGACCCCGCAGGGGTACGACATCGGATGGATCCGTCAGGTCGACCTGAACGATCCGATGTCCCGGGGCACCTTCCGGCTCACCGAGGGCAGGCTTCCCGCCGCTCCCGGAGAGGCGGTCGTGTCCGCGGACCGGTTCGGCCCGGACACCGCTCCGGATGTGACGCTCCTCGTCGGCGAGGAACGCCGGCCGCTCCGGGTCGTCGGCGTCGCCCTGTTCGGCCTGACGGGGTTCCCGCCCACGCTCGTGGCCTTCCCCGGCAGCCTGCCCGACGCCGCCTTCGGGCCGGTCCATCCCGAGCTGATGTCGCGCGGCTGGCTGGTGGACTCTCCGCGCCCCGTGACGTGGGCGGACGTGCGACGGCTCAACGCACGCGGCCTCGTGGTCGTCAGCCGCACCGTCGTCGAGGCGGCGCCGCCGGACGAAGCGCCGTCGCGCGTGCGCGTGTCCTCCCTCACCCAGAGCGCGCCGTGGGCCGCGATCATGCTGCTGGAGGTCGTCCTCCTGGCCGGGCCCGCCTTCGCCATGGGACGGCTGCGAAGGTCTCGCGAGTTCGCGCTCGTCGCCGTCCAGGGCGGCTCCCCCGCCCACCTGCGGACGATCGCGCTCGCCGACGGCCTGCTGTTCGGCGTCGCCGCCTCCGTCCTCGGCGCGGCGCTCGGCGTGGGCGCGGCCTGGCTCGCGAGACCGCTGCTGGAGTGGCGGGCCGGATTCCTGCTCGCCCCGTTCGCCGCACCCTGGGCGGCGGTCACGGGGACCGCGGTGCTGGGCGTCGTGGCGGGCCTGCTGGCCGCCCTCGCCCCGGCCGTCGCGGCGAGCCGTACGGACCCCGTGGCCGTGCTGTCGGGCAGGCGCGAGCGAGGCCGTGAGCGTGCGGGCCGGCCGCTGCTCGGGATCGTGCTGGTCGTCGCGGGCACGGCGGCGACCATCGCGAGCGCCGGTCACGAGCTCGGCTGGATCGCGACCTCGACCCTGGTCACCCAGCTCGGCCTGGTCGCGCTGACGCCGGCGCTCATCGCGGCCGTGGCCCGGCTCGCCGCCCGTCTCCCCCTGCCGCTCCGGTTCGCCGCCAGGGACGCCGTGCGCAACAGGGGCCGTACGGCACCCGCCGTCGCCGCGGTGATGACCGCGGTCGTGGCGCTCACGGCGGTGGGCGTGACCTGGCAGAGCCGGCTCGCGCGCAACCCGGCGTACGCGCAGAGCCACCCGCAAGCGCCGGCCGGAGCACTGTGGATCGCCGGGCCGAACCTCACTCCCGGCCTCTGGGATCGCGTCCGCTCCGCCGTGCGCGAGGAACTACCCGCCGGCGTGCCGCTGGTGGAGGCGCGGACGCTCACGTCGAGATCCGGCGTCCCGGTGTACGCCTCGGTGCCGGACACCGCCCCCGACGTCAGCAGGGTGGAGTGGTCGGACCCGAGCCAATCCGGGGGCCTCCTGGTCGGGAACGACGACCTGCTCCGCTACGTGCTGCGGCGCGACGACCCCGGGGCGGTGGCGGCGCTCCACGAGGGGAAGGCCATCGTGCTCAACCCCGTCGTCGTCCGGCAGGGGCAGGTGCGGATCGATGTGTCGCCCGCCGTCGCGCGGGGCGAGTCGGCGCCGCTCACGCTGCCCGCCGTCGGCATACGGGCCACCGGGGAGGGCTGGGCCCGCGCGGTCGTCGCGCCCGAGGTGGCCGCGAAGAACGGGTACGGCACCGCGACCGCCATGCTCGTGGTGGATCCCGCGGACCTCCGCGTCCCGAGGGCGACGGCGGAGCGGATCACCGCGAAGGTGGAGCGGATCACCGGCAAGGCGATCGTGCGGCTCGAGGCTCCGGAGGCTCCCGACGACACGTTCCTCCTGGTCGTGCTGGGCATCGCCGCGGCCGTGCTCGTGCTGGGGATGACGTTCGTCGCCACCATGCTGGCCGCCGCCGAGGCGCGTCCTGACCTGGAGACCATGTCGGCCGTGGGGGCGGCTCCACGGGTGAAGCGCGCGGTCGTCGCCGGGCAGGCCCTGGTGATCGCGCTGCTTGGCTCGGTCACCGGCGTGCTCGCCGGCTTCGCTCCGGGCATCGCCGCGGCCCGGCAGGCCGTGCCCCACCACGCGGAGGTGTTCCTGCGTCCCGACGGAGTGCAGGTGACCGCGCCGGCGGACGACACGTCGATGATCGCGATTCCCTGGGCGCTCGTCGGCCTGCTCGTCGTGGCGTTGCCCCTGCTGGCCGCGCTCGGCGGCGCCGCGTTCACCCGGTCGCGCCTGCCGCTCCCCCGGCGAAGGACCACCTGATCTTCTAATGGACTTCTCCGCAGAATCCCGTTAGTCTGCTCTCATCTTCTAACGGAACCAACCGTTAGATTCCGTATGAAGGGACAGGCGATGAGCTTCTCCACGGGTCACATCGGGCTGAACGTCTCCGACCTCGACAGGTCGGTCGGCTTCTACCGGAAGGTCTTCGGCTTCGATGTCGCCGGCAAGTCGGCCGACGAGGCGCGCCGGTACGCGTTCCTCGCCCAGGACGGCACACTGGTGCTGACGCTGTGGCAGCAAAGTGAGGGCAGGTTCGCCCCCGGCCTGCCGGGGCTGCACCACCTGTCCTTCCAGGTGCCGGACATCGACGCCGTACACAGGGCGGAGGCCGTCGTCAGGGAGACCGGGGCGACGATCCACCACGGCGGCATCGTCCCCCACCGCGAGGGCGGCTCCTCGGGCGGCCTGTTCTTCGAGGACCCCGACGGGATCCGGCTGGAGATCTACGCGCCGAGCGGCGCCGAGGAGCGCCCCGCTCCCCGATCCGACGCCCCGACCTGCGGATTCTTCTAGAGATGCGGCACGAGGGAGAGGTCGCGGTCCAGCGCCGCGCGGGCGTCCGGCTGGCCGAGCACGGATCGGCCCGCGTGCGGGCCGAGATCCCGGAGGTCGCGGCGCGGTTCCTGGAGTCCCAGCGCATGGTGGCGATCGGCGCGGAGGACCGTGAAGGCCGGGTGTGGGCCGCGCCGCTCACCGGCCGGCCGGGGTTCGTCACCCCGGCCGGCGACCGCACGATCCTCGTGGACGCGGTGCCCGGCGCGCCGCTCGCGGGCCTGTTCGACGACGAGCACGACATCGGCATGCTGGCCATCGAGCCGTCGTCCCGGCGCCGGATGCGGGTCAACGGCCGGGCCCGGAGGGACGGCGACCACCTGGTCGTACGGACCGAGCAGGTGTACTCCAACTGCCCGAAATATCTGCAGAAGCGCACGATCACCGGGGACCTGGAGCCCGGTGATCGGACGTCACGGTCCGGGGACCGCCTGTCGGAGGCCCAGCAGACGTGGATCAGTGCCGCCGACACCTTCTTCGTCGCGACGCACGCGCCCGGGCTCGGGTCGGACGTCTCGCACCGGGGCGGCAACCCCGGGTTCGTCGAGGTGGTGGACGACCGGCGGCTCGTCTGGCCCGACTACGCGGGCAACCTGATGTACATGACGCTCGGCAACCTGGAGCTGAACCCCGCCGCGGGCCTGCTCTTCCTCGACTGGGTCACCGGCGACGCGCTGCACCTGACCGGCAGGGCGCGGGTCGAGTGGGACCCGGGCGACGTGCCGGGCGCGCAGCGGCTGGTCACGTTCGACGTCGAGCAGGTGCTCCAGGTCGGCGGCGCGAGCCCGCTGCGCTGGGCGTTCGAGGAGTACTCCCGGTTCAACCCGCCCGTCAGGGGTGGGTGAGGGCGGCCTCGACGGCGGACAGGCAGCGTTCGACGACGGGCCGGGGGGCGAAGGCGTACGTGCCGTCGCCGAACAGCTCGAACGTCATGAACCCGTCGTAACCGCGACGGGAGAAGGCGGCGAGGTAGCCGGCCAGCGGCAGCTCCCCGTCGCCCCACGCCAGGTGCCCGGCCGGGCGGCCGTCGATGAGGTGCACGTGGCGGACCCGGTCGCCGAGCGCGTCGAAATAGTCGTCCACGCTCTCCCCCGCGACCGCCATGCCCACGGTGTCGAGCACGGCGGCGAGGTTCGGCGCGCCGACCTCGTCCAGCATCCGGGCGAGCGCCCGCGAGTCGTTGAGCAGGTTCGACTCCACCCGCTGGAGCGGTTCGAGCACGCAGGTCACCCCGAACCCCTCGGCGTACCCGGCGATCTCGGCGAGCGCGTCGGCGGACCTGCGCCACGCCGCCTCCACCGGCTCGTCCTCGTATCCCCGGCCCGGCGTGAGCAGGAGCAGCTCGGCGCCGAGCTCCGCGCACAGCTCGGCCGCCCGGCGGAACATCGCGATGCTGGAGGCGCGCAGCCGCGTGTCGGCCGAGGCGATGTTGACCGGGTACGCCACCTGCTCGGGCGTGAGACAACGCACCCGCAGCCCGCGTGAGGCGGCCCGGCGGCGGACGGCGCGGGCCTCGGCGTCGCTGACCTGCGGCACGTGGAAGTGGGGGGCGATCCCCCACAACTCCAGTTCCTCGCGGCCGAGGTCGGCGGCGTCGTCGAGGAACCGCTCGAACGGCAGGTGCTGATAGGAGAAGTTCGAACCGGTGATGAGGGGCATGGGACTCATTTTCCGACTCCGTCCGCGAGTCCTTTGACGATGTAACGCTGCCCGGCGAAGAACAGCAGCACGACCGGGAAGGCCGCGATCGCCATGCCGGCGAAGACGACCGGAAACTCGGTGCCGTGCTTGCTCATGAGGCTCATCAGGCCGACGGGAAGGGTCTGCACGCCCGCGCCGCTGGTGAAGACCATCGCGAACAGGTACTCGTTCCAGGCGAACAGGATGTGCAGCAGCACGGTCGAGGTGATGATCGGCTTGCACATCGGCAGGATGATCCGCCAGAAGGCGGTCCACCGGCCGCAGCCGTCCATCTCGGCCGCCTCGTCCACCTCCCTCGGCAGGTCGAGCATGTACGCCCGGATGAGGAAGGTGGTGAACGGCACCCGGAAGGCCGTGTAGAGGATGAGCAGCGCCCAGAAGCTGTTGTAGAGGCCCATGGACTGGAACATCTTCACCAGCGGCACGAGCGCCACGCTCGGGGCGAGCATCAGCCCGCCGAGGATGATCCCGGTGGTCAGCTTGGAGAACGGGATGGCCACCCGGGTGAGGCCGTACGCGGCCCACGCGCTGACGAAGACGGTCGCGACCGTCGAGGTCACGGTGACCAGCACGCTCGTGGTGAGGTAGTCGCTCACCCCGCGGTTCCAGGCCTTCCGGTAGCTGTCGAAGCTCCAGTGGGAGGGCAGCGAGAAGGGGTTCCCGAAGATCTCGCCGTTGGTCTTGAACCCATTGAGCACCATCCACAGCAGCGGATAGACCACCACCACCGCGAGGCAGAGCAGGAACGCCCACAGGAACACCCGGGAGACCACCCCGAGGAAGCCGATGCGACTCACCACGCCACCCTTCTCCTGCGCGCGACCCACAGTTGCGCGACCGCGATGCCGAGCGTGATCACGAAGATGACGGTCGCGATCGCGGCGGCGTAGCCGAAGTCGTTGCGGACGAAGCCGCTACGGTAGAGCCAGGTCCCCAGCACCTGGGTCGAGTTGTCAGGCCCGCCGCTGGTCATCACCATGACCTCGTTGAACACCTGGAACGCCCCCGAGATCGTGACCATCGACATCACGCCGGTCATCTCTCGCACCAGGGGAACGGTCACGTGGTAGAAGCGGCGGACCGGTCCGGTCCCGTCGAGGGCCGCGGCCTGGTAGATCTCGCGGGGGATCCGCTGGATGGCGACGGCGAACAGCAGGGTCGAGTAGCCGAAGCCCTGCCACTGGCTCATCGCGATGATCGCCGGCATGGCCGTGGTCTCCTCGCCCAGCCACGAGTGGCCGAGCCCGCCGAGGCCGACCGCCTGCAGCAGGTGGTTGAGCAGGCCGAGGTCGGGCTCGTAGATGAAGTAGAAGAGCAGGCCGGCGACGGTCAGCGAGATCGCGGAGGGGATGAAGTAGATCGCCCGCAGGACGCGCTGCCACCGCTCGCTGCGCACGCCTTCGATGAGCGCGGCCAGCACGAGCGCGCCGAACACCTGGAACACGATCGACACCACGGCGTACAGCACGTTGTTGCCGAGCGACCGCCAGAAGACCGGGTCCTCGACGAGTTTGGTGTAGTTGGCGAGGCCGACGTACTCCTGGCTGCCGCTGTAGATGTCCCACTTGAGCGTGCTGAACCCCAGGTTCTCGGCCAGCGGGAAGTAGACGAACACCCCGACCAGCACGAGGGCGGGAACGACCCACGCGAGCCCGAGCGCCCGTTTGCCGATGGTGCGCACCTGCTCTCCTCCGGCTACTTCGCCGACGCCGAGGCCTGGCGGACGCTGTCGAGCACCTGCTGGGGAGTCTTGCCGCCGGTGATCAGCGCCTCGCCGCCGGACAGCCAGGCGTCGGCGACCTCGGGCACGGTGACGGTGTCGAGCCAGGCGGCCAGCTTCGGCGCCTTGTTGACCAGCCCGACGCCCTCGTAGACCGCCTTGCTCGAGGTCTCGGGCGTGACGGCCCCGATGACCGTGCTGGGCTGGCCGTACGGCGGGGACGACAGCGTCTTGGCGTTCTCCACGCTCGTGACGAACTTCATGAAGTCGACGGCGAGCGGGATGCGGGGGGAGGCGGCGTTGACCAGGTATCCCTCGGGCGCGCCCTCGATCACCGTGGGGTCGCCCTTCGCCCCCTGCGGCGCGGGCAGCTGGAAGATGCCGAAGTCGTCCGTGGGCAGCTTGCCCTTGGCGGTCTCGTTGTCGAACTCCAGGATCTCCTGGTAGTACATGGCCGCCTTGCCGTCGGCGAACTTCTCCTGCGCCGAGCTGTACAGCACGCCGTTGGTGCCGCTCTTGGTGTCGGTGCACGTGTCGACGAGGGTCTTGAACCGGGCCAGCGCGGTGACGTAGCCCGGGTCGTCCAGCTTCGCCGTCGCGGGCTTCAGGTCGGCCTGCAGCGTGTCCCACGGCACGTCGTAGGCGAACATCTGCTGCAGGTAGTGCAGGGCCGGCCAGCCGTCCTTGTTGCCGAACGCGATGGGCTCGTAGCCGGCCTTGCGCAGCGGGCCGCAGGCGGCGATCAGGTCCTCGAACGTCGCGGGCACCTTCACCCCCGCCTTGGCGAACGCGGCCTTGTTGTAGCCCATGAACTTGCCGTTGCCGTACAGCGGGATCCCGTAGTACTTGCCGTCGTAGGCGAAGGCCGACAGCGCCCCCTCGCCGATGGTCTTCCCCCACTCCGTGCCGGGCCCGATGACCGTGGTCAGGTCGGCCGCACGGCCGCCGCGGACGAAGTTCTCCGCCCAGTTGCCGGTCCAGGTGAAGTAGACGTCCGGCAGGGCGTTCGACGCGGTCAGCGTCTTGGTCTTGTCCTTGATGCTCTGGTCGGTCTCCTGGATGAGCTGGATCTTCACCCCGGGGTGGAGCTTCTCGTACTCGGCGGCCAGGTTCTCGAAGTACGGCTCCAGCGGCTCTCCGGCGAACTTGGTGAGGATGCTCAGGGTGCCCGAGTAGTCGGGGGCGGCGGTCACATCGGCCGCGGGAGCCTTGTCCGCATGCCCGCCGCCGGTGCACCCGGCGAGGGCGAGCACCGACGTCCCGGCGAGTGCCGCGAACGTCGTCAGTGCGCGAGGGCGCATGGGCTTCCTCTCTCTCTGGTCTGTCTGGGGGCTGGCCCGGCACGGCCCGCTGGTGTGGGGTGACTGTACAGAGCATCTGATACCGGTACCAGACCTGATTCCAAGAATTTTTTCTCGCACGACGCGTCCGGGACACCATTCGGCCGGAAACACCAGCTAGAGGCCGTCTCAGCAGAGGGAAGAAGGTCCCGGTATTGACGTCGTACGTTCCTCTGTGTCAGCGTGACCCCCGCGTGATACCGGTATCAGGCAGCAGGGGCGCCGCCGGTCCGCAGGTGATCCCGAAAGGACGCGACAATGCTCGGATTCAACGAGCCGGAATTCCTCTCCCAGCTGGCGAGCGCGGTGGCGCTGCGCCCGCGGATCGAGGAACTGGTCGATCGGCTCGTGGACGGGGGATTCGACAACCTCTACCTCGTCGGCGCCGGCGGCACCTACGCCCAGATGTGGCCGTACGAGCGCCTGGCTCGGCAGCGGTCCACCCTCGACGTGCGCGCGGTGATCGCCGCCGAGCTGGTCGCCGCGGACGAGAAGGCGCTCGGCGAGCGCTCGGTGGCGATCTTCACCTCCGTCTCCGGCACCACCGAGGACGTCGTCAGGGCCATCGAGTTCTGCAGGTCGAAGGGCGCCTACACCATCGGCTTCACCGGTTACCCCGACTCGCCGATCGCCCGGAACGTCGACCTCGCGCTGCTGACCGAGCCCAAGACGTGGCCGTTCGACATGCAGATGCTGCTCTTCATGGGCCGGCTGCTGGCGCGGCGGGGCGAGTTCGACGGCTACGAGAAGTTCGCCGCCGAGTTCGACGACATCCCGCGGATCCTCCTGGAGGTCTCCAGGCAGGCCGAACCGGTCGCCGAGGCGTTCGCCGACGCCCACAAGGACAGCGACTACTACTTCCTCATCGGCGGCGGGAACCTGTGGGGGTTCACCTACCTCTACTCCATGTGCATCCTCGAGGAGATGCAGTGGCTGCGCACCACGCGGGTGCACAGCGCCGAGTTCTTCCACGGCTCGCTCGAACTGCTCGAGGAGAACACCAGCGTGATCGTCTTCCAGGGCGAGGACGAGGCGCGGGCGCTCACCGACCGCGCCGAGGCCTTCGCCAAGCGGATCTCCAAGGACGTCACGGTCTTCGACACGAAGGACTACCCGCTCGACGGCATCAGTCCGGAGTTCCGCGGCCTGCTCGCGCCGCTCGTCCTCGACACCGTCATGAGCCGCGTCAGCAAGCACCTGGAGCGGGTGCGCGACCACTCGCTCGACCTGCGCCGCTACTACCGCGTCATGGACTACTGATCCCGCCTTCCCCCTTTCCGGGCCCTAGGTCGTGTCCCGTGATCTTTTTCGCCTACTGCGGTCGCTACGGCAAAAGATCACGGGACACTCCCTCGCGCGTGCCTGCGCGGGGGCCCGTCCACAGGAGAGTTTTTTGAGAGTCCTCGGCTTCGGCGACAACATCGTCGACCGGTTCGTCGACCGCGGTGTGGAGTACCCCGGCGGCAACAGCGTCAACGTCGCCGTCTACGCCCGCCGCCTCGGTCTCGATGCGGCCTACCTGGGCGTGTTCGGCGACGACGAGCTCGGCGACTTCCTGCGCGCCTCGATCGCCGCCCAGGGCGTCGCGATCGACCACTGCGTCGTGCGGACCGGCGAAAGCGGCGTCTCCACCCTGCGCGTGGACGACGGCGACCGCGTCTTCCTCGGCTGGAACGGCGGCGGCGTCACGCTGCGGGAGCCGCTCGTCCTCGGCGGCGACCTGCTGCGCTACGCCGCCTCCTTCGACCTGGTGCACTCCAGCGTGTACTCCCGGAGCGAGACCGAGCTGCCCAAGCTGGCCGGGCTCGGCCCGGTGGTGAGCTACGACCTGTCCAGCGAGGACGAGTTCCGCACTCCCGGCTACCTCGACCGGGTCTGCCCGCACGCCGACCTGGTGCTGCTGTCGTGCTCGCACCTCGACGAGGCCGCCACGCGGGCGCTGCTGGCCGAGGCCGTACGGCGCGGCGCGCGGCTCGCGCTGGCCACGCGCGGCGTGGAGGGGGCGATCGCGCACGACGGCAGGGTCACGGTCGCGACCGCCGCGCGCCGGGTGGAGGACCCCCGCCTGATGGCCGACACGATGGGCTGCGGCGACGCCTTCCTCGCCGGGTTCGCCGTCTCGCTGCTGCGCGGCGGCTGGACCTCCGGCAGGTCCCCGGACCGCGACGCCGTCGAGCGCGCGCTCCACGACGGCGCGCGGTCGGCCTACGAGCAGTGCCTGGTGGAGGGCGCGTTCGGCCACGGACGGCCCGTTCTCAATAAGCTTCCCTGAGACGGACAGAGGGAGGAACGCCGGCCATGCCAGCTGAGCGGAGCCAGGCCGCCGGGAGGGTGACGGTCTCCGAGGTGGCGGCCGAGGCGGGCGTCGGGCGGGCGACCGCCGCCCGCACGCTCGGCGGGTATGGACACGTCAGCCCTGAGCTGCGCCAACGCGTGCTCGCGGCGGCGGAGAAGCTCGGCTACCGCGCCAACGCCCTCGCCCGCAGCATGTCGACCGGCGTGAGCCACACCATCGGGGTGATCGTCGCCGACATCGGCAACCCCTTCTTCGCCGGACTGGTCCGCGGCGTCTGCGACGCCTCCCGGGCCCGCGGCTTCGACACGATCGTGCTGAGCACCTACGAGGACCTCGACGAGGAGGTCGCCGCGACCAACGTGCTGATCGACAAGCGCGTCGACGGCATGATCATCGCGTCCGCCGCGGTCAGCGGCCGGGAGGTCGGCCACGTCAAGGAGGCGCTGACGCGTGGCGTCCCCGTCGTCCTGGTCGACCGGGCCATCCCGGCGCTCGACCTCGACGCGGTCGTCATCGACAACCGCGACGCGGCGCGTGAGGCGGTCGAGCGGCTGATCGCGGCGGGCCACCGGCGGATCGGCTTCGTGTGGGGACCGCACATGGCGCAGCCGCCCGCGACCCGCCGCGAGCTGCTGGCGGCGGCGTCCCGCAACCTGTGGACCGACGGCGAGCGCCTGCGAGGCTACCTCGACGCGCTCGACGACGCGCGGATCCCCTTCGACCCCGAGCTGGTGATGGTCGGGCGCAAGGTCGAGGAGCGGGCGACCCAGGAGGTCGCGCGCATGCTCGCCCTGCCCGACCGCATCACGGCGCTGTTCTGCACGGAGACCGAGGCGGTGACGGGGGCCCTGCGGGCTCTGCGGGCCGCCGGGCTCGCCTATCCGCGCGACGTCGCGCTCATCGGGTTCGACGACAGCGCCTGGGCGGCGGTCATGGATCCGCCGCTGACGATGATCGCGCAGCCGGTGCACGAGCTCGGCGCCAAGGCGGCCGAGGTGCTGCTCGACATCGTGCAGGGGGCCGAGGCCGGCCGCGAGACGCACACGCTCCGCTCACGCCTCGTCGTGCGGTCGTCGGTCGGCCCCCCGCCGGGCGCCTGAGCCGCCCGAGAGGGAATGTCAGCGGGGGAGCAGTTCGTAGGAGCGCTGCTGGGGCAGGCCGGCGAGCCGCCGCTGGCCCTCGGTCAGCAGCGCGGCGATCGGACCGGGCTCGCGCAGCCGGGTGAGCCGGTCGCGGTTGTACTTGCGCAGCCGCGCCGCGCGCCGCTTGGCCGCCGCCGCCTTGAACGCGGCGACGTGCTCGCGGTCGGGCTTGCGCGCGCCGCTCAGCTCGTAGCCGTACGCGGCGAGCCGCTCGCCGAGCACCTCCTCGCACAGCGAGATCTCCCAGGGCTCCAGCCGGGAGGCCCACTTGCCCGAGTGGGCGGTGGTCACCTCCTCGTGCGTGTTGCTGTGCCACACCTTGTGCTTGGGCACGGCCAGCTCGGCCATGTCGCGCGGATCGCACATCGCCGGGTCGTAGTCCTCGCCGAGGAACACGCACAGCTTCTTCAGCTCGGTCTCCGGGTCGGAGGTGAGGTCCTCGTACCGCAGCTCGTAGAAGCTGTCGGCCGGCAGCTTGCGCGCGTGCCTGCGGCCGAAGTCGACGGCCTCGGCCCAGTTGGCCATGGCGTGCACGGCGTCCGCCTTGTACCAGGGCATCTGCTTGAGCGAGGCCACGCAGTCGCGGCCGTCCCTGACGAGGTGGACGAACTGCGCGTCGGGGAACATCCGCATCAGCATCTCGACGTGCCGGTAGTAGCTGGGCCGCTTGTCGCCCCAGCGCGGCTTACCGAAGCGCTCGGCGTAGCACTTGAAGACCATGCCGATGACCGAGCCGAAGCTGCCCGGGCCGAGCATGGCCGCCTGGACGAAGTCGGGGCCGCTCAGCCCGAGCTCGTGGAACTTCGTGGTCCTGCCCTCGGCGATCCAGGTCGCCAGCCTGCGCCTGTTGTCCGCAAGCCGCATGTCGCCGTACGCCCGGCGGGAGAAGTAGGCCGGGACGAGGAACCGCGTCTCCGGCGGGACCGCGATGCGCGGGTGCGAGTGCAGCATGAGCTGCAGCATGGTGGTGCCGGAGCGTGGGCAGCCGACGACGAAGACAGGTCTGTCCGAATGCATGAGTTCCATCCCCCGTGGTGAAGTTGCCAGACGTCAGGCCGCCGCCCTCCCCCGGGCGCGGCTCGTGACGCGGGTCCTACGGCGTCGCGCCGTACGAACGTGCGGATCCGGCCGAGACGGCCGGTCAGACAAGGATCTTCTGTTTCTCGGCGGCACTGCGGGGCACCTGGCGCGCCGCCAGCCAGACGCGGTAGACGAGGCTCATCTCGAACGCCAGCAGCAGCGAGCCGGCCACGACCGAGACCGGCACCAGGGCCTTGGGACCGAACAGCGGGCCCACGACGAAGACCGCGGCGTGGAACTCGATGCCGCTCACCACGTGGGTGCGCACCCGGTGCCGCACCAGGAAGACGCGGAATCGGTCATACCAGGGGAAGCGGGCGTGGAACGCCTTCTGCAGGTCGACCACCGCGGCACCGTCGTCGGCGGCGGCGACCTGGCCGAACTCCGCGGCGGCCTGCCCCAGCTCGGTCCGCGGCCTGGCGCGCAGGACGCTCTCGGCGAGGACGAACTGGCCGTCCATGCGCGCCTCGAGCAGCGCGCGGGTGGCGTCCTTGACCCGCTTGAGCTGCGGGCCGTTGATGTAGCGGAACAGGTCGAGCACGACGACCCCGACGGCGGCGAGCACCACGTCCGTGTCGCCCGTGCGGGTGTACTCCCCGAATCCCCACCCGAAGGCGCAGCAGACCACCCGCACCCGGTCGCCGACGTAGTCGAGCCACAGGCCGAAGGGCGTCCCCGTGCCCTTGAGCCTCGCGATCTTCCCGTCCATGCAGTCGACCGTGAAACTCAGATAGAACAGCGCCGCACCGGCGACGAGCATGCCCTCCGCGAAGGCGGCCGCCGAGGCGAAGCCGATCAGCATGGACAGTCTGGTCAGCCCGTTCGGCGTGATCGAGGTGTGATTGGCCACGAGCAGCGCGAGCCGGCAGGCGAGCGGATCGACCATGAAGACGGTCCACCACGAGTCTCTCGGCTTGCGCGTCGCGAGTATGTCGTCCAGCGTGAAGCCCCCCATGCAGGCAAGAATGACTACAAGCGGTAGCCGTTGGCCTGCTCTTCTGTAACAGGCAGGGCATCTCATTGCCGGTTCTTGACCCTCTCCCCCATCTACGTAAACCATCCGCCAATCCGGTCGCCGATCGGTTACAGTCCGTGTTCGAGGGGGAGACCATGCCCGTTGTCACGTTGTACCGGCGGCTGCAGGGGCGGCTGCCGTCGTGGGAGCCCGCGCCGCGGGCCGCGCTCATCCGCGCGGACGCGGGTCCGCTCCAGGCCCAGCGCGAGACGCTGGACGTGGTGTGCGCCCTGCTGGCCGAGGCGAACGTGCCGTACTTCTGCGTGCGCCCGCTGCCCAACCGGCCGCCGGTCGTCGCCGTGCCCGAGGACGACCGCACACGCGCGCTCGCCGCGCTCGCGGCCGGCAGTCATCCGCTGTTCGCGGCGCGGCAGCCGTACGGCAGGCAGGGGGCGCGGGCGCGCCCGGCGGACGCGGGCCGGATGCGCCCGGTGCGGCGGGCGGCGGCGCTGCTCGGCGACGCCAAGGTCGTGCGACTGGCCATGTATTTCGCCAGCCCCTCGCGCACGCTGACGCTCGGCCCGGAGAACGGGTGCGACCTGGAGTTCTGGGCCCGGGAGGGCGACGAACTGGTCGCCCCGAGGCCGAATCCCGCCTGCGACCGCGTCCCCGCCGACGGTCCCGCCGTGGACGGCGGCGAGGAGCTGTTCACGCCGCTGGCGTGCGCCGCCCGCCGGGCCCGCGCCTACCGCACCCGGCCCGAGTTCGTCCGGCGGCTGCTTGACGACATCGACTTCCCGATCGACGCCGTCTACACCTGGGTGGACGGCGCCGACCCGTCCTGGCGGGCGCGCCGCGAGCAGGCCGAGCGCGACGAGGCCCTGCGCACCGGCGCCCCGCCGAGCGAGATGGCGACCACGGAGGCACGGTTCACCAGCAGGGACGAGCTGCGTTACTCGCTGCGCTCCCTGCTGATGTACGCACCCTGGATCAACCGGATCTGGATCGTCACCGACGGCCAGACGCCGCCGTGGCTCGACACCACCCACCCGATGGTCGCCGTGGTCGACCACAAGGAGATCTTCACCGACCCGTCGGTGCTGCCGGTCTTCAACTCCCACGCCATCGAGACGCAGCTGCACCACATCGACGGGCTCAGCGAGCACTTCCTGTATTTCAACGACGACTTCTTCCTGGGCCGGCCGCTGCCTCCCCGGACGTTCTTCGAGGGCAACGGGATCACCCGCTTCTTCCCCAGCACCGTCCACGTGCCCTTCGGCCTGCCGGAGACCGAGGAGTCCCCGGTCCACGCCGCGGGCATGAACAACCGCCGCATCCTGGAGAACCTGACCGGCCGCACGATCACGCAGAAGCTCAAGCACGTGCCGTACGCGCTGCGCCGGTCGCTGATGTACGAGCTGGAGGGGCGTTTCGCGGCGGAGTTCGCGGCGACCGCCCGCAGCAGGTTCCGCACGTCGCGGGACATCTCGGTGGTGTCCTCGCTGGCGCACTACTACGGCTACCTGAGCGGGCGGGCGGTCCCCGGCACGGTCGACTACACCTATGTGGACCTGTCGCTGCCGAAGACGCCGGCCAAGCTGCGCCGCATGCTCGCCAGGCGCAGGCACGACGTGTTCTGCCTCAACGACACCGCCCCCACGACCATCGATCAGGACGCGCTGCTGGCGCGGTTCCTCGAGGCCTACTTCCCCACCCCGGCGCCGTTCGAGCGGTGATCCTGCCGCAGGTCGTACCTGTCCACGAACAGGCCGCGGAAGGTCCAGCGGCCGGCCGGGGCGAACGAACGGGCGACCAGGGCGCGTCTGCGGGCGGGCATCGCGTTCTTGCCCGTGTGGCCGACGACCCAGAGCGTGCGCAGCCCTTCGAGCCGGGCGGCGAGCACCCGGGTGCTCACCTCACGGCCAGGGAAGCTGCCGTCTTTCTCGGGTGAGCGGGCCAGCGCCACGTCGCGGAGCCTGCCGAAGACCGACGGGTAGACCGCTTCGTATTTCCTGACCTTGGCGGGGACGAACAGCACCCCGTCGCCCGGCTTCGCCTCGGCCGCGAGCAGCGCCATGACCGGCCGTGGATCGTCCTGCCTGCCGTCCGGCCCCCGGGTGGCGAGCTGCCCGGGAACCGACAGGCCGAGCCAGGCGGCCAGCACGGCGGCGGCGAGGCCGGGGGGCAGCGCGGCCAGGCCCGCCCCGGCGAGCAGCGCCGCCGCGGGGACGCAGCAGAAGACATAGCGAAACACGTACACGGGATGGGCCGTCCAGGAGGCCGCGAGCAGCACCAGCGCGGGCACGAGCAGCCACGGCAGCGTCAGCCGCGCGAGCGCGGCGGGCGTCTCGGCATGCTCTTCGGCGGGCGTCTCGCCGGGCGTCTCGGCGGGCTTTTCTGCGGACTCTTCTGCGGACTCTTCTGCGCGACGGGCCGCGCGAGCCCGGTGGACGCCCACGACCACGCCATATGCCAGGCCGAAGAGCGCGAGCGCCCAGGTCAGCGGAGCGACTCCGGGGCCCGTCGCCCCTCCGAGGTCGCCGAACAGCTGGACGGCCAGCCTGCCGACATCGGTCACGTCCGGCCGGGGGATCCAGCCCACCTGCGCGCTCTGCCGGGAGCCGAGCCAGGCCAGCGGCGCCACGGCGGCCAGCGCCGGCGTCGCCGCGCACGCCCACCGGAGCAGCGGTCCCCTCGACAGGATCGCGGCGACGCCGTGCGCCCCCACCACCAGGAAGGCGAACAGGTTGAAGTAGGCCAGCACGGTCAGCCCCATCGCGTACGCCGCCAGGACCCCCGACGTGGGCGACCGCATCACGCGCAGGAACAGCAGGGTCACGCCGACGGCCGCCGCCGCCGTCATCGGGTACGGCCGAGCCTCCTGGACATACCTGGAGAAGATTGGCATGAGGGCCAGCAGCACGCCGCCGTACAGGCCCGCCCGGGGGGCGCCGAGCGCGCGGCCGATCGCACCGGTGCCGGCCGCGGCGAGCGCGCCCGCGACGACGGACGGGATCCGCAGCGCCACCTCGGCGGTGCCGGACAGCCCTGCGATGACGTGCATCAGCGCGTAGTACAGACCGTGCACCGCGTCGACCGACTGCAGCAGATGCGCCAACTGGGGAAGGGTACGGCCGACCGCGCTGACGGTGGCCGCCTCGTCCCGCCACGGCGGCGGCCCGCCGAGCTCCCACAACCCGGCGGCCAGCGCGAGGACGGCCGGCACGACGGTTACGACAGCGGGCCGGTCCAGTCGGGCCGCCCGCTCGGGCGCCTCCGCCGGGCACGCCGCGGAGGCCGCGGGCGCGACGCGGTGCGACGGCGCTTCGGCCGCACGGCGGGGCGGACGACCGGCGGCCTGCCGGGACGCGCCGCTCATGGCCGCATGCGCGCGACCACGCGCGCCGAGGCGTGCCCGTCGTCCCAGGGGCAGTATCTGCGGGCGAACCGCTCGTAGCGCGCCGCGAACTGCCCGAGGTCGCCGTACCGCAGCACGTCGAGCACGTCGTCGCCGGTCCTGAGGACGGGCCCGGGAGCCTCCGCCTCGAAGTCGAAATAGAAGCCGCGCACCTCGTCGCGATAGCGCTCCAGGTCGTGCGCGAAGAACACCATGGGCCTGCCGGTGCACGCGAAGTCGAACATCGCCGACGAGTAGTCGGTGACCAGCACGTCCGCGGCGGCCAGGAGATCCGCCATGTCCGGGAATCCGGAGACGTCGCGGATGCGGTCGCCGTGCGGGATCGCCAAGTCCCGCGCCACCAGGTAGTGCGCCCGCACGAGCAGCACGTCGTCGTCGCCGAGGGCCCCGGCCGCCCGGGCCGGGTCCAGCGCGAGCCGTCCGGTGGTGTCGTCGTCCCGCCACGTCGGCGCGTACAGGACGACCCGCCGGTCGCCGGGCAGGCCCAGCCGCCGCCGGGCCGCGCGGGCGCGTCCGGGATCGAACAGCACGTCGTTGCGCGGGTAGCCCGACTCCAGGATCTCCCCCTCGTAGCCGAACGCGCCGCGCAGCGCGGAGGTGGCGAACGGGCTCGGCGACAGCAGCAGGTCCCAGGTCGCCACCTGCCGCGCCAGTTCGTCGCGCGGCACCCGCTGCGCGTACGGCATGCCTTCCAGGTCGAGCCCCAGGCGCTTCAGCGGCGTGCCGTGCCAGGTCTGCACGACCGTCTGCCCGCGCGGCTTGCGATACCACCCCGGCTGCGTGCGCCGGTTGGCCACGACGAAGCGGCTGGTATGCAACGCCTGCTCGTGCTCGCGCGAGCCGTACAGGACCAGGCGCACGCCCGGCGGCACGGCGAACTGCCCGTCCCTGGTGACCCAGACGATCTCCACATCGGGGTGGCGGCGCGCCAGCTCCTCCGAGACGGCCCGGGGATTGCACGAGTACTGCCCCCCGCCGTAACTGTCGAACACCGCCGCGTTCCGCAGGGTCACCCTGCGGGGAGCCGCCGCCCGCCGCCTGCGCGTCGCGTACGGCCCGCGCTCGTGCGGGCCGAGCGCCGGGCGCACCGCGAGGCTCAGGTCGCCGTCGCGCGAGGTGCGGACGGAGATCTCATGGAACCCGGTGACCCGCGGCCTCGGGAGGTCGGCGATCAGGGCCGCACTCAGGCGCACCCGCGTGTTCCCGCCCGCCGGTGACGAGGCGAGCACCTGCCAGGTCCCGCTGCGCAGCGGAAGTCCCTCGGCCGTCCTGCCGACGGTGACCGTCCACGTCTCCTCGTCCTGGCGGACCGGCCAGGAGTGCCGCTCCGCGCCGCGCTCCAGGACGATCCGGCCGGCCGGGCACCGGCCCGTCCCCTCCAGGACCAGCTCGCCGGACTCCGTCCACCGGACGGCGCCTATTTCGCCATCGGGATCGGGACGCGGGCCGCCGGCGGCGCGGGGGCCGAGCGTCAGCCCGTGGTCGCGGGTGAGGGAGACACGGACGTTCCCGGCGTCGAAGACGCGCTCGCCCGGGGCCCCGGCCGCCCGGCCCGCCCGGGTCACGCCCCGCGCCCGGACGCGCGCGTGCAACGCCCACCGGCCGGAGGGCAGCGCGTCGAGGGCGATCACGGTCTCGAAGCCGGAGTCGTCGTGGCAGGCGACCGACTGCCGGGAGTCGGCGGTCACGTCGGGCCTGCGGGTGCGCCGCACCGGCAGGGAGATCCGCTCCTCCCCGCGCTGCAGCCACAGCTCGATCCCGCTGCGCCCGCTGTCCAGGTGGGCGATGTACGCGTGACCGGTCAGGGCGAGCCTGTCGTCCGCGTGGCGTACGTCGTCCACACAGGCGACGAGCCGCAGGTCGCGGGTGGCGTCGAACAGCGAGCGCGAAAGCCGGGGGTCGCGGCGGAAGGGGTAGTCGAGATACCAGCGGCGGGACCGCAGCCCCCGCCGGAGCACGCCCCGGTGCCTGATCTCCGAGGCGGCGAACGTCCGCAGCTCCGCCAGCTCGCCGGTCATGCCGTGCGCGGCGAAGTGGATCTGGAGCCGTCTGAGGACCGGCAGCCGTTCCACCGCGCCGGGGTCCAGGCGGCCCAGGCGGCCGAGGACCTCGGCGAGCCGGTCGGGAACCCGGTCGCGTACGGCCTCCAGGACGGCTTCGAGATCGGGACCCTCCGCCAGGCGCAGGTCGTAGGCCGTGCGCAGCTGCGGCGCGTGCCGTCCGAGCAGGTCCGACACCTGCAGCATCGCCTCCAGGCGGCGCAGCGGGTCGGCCGGCGGCCGCGACCCGCGCGTGAGGCAGACCACGTCGCCGAGCACGTCGGCCGAGGTGGACAGCACGTGCGCGGGAATCGTCACCGGGAAGTCCTCGCCGAGGCCCGCGGGGAAGGCGAACCCGTGCCGGTTCCAGAACTCCCGGCGGAACACCGTGCCGCCCGCCCGCGGGTCGTCCAGCAGCTTCGGATGCCGGGTGATGTGGGTGCGCAGCCGCGCCCTGCCCTTCTGGTCTCTTTTCGCATCCGGGGCACCGGCGGGAGAGGAGGACGTGTGTCCCGGCGCGTACGGCGTCCAGGTGCGGATCCGGCCGCAGGCGAGGTCGGAGCCGGTGTGGTCGAGGGCGCCGACCAGCGCGCGGTAGGCGTCCGCGGGGACGACCGAGCCGGGGTCGGCGAAGGCGAGATAGCGCCCGGTGGCGAACGCCGCCCCCGCATTGCGCGCGGTGCCGGGGTCGTCGCCGCCGTCGCCGAGCGTGATGAGCGTGAACCTGTGGTCGGGCGGGCGAAGACCCCGTGGCCGGCCGACGAGGATCACCTCCATGTCGTCCAGGGTCTGGTCGCGCAAGGATTCGAGGCACTCCTCGGCGTGTTCCTCCCCGCCGTGCAGGGGGACGACCACCGAGAGCCTGGCAGACTCCGTCACGCCGTCAGGATGCCGACGCACGGCCGCGCGCCACCGGTCCATCCCCATTGCCTTACGCTCGCTTGGGCAGCTCTTGACCCGCCTTCCGGCGCGGTCAGCCGAACAGGGCGTCCACCACCCGGCGGGCGGCCTGCCCGTCGGCCATCGGGCGATACCTCGCCAGGAACGCGGCGTACGCGTCCCTGTGCTTGTCCGCGACCTCGTCGAGGTGCGCGAGCGCGTCGAACACCTCGTCCTCTCCCCCGGCGCCACCCCCGGCGATACCGTGCAGCACCGGCCCCGGCGCCTCGGGCAGGAGCCACAGGTCCCGCGGCCGACCGGCGTGCAGCAGCACCGGGCGTCCCGTCACGGCGAAGTCGAACACCGCCGCCACATCCCCGGCGAGCAGGACGTCGGCGGCGAGGTACAGCTCGTGCGGGTCCGGATGGCCGCTGACGTCCCACAGGCGGACGCCGTCCGTCCCGGCTCCCGCGGGGTGGCGGACCAGCAGAACGTGGTCACCGGTCAGCCCCGCCGCCAGGCGCCCGGCGTCGAGCGTGTCGTGCTCCCCCGCGACGTACAGCAGGACGTGGGCGCGCTCCGGCAGGCCGAGGCGGCGCCGCACCTCGGCGGCGCGCTCCCCCGCGCCGGGCCCGATCAGCAGGTCGTCGCAGGGCAGGCCGGTCTCCAGCGCCGCCGCCTCGAAGGCGAAGGCCCGCCGCAGCAGCGGGGTCCACCACGGCCCCGCGGAGACGAGATGGGTCCACTGACCCGCTCCGCACCCGCCGGCGGCGTCCTTCGGCGTGTACACGGGCTGCTGCCAGGTCTGCACGACCACCTGGCCGGGCCTGCGCTCGAACCACGGCGGCAGCGGCGCGTCGGTGACGACGTAGCGGCACCGGGCGAGGGCCTCGTAGTGCTCCCGTCCCAGGGTGCGCACCGGTTCGACGTCGCCGGGCAGGGCGACCTGGCCGTCCCGCACGTTCCACAGCAGCGGCAGGTCGGTCCCCCGGCGGCGCAGTTCCTCGCAGACCGCCCTCGGGCTGCCGCCGAAGCGGGTGCCCGCGCCGCCGTCGAACAGGACGGCGTCCCGCAGCGGCCTGTCCCTCATCTGGGGATAGGTCCTCGTGCGCAGCACCCGCTGGGCCTTCTTGCCGCGCTCGTCGGCGGTCAGGTCGCCGCTGACGGTCAGCACGGCCCGGCCCGGACCCGACGTGACGATCCCGAACGTACGGCGGGCCGTCTGGTGCGCCGCCGGCACGTCCGTGTCGAACTCCAGCGGCAGGTCCGTCCACTCTCCCCCGGCGGCGCGTGCCCGGATCGCCAGGGCGTACCGGCCGCGCGGCAGCGGCAGCCGCCCGGCCGGCGAGCCGACCTGCTCGGGCGTCAGCCGCGCCCGGAAGCGGGTTCCCGCTCCCTCGATCGGCAACAGCCACTCCCGGCGCCGGTGGGTGCTGCGGGCGACGGGGGTGACGGGGTCGAGGGCGGCCACCACCAGCGCCGACATCTCGTGCGGCACCGCGAGACCGCCCTCGATCAGCAGCTCGCCGCCTCCCCCTCGGCGCGCGGGCAGCCACTCGGCGAGGTCGGCGTACGCCGCGACGGGCTGGTCCCGCAGAACCAGGCCGCCGGTGCGGTCGCGGGTCACGACGATCTCCCGGCCGGCCAGGCCGTACCGGCCGGTGGGCACGTCCTCGGCGAGGGTCACGGGCGTCACGCTGCCGTCGGCGGCCCGCACCTCGACCTCCCACCACGTCTCGGGCACGGCGACCTCCGCCGGCACGGCGATCCGCGGGGTCCTGGACCCGGGCAGCAGGTCATGCAGGTCGACGACGGCCTCGAACGTACGCCGGTCGACGTTCACGGGACAGGTGCGGGGGACGCCTCCGGGGCGCCGGGTGACCTGGAGCACCGGGCTCGGGCCGAGGTCGTTGACGACGTGGCCCACCAGGCGCAGACGGCCGTCCCGCATCTCTCGCGTGACGACCCGGGCGGTCTCCCGCTCGGCCCGCAGCACGAGGACGCCGGTCTCCCCGAGCAGCGGGGCGACGTAGTGATCGGGGCCCACAGCGCGATATCCCGTCTGCTCGACGATCGAGGCGTCGGCGCGCGGGTCGGTCAGCCGTCCGCGCCGCAGGACGCCCCGGTGGAGCACCCGCAGCTCGACGTGCCACCGCCCGAGCCGGCCCGGCCTGATTAGCGCCGCGGGGTCGATGGCGAGCCGGAAGCCGCCCCAGTCGCGCTCCTTCGACTTCGTGGACACCCGGGCCCTGGTGACCGAGGCCGGCACCCGGACACGCCGCCCGGTCCGCTCGTGGACGAGGGCGGCGAAGACCTGCTGGTGGACCCGCCGGGTGGGGCGCAGGAACGGCGGGGCCGCGCGTCCCTCCACCACGAGCACGCCGTCCTCCCAGCGGACCGCGTCGATGCGGTGACGCGGGACGAGTTCGTCCCTGGCCCTGGTCACGGCGGCCGGGATCGCCCGGCCGGCGGAGCGGGCGAGGGGCACGTTCAGGTGGTGGCCGCCCATCCTGCGGACGAGCCGCCGGTCGGGTTTCACCTCCTGGTCCCAGGCCAGGACCTCCAGCAGGTCGGCCATGCGGCGCAGGCGCACCAGATGCCACTGCAGGCGCCGCAGTGCGGGCAGCCCGTCGAGCACGGGGGGCGCCACGTCCTCCAGGTACAGGCCGGCGAGGTCGAGGAAGCGCTCCCGGAACGCCGGGGAGGCCTGGTCGAGCACGTCGAGGAAGTTCGTGAGGTCGCCGTCGAGCACGGCGTGATCCCAGGCGTGGATGTGCGCGGTGAGGTTGTGGCGGCTGAGGAAACGGCGGACCTCGGTGACGGCGGCGAACCGGTCCTGCAGATGCGCGGCCTGTGTCTTGTCCTGCGTGATCGAGCGGCCGCCGTCCTCGCGCCGCCGCCACAGGTAGACCGGTGTGGGCAGCACGTCCACGGCCCTCGCCAGGAAGTGGGCGCGCAGGGCCACCGCGATGTCCTCGTACAGCACGCCTTCGGGGAAGGCGAACCCGTGGGCGTCCCAGAACGAGCGGCGCCACAGTTTGTTGGTGACCAGGCGGTCGCGCAGGAGCGCGTGCGTCCGGGTGATGTGGGTGGCCGCGGCGGCGTCGGCGAAGACGGCCCGATGCAGGGCCGACTGGCGGGCGCCGCGCCCGTCGAGACGCAGCACGTTGCCGGTGGCGAGGTCCGATCCCGACCGTTCCAGGGACGCCAGGAGGCATTCGAGGGCGTGCGCCGGCAGCAGGTCGTCGCTGTCGAGGAACATCAGGTGCTCCCCGGTGGCGTGCCGCACGCCCGTGTTGCGCGCCGCACCGAGCCCCGCGTTGGCCTGGCGGACCAGCCGGAACCTGCCGTCGCGCGCCGCGAAGCCGGCGGCGATGTCGGCGCTGCCGTCGGGAGAGCCGTCGTCGACCATGACGACCTCGATGTCCTGCCAGGTCTGCGCGGCGACCGAGGCCAGGCAGCCGGCGAGGTACGGTTCCACGTCGTAGATCGGGATGATCACACTGAGGCGGGGCACGGGCGGTCCTTCGGGTCGGCGAAGCGGCGGACGGAGACACGAGCGATCCGGAGGGGCGCGCCGCCGGTCTGGACTGAGGAGCGAGCGGGGAGCGAGGAACGAGCGACTCCGAGCGACGAGGGCTGTGTCCCCGCGCGCCTGCGGCACGACCGGCGGATGCGAGCGCCCCGATGGTGAGCGGGAAACACGCGCGGCTCAGGTCGGGCGCACGAGCGCGCGCAGGCGCCTGCGGAGCAGCCGGGCGGTGCGGCGCAGCGGCCGGGCACCCGAGCGGCCCTGGTGGCGGGGACGGCGAAGCGCCCTCGCGGCCCCGGCTTCGCCGGGAGCGCCCGCCTCTCCGGAAGCGCCCGTCCAGACGCGGCCGGGCACCGGCGGGGCGGTGCTCACGGCGAGCGCGGCGGGCAGGAACCCCCATTTGTCGCCCGCGTCCCACACCGTGCCGTACATCTCGTGGACGAGGTCGCCGAGGTCGTCCTCCGGTCCGGCGCAGTGGCGGGCGCGGCTCATCGCGGCGGTCCGCTCCAGCCGGGCGTGCACGACGCGGCCGTCCTCGCGTTCGTCCAGCGCGAGCGAGACGATCCCGAGCCGCTGCCGGTCGGCGTGCTTGACCACCGATCCGATGGTGCCGCGCGCCGGCACCCAGCCGGGCGGGCAGTGGAAGCGGAACGGCACGGGGAAGCAGTCGTCCGGCACGGCCTCGCGGAACCGCACGCGCGGCTCGCCCTGGTAGCAGGCGAGAACCAGGCGCAGGTCGAGCGCGGGGTCGCCGAGCGGGTCGCGCCGCCCGCCGCCGAGCCGTCCCCAGGGCCCGACGACCGTCACCCGCACGTCGGGCAGCCGCCCGCCGAGCACGGCGTCGACGGTCGCCCTGACCTCCTCGAACGACGCGTCCCCCACCTCGACCACGACCTCGACGTACGGCACGAGGTAGGTGCGGTGGGGGTGCCTGCGCAGCCAGCGGAAGCTCGGGACGCGCTCGGCGAGGTGGGGCCAGTTGTGCCGCTTCACGTCGGGCTCGCGGCGCATGACGGTGGACCGGCCGAGGTGCCAGCACCGGCTGCGGCGGTCGGGCACGAACACGGCTCCCGCCTGGGCCAGCCGGTAGCCGAGCTCGGTGTCCTCGCCGAGGACCAGCGAGGCGTCCAGCCCTCCGGCGGCGCGCAGCAGGCGGGCGGGCAGCGACGCGGTGGCCCCGACCATCACGGAGAACGCGCTGAAACCGGCCGCCCGCAGGTCGTCGGTCTGGTCCCAGCGCCGCTCGGTCCACTGCGGCGTGGCGTCCTCCTCGGCGAAGAGCTTGGGCACCGCACCCGCCTCGACGGCCGCGAGCACCTCGCTCGCCGGGACCTCGTCGAGGCCGGGCACGAACCGCAGGTGCCCGAGCACGACCAGGTAGTCGGCCAGGTGGTGCCAGCGCATCTGGGCCTCCACGTGCTCGGGGAACAGCACGAGGTCGGCGTCCAGGTAGAGGATCACCTCGCCCTCGGCCGCCTCGGCTCCCGCCGCGCAGGCGCTCGCCCTCCCCCACGCCCCGTCGCGCGGGCGGACCACCCGCAGCCGCTCGGGCAGCGGCCCGGATGATGACACTGCCGGCGACCCGGCCGGCGGCTCCATGGGCCGCTCGCCGTCGTCCACCACCACGACCTCCATGAGGTGGGCCGGGTAGGTCTGCCGGGCCAGGCTGGCCAGCGTCAGCGGCAGCGTGCGCTCCGCGCGGTACGCCGGGATCACCACGCTCACCGTGAGCGTGGGGGTCCACTCCCCCGGCGCGGGCGGCTCTCCGAGCACCCCGTAGTCGTTGAGCGGGATGCGCGCAGCCCCCGTCACGTCCTCACCTCCGCCCGCCATCGGGCACCGTCCTCCATCAGTTCGTTGAAGACCAGCCCGCGCCACTGCTCCTGGTAGGACGCGAGGAACGACTGCACGGGCTGGCGCCAGGTGTGGCCGTACGCGCTGCGGCGGCGCAGCACGTAGCCGAGGCCGTGGGTGCGGTAGATCCGGCCGCCGACGGCCTCCACCGCCTGCAGCAACTGGCCGTCCACCGTCCTCGCAAGGGGCCGGAAGCCGCCGGCCGCCTCGAACGCCGCCCGGGTGACCAGCATCGTGCCCCCGGCCACCAGCGGCGCGAACCGTTCGGTGCCGATGCACCTCCTGATCGTCACGTCGAGCGACTCCAGGTAGACGAACTCCGCGGCCGAGCCGACGAGGTCGGCGCCGCTGTAGCGGCGGGCGAGGAGGAGGTCGGCGAGGTGGTCGGGCCCATACCAGTCGTCGTCGTCCACCTTGGCGAGGTACGACCCGGAGGCGACGGCCGCCATCCGGTTCAGGACCTCGCCGAACGGCGTCGCGGCGGGGGCCTCGATCACGGTGACCGGCAGCCGCGTGCGGGGCGTCGCCGCCTCCCGTGCGGTGAAGCCGTGCAGCCCCACGATCAGCTCGGTGGTCACGCCGCGCTGGCGCTCCATCTGCTCGACCGCGAACGGCACCATCTCCGGGCGGCGCGTGCACAGCAGGATCGAGACCCGCGGCTCCGGCGGCCCCGGCAGGCCGACGGCCAGGGCCAGACGCCGCCAGCGGGTGGCGGCGCCGTGCTCGCGCAGCGCGGCCCTGCGCAGCCGGATGCTCAGCTCCTCGCGGCGCAGGTCGGAGGCGAGCGCCTCCCCGGTCACGGCAGCGACCGCGGCGGCGAGGGCGGGGCCCAGCGCCCGGTCGCGGGCGGGATCGGGCGCGGCGACCACCGGGATCCCGGCGGCCGAGAGAGCGGCCACGACCCGGGCGACTTCACTCGCCCGCCCGTCGAACGCCGGCACCTCGATGCCCCGCACGTCCCGCAGGCGGGCGACGTCCACGTCCGTCACCCGCCCGCAGGCCGGAAGCCGCATGAGCCTGTTCCCGCCGAGGGTGACGACGAATCCGTCCCGGTGCGCGGCGAGCGCCGCCATCGCCTG
The DNA here is from genome assembly GCF_040644495.1 of Microbispora sp. NPDC046973. Taxonomy (NCBI): domain Bacteria; kingdom Bacillati; phylum Actinomycetota; class Actinomycetes; order Streptosporangiales; family Streptosporangiaceae; genus Microbispora; species Microbispora sp. NPDC046973. The sequence goes on along the minus strand of NZ_JBEYWQ010000003.1, from coordinate 107,671 downwards.
CGCGGGATGCTGCCGGAATCCGATGGGGTTGACCACGGCCTCGTCCAGCGGCGGCAGACCCGCGACCACAGGCCCGGCGACCACAGCACCGGCGACCACAGGGCCGGCGACCACAGGGCCGTCCGCCTCCGCCCGTCGCAGCGGCAGGTCGCAGCCCGGGGCGTCGCGGCGCTCCGGCACCGGCCCGCCGGGCGGCGACACCGTCACGTTGGGGTCGCCGGGCCGCCAGTCGGCCGTGCCGCCGCCCTCCAGTCCCGCGACGGGAGTGGCCGCCTCACATCCGCCGAACAGGCCGTTCGCGACGTGGGCCACGACGTCGCCGGCCGGAACCGGCTCGGTGAAGGCGGCGTCCAGGTGCCAGCCGCGGCCCCGGCGGGCGACCCGCATCTCGGTCAGGTGCCGCCAGCAGGCGCCCGGCGCGGCGACCGGCAGCGGCTGTGCCGCCCAGGGCGGCACGTCGGCGACGGCGAGGCGCACCCGCGTCGCCGTCGGCAGCAGGCCGCGCAGCGGCACCGCCCTGCGCAGGTCGGCCGGGGACCGCGCCGCGAGCACGACGCATCCGATCGCGCCGGCTCCGTCCGGCGCCGCGTCTCGTGTGGCGTCCCGGCCCGGGTCCGCGTCGCCTGCCGGAACGGCCGGGATGTCGGGGACGGGAACGTCCTCCAGCGGGGTCCAGGGACCGGCGAAGCCCTCGACGAGGCGGCCGAGCAGCGTGGGACAGGACTCGAACCCGATCCACGTCCCCCACGCCGACCGGGTGGCGGTTCGCGTCACCCGCCCTCCTCACGCTGCCCGGTTCCTCTTCCGACCGGCCCAGCATCGCGAACCCCGCTCGCGCGGAGGCAGCCTTAGTCCCTTCCTTGGCCGAAGGTTTAATCGCTCCCGTCCCAGGTGGACGAAGGTTTCCGGTCGATACGAAACCGGACTGAAGAGGAGGAAGTGACCCGGAGCACGTTACGATGCCGCGTTATAGATCCCCCCGAGGAGTACCCCATGGCTGTACGTCGTCTCATCCCTCTGGCCGTCGCGTGCGCCCTCACCGCGGCCGCCGCCACCCCTGCGCAGGCTCGCGGGACCGATGAACCGTACTGCGCGACCCACAAATGCATCGCCCTGACCTTCGACGACGGTCCCGGGCCGTACCTGCAGACCCTGCTGAAGACCCTCGCCACCTACAAGGCGAAGGCGACGTTCTTCGTCATCGGGACGGAGGTGAAGAAGCACCCGAAGCTCACTCAGCAGATCGCCAAGTCGGGCCACGAGATCGGCAACCACTCGTGGGATGCCAGCTACCTGACCGAGCTGACGTACGCCCAGATCAACAAGAAGATCGGCGACACCCAGCGGCTGATCCAGAAGACGACGGGCAAGGCGCCGAAGCTCTTCCGCGCGCCCGGCGGGCTGCGCAACGGCGGCGTGGAGGAGATCACCGCCAAGTTCGGGCTCATCCAGGTGCCCGGCACGTCCGCCACGAAGGACTACATCAAGGACTACCGGCACGTGGACCTTCTCACCAACCGGGCCCTGGACGTGGCCGGAGAGGGTGAGGTCGTGCTGATGCACGAGACCGTCAAGGAGACCGTGCAGTCGATGCCCGAGGTGCTCCAGACGCTGACCGCGGAGGGCTACAGCTTCGTAACGGTGTCCACCCTGCTGGAGGGCCAGGAGCTCACCCCGGGACAGGTATATCCCGACCGGTCGGGGATGGAGCCGACGACCGACGTCCACTGATCCTGCGTCCCAGCGCCTGGGCCGGCGCCTCCACGAAGCGGTAGGTCAGCCAGCTCAGCGTGAACAGCGCCACGAGGTAGCCGAGCGCGACGGCCGCCTGGCCGGTGGGCGTGAGCGACCGCAGGTCGCCGGAGAGCGCGTTCAGATACTTGAGCAGCGGGTGGTGCACCAGGTAGACCGAGTAGCTGATCAGGCCGAGCCAGGTCAGCACGCCGGGCACGCGCCGCCCGCGCAGCGCCATGCCGAGCGCGAACGTCCCGGCGGCGAGGACGATCGTGGTGATCCACACGTCGGGCTGCACCCACCACCAGCCCGCCTGGATCGACCACACCGGCGCGGCGGCCACCAGGGCCGCCGCGGCCACGACCGGGCCGAGCCCGCCCGTGCCCCGCTCCCAGCGGTACAGGGCCGTGCCGGTGAACATCACCGCGAGGATGGCCGCCCCGAACCACGGCACGAAGCTGCCGAACACGAGCAGCACCAGCGCCATCAGGCCCAGCGCGTACGCCGCGACCGTGCGGAACCGGCCGGTGATCAGGCAGGCCAGCCCCGCGAGGAACAGCACGCAGGCGGCGACGGCGGGCCACGGCCCCGGCAGCAGCGGCGCCGACAGCACCAGCCCGGCGGCGACCGCCACGACGCCGAAGGCGATCGCCAGCGTCCCGCTGCGCCGGTGCGCCCCGCCCACGAACAGCGCGGTCACCAGCAGGTAGAACACCATCTCGTACGACAGCGTCCACATCGGGTCGGCCAGGGCGCCGGTGTGGACGACGTCGAGCAGCATGCTCACGTGCGCGGCCACGGCCGACGGGTGCCGGGGAACCTCCTGGCGCACCGGAACCCAGAACGCCATGACGAGCACGACGGCGATCACCAGCAGGTAGAGCGGGTACAGCCGGAACACCCGGCTCACCCAGAACGCTCCGACGTCGCCCCTGTTCTCCAGGGACGCGGGGATGATGTACCCGCTGACCAGGAAGAAGACCAGCACGCCGTACATGCCGAGGCTGAACCAGTAGGGGCGCAGCGACGGCATGAGCCAGGGCAACGCGTGCTCGGCGACCACCGCCATCGCGCCGATTCCCCGCAGAGCGTCGAGCCAGGCGAGCCTGGCGGCCTTGGCGCTTGACGAAGCGGTGACGGGCTGAGTGGCAATCACCGCGCTACCCTATCCAGCGCGGCCGGGATCATTCCGATTGATCCCGGCTCATCGATCCCGGATCACTCCCACTCGATGGTGCCCGGCGGCTTGCTCGTCACGTCGAGGACCACCCGGTTGACCTCGCGGACCTCGTTGGTGATGCGGGTGGAGATGCGCGACAGCACGTCGTACGGCACCCGCGCCCAGTCGGCGGTCATGGCGTCCTCGGAGGTCACCGGCCGCAGGACGACCGGGTGGCCGTAGGTGCGGCCGTCGCCCTGCACGCCGACCGAGCGGACGTCGGCGAGCAGCACGACCGGGCACTGCCAGATGTCGCGGTCGAGACCGGCGCGGGTGAGCTCCTCTCGGGCGATGGCGTCGGCCTCGCGCAGCAGGTCGAGGCGCTCGCGGGTGACCTCGCCGATGATCCGGATGCCGAGGCCGGGCCCGGGGAACGGCTGGCGCCAGACCATCGCCGCGGGCAGGCCCAGCTCCTCGCCGGCCCGCCGCACCTCGTCCTTGAACAGGGTGCGCAGCGGCTCGACCAGTTCGAATTTGAGGTCCTCGGGCAGCCCGCCCACGTTGTGGTGCGACTTGATGTTCGCGGTGCCGGTGCCGCCGCCGGACTCGACCACGTCGGGGTAGAGGGTGCCCTGCACGAGGAAGTCCACCGGCCCGTCGGCGAGGATCGCGCGCTGCTCGTCCTCGAAGACCCGGATGAACTCGCGTCCGATGATCTTGCGCTTCTCCTCCGGGTCGGTGACGCCCGACAGCGCCTTGAGGAAGCGCTCCGAGGCGTCCACGACGCGCAGCTTGACGCCGGTCACCTCGACGAAGTCGCGCTCGACCTGCTCGGCCTCGCCCTTGCGCAGCAGTCCGTGGTCGACGAAGACGCAGGTCAGCCGGTCGCCGATGGCCCGCTGGACAATCGCGGCGGCGACGGCGGAGTCGACGCCGCCCGACAGCGCGCAGATCGCCCGGCCGTCGCCCACCTGGGCGCGCACGGCCTCCACGGCGTCCTCGACGATGTTGAGCATGGTCCACGACGGGCGGCAGCCGGCCGCCTCCAGGAAGTGCTTGAGCACCTGCTGCCCGTGCTCGGAGTGGAGCACCTCGGGGTGGAACTGCACGCCGTAGAGGCCGCGCGAGGGGTCCTCCATCGCGGCGACCGGCGTGGCGTCGGTGGCCGCGGTGACGGCGAAGCCGGCGGGGGCGCCGACCACGGAGTCGCCGTGCGACATCCAGACGGTCTGCGCGGCGGGCAGGCCGGCGAACAGCAGACCCTCCTGGAGGACCTTGAGCGCGGTCCCGCCGAACTCGGCGGAGTCGGTCCTGGCGACCTCGCCCCCGAGCGCCCGGGCCATGGCCTGGAAGCCGTAGCAGATGCCGAAGGTCGGCACGCCGGTCTCGAACAGGCCGTCGGGCACCGGCGGGGCGCCCTCGGCGTACACCGACGAGGGGCCGCCGGACAGGATGATCGCCTTGGGCTTCCTGGCCAGCATCTCCGACACCGGCATCGACGACGGGACGATCTCGGAGTAGACGTGGCACTCACGCACCCGTCGCGCGATCAGCTGCGCGTACTGCGCGCCGAAGTCCACGACGAGGACCGTGTCGAACTCAGACACTGGAAAGGACCCCCATGAAGGCAGCGAGGCGGTAACGCCAGTCTATCGGCGCGGTGACGCTGTCCGCCCGGGCGAGGACGGCGGTCGTGACTGCGAACCCGTCAGGCCCTCCGGCGGGCGTGGGTGATCACCGAGATCCCGCTGACGGCCAGGGCGTCCGCACGCTCCCGGAGGGCGGGGCCGGCGGCCTCGCCCTCCGGCGCCTGCTCGACCACCTCGAAGCCGTGCTCCTCCAGCAGGTCCGCCGCCTCTCGCGGGCCGAGGAACGTCAGCCAGGGCTCGCCGCCCTCCGCCACCAGCGGCATCAGGGTCTCGGCGTACGCCGTGGCACGCGGGCCGCGCAGGGACTCGGGCAGCAGGTGGTCCATGACGATCTCGCTGCCGGGGGCGAGGCGGCCGAGCCCGGCGAGCGTACGCGCGACGGCCTCGCGGGTGAGGTAGACGGTCACGCCGAGCCAGCTCGCGAACGCCGGGCGGGCGAGGTCGAACCCGTGCGCCACGAGCCGGTCGACGGGGCACTGCCCGGCTTCCATGTCCGCGGGGACGTACGTGAGGCGGGGCGGCGCCGCAATGCCCGCGCGCGCCATCGCCTCCCGTTTCCAGCGCTGGGTGCCCGGGTGGTCCACCTCGAAGACCTCCACGGGACCGGGGGCCGACCTGCAGGCGTAGGTGTCGAGCCCCGCGCCGAGGATCACGTACTGGCGGACGCCCCGCCGTACGGCGCCGGCCAGGCGGTCCTCGGTGTAGCGGCCTCGGGTGACGACGGCCGCGCGCAGCCCGGCGAGGACGGGGTGACCGGCCGCCTCGCGGTGCGGGCGCACGTAGTCCTCGGCGCACTCGCCCAGCAGGGCGTACGCCAACGGGTCGCGGAAGACGACCGGCTCCCCGTCGACGATCAGGTGGGCGGCGCGCGCCGCCGCCGCGTGGAGCGCGGTCCTGCTGGGACCCTCGGTCTGCACTCGTCGAGCGTAGACCGCCTCAGCGATCTTGACGATGGGTCACAGACCGTGCGCCCGCGCGCCGTGCCGTAGCAGTTCGAAGGCGGTGCCGGCGGCGGCGACGGCCTCGCCGTACACCTCGCCGGCCGTCCGGCCGGACGCCAGCGCCGCATAGTTGTCCCTGGCCAGGATCTGCCGGACGGCGACGTACTGCGCGGCCACCAGGCGCGAGGTCAGGCGCGGTCCGGGACCGGACGTGCTTCCGGGAGCGCGGGGAGCGGCGTCCATCGCCTCGCTCAACGCCTGCGCCAGCGCCTCCGTCTCCGCCGCGGCGTACTCGGCCACGCGGGACGCCAGGCTGGGGGTGTCGAACACGAGACGGTGGTAGGCCATCACCGCCGGGTGGTCGCACAGCCCGGTGGTCGGCTCGCGGGCGTCGAGTCCGGTCATGAAGGCGTCGTGCAGCGCGTCGAGCGGGGTCCGCCCGGCCGGGCGGGCGCGCACCACGGCCGCGGCCTCTCCCCTGTGGTCGGCGATCCGGTGCAGGACCAGATCCTCCTTGGAGGGGAAATACCGGAACAGCGTGGGCTTGGAGACCTCCGCCGCGGCCGCGATCTCGGCCACGCCCACCCGGTCGAAGCCGTGTTCCAGGAACATCGCGATCGCGACCTCGGAAATGGCCTGGCGGGTCCGCTCCTTCTTCCGCGTCCGCAGCCCCTCGACCATGCCCACAGGCTAGCAGCATCGCCACAAAATTTAACCCAGTTGCATTTTTAACCGAGTTGCTGTTCCATGCCCCTACGGAATCCGGGGGAAGGAGACGGCGGATGACCCCGCTGGAGGAGGAGCAGGCGTACGTCGAACGCTGCAAGGAGGGTCTGCGCCGGATGCTGGACGGCGCCCGGCACAACGTGGTGATCGGAGAGACCGTGGCGGGTGACCGCTACAGCGCCGAGCGGCTGGGCCGCCACCTGAAAAGCCTCGCGAAGGAGCTGAACGAGGACGACGGAGGGCCCCCGTTCTTCGGACGCCTCGACTTCGGCCCGGACGCGGGCGAGCACGCCGGGCGGCGCTACCACATCGGCCGCCGCCACGTCTCCGCCGACGGCGGCGGCTCGCCCCTGGTGATCGACTGGAGGGCGCCGGTCTCGCGGACGTTCTATAAGGCCTCGGCCCGTGACCCGCAGGGCGTGGCCGTACGGCGGCGCTTCGGCTGGGCCGGCGGCGAGCTGACCGGCTTCGAGGACGAGCACCTCGATCGCGGGCCGGATCGCGCGGTGGATCTCGGCGGCGCGGGCCGCATCCTGACGGCCGAGATCGAACGCCCCCGGGTCGGGCCGATGCGCGACATCGTCGCCACCATCCAGCCGGAGCAGGACGACCTGGTCCGCGCCGACCTGGAGGAGTCCCTGTGCGTGCAGGGCGGGCCGGGCACCGGCAAGACCGCGGTCGGCCTGCACCGCGCCGCCTATCTGCTCTACGCCCACCGCAAGCGGCTGTCGCGCGGCGGCGTGCTCGTGCTCGGCCCGAACCCGGCCTTCCTCGGTTACATCTCCGCGGTGCTGCCGGCCCTGGGCGAGGTCGACGTCGAGCAGACCACGCTCGACGCGCTCCTCGCCCGGGTCCCGGTCAAGGGGACCGACGGCACGGACGCGGCGGTCGTCAAGCACGACGTGCGCATGGCCGAGGTGCTGCGCAGGGCGCTCTACGGGCGGGTCCGCGAGCCCGCAGAGCCGCTCGCGGTGGCCGACGATTCCTTCCGCTGGCGGGTCTCGCGGGACGAGCTGCGCCGCGTGGTCGAGGAGACCCGGCGCGAGGCGATGTCGTACGGCGTGGGCCGCGAGCGCGTCATCGCCCGCGTGGCGTCGCTCGTGCGGAGCCGGGCGGAGGCCCGCGGCCGGACGATCGACACGGCGTGGACGCGCCGGACCGCCCGAACCGTCACCGCCGCCGTGGACGCCTGCTGGCCGGCCGTACGCCCCGAGGAGGTGCTGTTCGAGCTGCTCAGTGACTGCTCGCAGGCCGCCGAGGGCGTGCTCACGGCGGCCGAGCGGGCGGCGATCATCTGGGCGAGACCGCCGCGCACCCACCGGAGCGCCTCCTGGACGGCCGCCGACCTGATCCTGCTCGACGAGCTCGCGGGCCTGATCGAGCGTCCGCGGGGATACGGCCACGTGATCGTCGACGAGGCGCAGGACCTGTCGCCGATGCAGTGCAGGGCCGTCGCCCGGCGCAGCGAGCACGGCTCGCTCACCGTGCTCGGCGACCTGGCGCAGGGCACGACCCCGTGGGCCGCCCGCGACTGGGACGAGCAGATGGCCCACCTGGGCAAGCCGGAGGCCAAGGTCATGGCGCTCACCACCGGTTTCCGCACGCCCGCCGCCGTCGTCGAGCTCGCCAACCGCCTGCTGGCCGAGCTCCCGGTCGACGTGCCGCCCTCCCGGTCCTTCCGGAGGGACGGGCGGTTGCGCGTGCTGCGCGGGGGCGACCCGGCGGTCGTGGCGGCGGTGGTCGAGGCGCTCGGCCACGAGGGCTCGATCGGCGTCATCGCCGCCGACGCGTCGGCCGCCCGCCTGCGCGCGGCGCTCACGAACGCCGGCCTGACCGTCGCCGGCGGCCTCACGCCCGACCCGTCCGTGCGGATCTCCGTGGTGCCCGCCACCCTGTGCAAGGGCCTGGAGTACGACCACGTCGTGCTGGCCGAGCCCGCCGAGATCGTCGCGGCCGAGCAGCGCGGGCTGGGCAGGCTCTACGTGGCGCTCACCCGCGCGGTGTCCCGTCTCGACGTGGTGCACCGCCGTCCGCTGCCGTCCCCCCTGACGTGACGCCCACGATCGGCAGGCGCAGCGCGCCCGGCGCCGACGCGGGGACCACCGGCCGCACGGGCGCGACCGGCCCGAGCCGCACGTACGCCGCGCCGAGGGCGGGGCGCGGGTCCGGCTCGCCCTTGTTCGGCCACAGCGCCATCGCGCGCTCGGCCTGCGCCGTGATCGTGAGCGAGGGGTTGACGCCGAGGTTGGCCGACACGGCCGAGCCGTCCACGATGTGCAGGCCCTCGTAGCCGTAGACCCGATGGTAGGGGTCGATGACCCCGGTCTCGGGCGAGTCGCCGATCGCGCAGCCGCCGAGGAAGTGCGCGGTCGCCGGGATGTCGAACAGGTCGAGCCAGGAGCCGCCGGGAAGGCCGCCGATCTCCTCTGCCGCCAGGCGGACGGCCTCGTGCCCGGCGGGGATCCAGGTGGGGTTGGGCTCGCCGTGGCCGGGGCCCGCCCGCAGCTTCCCGCTCTTCAGCGAGAGCGTGATCGAGTTGTCCTTGGCCTGCATGACCAGGGCGATGACCGTGCGCTCCGACCACCTGCGGTGGTTGAACAGCCGGGGCAGCAGGTGCGGCCGCCGCACGGCCGCGCCGAGGAACTTGAGCCAGCGCGGCGCCCGCCCGCCGCCGTCCACGAGCAGCGTGCGCAGCAGCCCCATGGCGTTGGAGCCGTCGCCGTACCGGACCGGCTCGATGTGCGTCTCGGCGTCCGGATGGATCGACGAGGTGATCGCCACGCCCCGGTTGAGTTTGGTTCCCTTGGTGGTGAGGCGTTCGAAGCCGAGCAGGGCCTCGGAGTTCGTCCGGGTCAGCGCGCCGAGCCGGGGCGAGATCCGCGGGAGCGTGGTCGCCCTGAGCCGGTGGAGCAGGTGCTGCGTGCCGTACGTTCCGGCGGCGAAGACCACCTGGCCGGCGGTCAGCGTGCGGGTGGGGCCGAACGGGCCCGTACGCCTCACCGTGATCTCGTAGCCGCCCTCGATCGGCCGCACGCCCGTCACGGTGGTCTCCGGGTGGACCTTCGCCCCGGCCTTCTCGGCCAGGTAGAGGTAGTTCTTGATCAGCATGTTCTTGGCGCCGTGGCGGCAGCCGGTCATGCACTCGCCGCATTCGGTGCAGCCGCGCCGGCGCGGCCCCACGCCGCCGAAGTAGGGGTCGTCGACCTCGACGCCGGGCTCGCCGAAGAACACCCCGACAGGGGCGAGACGGAAGGTGTGGCCGACGCCCATCCGCTCGGCGACCTTCTTCATCACCTCGTCGGCGGCGGTGACGGTGGGGTTGCCCACCACGCCCAGCATCCGCCTGGCCTGGTCGTAGTAGGGCGCGAGCTCGGCCTTCCAGTCGGTGATGTGCGCCCACTGGGGATCGCGGAAGAACGGGTCGAGCGGCTCGTAGAGGGTGTTGGCGTAGACGAGCGAGCCGCCGCCCACCCCCGCGCCGGCCAGCACCATCACGCCGTTGGAGCCGCGCAGGACGTGGATGCGCTGGATGCCCTTCAGGCCGAGCGCGGGCGCGAACAGGAAGTCCCTGGCCCGCCAGGAGGTCTTCGGCAGGGTCTTTTCGTCGAACCGCCGGCCGGCCTCCAGAACGCAGACCGAATAGCCCTTCTCGGTGAGCCGCAGCGCGGTCACGCTCCCGCCGAACCCCGACCCGATCACCGCGACGTCGTAGTCCAACGCCCCGCCTTCCTTCTTACTTGAGGTGCAGCCGCTTCATCGTCTTGAGCAGCCCCGCGAGCGTGTCGGCGTACTTGTCGTAGGTCATGCCGAGGATCGGCTCGAAGCCCAGCCACGTGGCCTGGCTGGCCACCGTCTGGACCTCGGTGTACTTCAGCAGGCCCTCGGTGCCGTGGCGGCGGCCGAGGCCGGACGACTTCATCCCGCCCATCGGCGCGTCGTAGGAGGCGTACGCCGAGCCGTACCCCTCGTTGATGTTGACCGTGCCCGCCTTGATCCGGGCGGCGAGGCGGCGGCCCCGCGCCACGTCCCTGGTCCAGATCGAGGCGTTCAGCCCGTACGCCGTGTCGTTGGCCGCGTCGACCGCCTCGTCCTCGTCCCTGAAGCGGTAGAGCGACACGACCGGCCCGAACGTCTCGTCCTTGCAGACGGCCATGTCCTCGCCGACGCCGTCGAGGACGGTCGGCTCGTAGAAGAACGGGCCGAGGTCGGGGCGCGGCCGGCCGCCCGTCAGCACTCTGGCGCCCTTGGCGACGGCGTCCTCGACATGCGCCGCGACCCCGTCGAGCTGCCTTCGGGACGTGAGCGAGCCCATCTGCACGTCCCAGTCGAGACCGGGGCCGATCCTCATGTTCTCCACCGCCCGGACGAACTTGTCGCGGAAGGCGTCGGCGATCGCCTCGTGCACGTAGAGGCGCTCGATCGAGATGCACAGCTGGCCGGCGTTGGTGAAGCAGGCCCGGATCGCGCCCTGGGCGGCCACGTCGAGGTCGGCGTCGTCGAGCACGACCATCGGGTTCTTGCCGCCGAGCTCAAGGGAGCAGCCGATGAGCCGCTTGGCCGCCTCCTCTGCGATCTTGCGGCCGCCGCGCGTCGAGCCGGTGAACGCCACGTAGTCGGCGCCGTCGATCAGCGGGTCGCCGACGTCCTCCGGATCGCCGAGCACGACCTGCCAGATGTCGCGCGGCATGCCCAGCTCGGCCAGCAGGTCGATCGTCCACAGCGTGGACAGCGGGGTCTGGGTGTCCGGCTTGTGCACGACCGCGTTGCCCGCGATCAGCGCGGGGACCACGTCGGTCACGCCGAGGGCCAGCGGGTAGTTCCACGGGCTGATCACCGCGACCACGCCCTTGGGGTGGCGCAGCTCGGCCGTGCGGGTGGCGATCGGGAAGATGCCCTGCCTGCGCTGCGGCTCCAGCAGTCCGGGCGCCCGCCGCGCGTAGTAGAGCGTGCAGCCCGCCACGTCCGCCACTTCCTCGTACGCGTGGCGCCGCGCCTTGCCGGTCTCCCACTGCACGATGTCGAGCAGTTCCCTGCGGCGGTCGAGCATCGCGTCGTGGAGCCGCAGGAAGGGCCTGATCCGCTCCCGGACCGGCAGCGCCGCCCAGGCCTCCTGCGCCGCCCTCGCCCTGGCGTACGCCGCGCGGACGTCCTCGGGGGTGGAGATCGGGACCTCGGCCAGGACCTCGCCGGTGAACGGCGCGACGATCTCCCTCGTCTTGCCCTCGGAGGAGACGTGCGTGAGGATCCGGTCGACCATGGCCGCGTCGAGCGTCCGATTCATGGCACCCATGGCGGAAGAATATTCCGGAGCCCCGCTCATGGCTACCGGTAGGTAATGACCCTCGCGCTGCGGCTGGGCGCTCCCACAGGACCTCCAGGCGGTCCACGTCCGGCGTGTGGGCCACGAAGCTCGGCATGACGCGCCCGAGGAAACAGGGCACCATGTGATCCCCCTGGGATTTCGGCGAGGACATGCGCCGCTCGCCCGGCGGATCCCGCATGTGGTCTCGACGGTCCCGGGCAGGAGGCGCCGGGCAAAAGGCGTCCTCGCCGGAAACAACCTCGCCGCCGCGTCGGTCCAGCAAAATCGAGTACGTGCCGGACATCTCACCTCTGCGACCAGGCGACCCCCAGCGCATCGGCCAGTACACGCTCACCGGCCGTCTCGGTACGGGCGGACAGGGCATCGTCTACCACGCCACCGGGCCGACCGGCGAACCCGTCGCCGTCAAATGGATCCGTGCCGATCTGACCGGTGACACCGTCACCACCGAGCGCTTCCTGCGGGAGGTCGCGGCGGCCAAACGTGTGGCGGCCTTCTGCACGGCACAGATCCTCGACACCGGCATGGAGTCCGACCGGCCGTACATCGTCAGCGAATACATCGACGGCCCCTCGCTCCAGCAGAGCGTCGCCTCCTCAGGTCCCGTCAGGGGGAACGCCCTCTACCGTCTCGCCATCGGTGTCGCCACCGCCCTGGCGGCCGTTCACAAAGCCGGAATCGTGCATCGCGACCTCAAGCCGCCGAACGTGCTCATGGGGCCCGACGGGGTGCGAGTCATCGATTTCGGCATCTCCCGCGCGCTGGACGCCACCTCGTCGCTGACCTCGGTGCCCATCGGCACTCCCGCGTACATGGCGCCGGAGCAGTTCCTGAACAAGGACATCGGCCCTGCCACGGACATGTTCGCCTGGGCGAGCACGATCGTGTTCGCGGCGTCCGGAAACTCCCCGTTCGGCGGTGCATCCCTGCCCGCCGTGATCAACCGGATCCTCAACGCCGAGCCAGAGATCCGCGGCATCGACGGCACGTTGAGGGATCTGGTCGCCTCCTGCCTTCGGAAAGACCCGGCACGGCGGCCGACCGCCCAGCAGGTCATCGAGGCCCTGTTGGAGCAATACACCCCCGATGCCGTCGTCCCCGATGGCGAGGGCCCGCGGCCGGAGACCGTCACCGGCACGGCCGAGCCGGACACCGGAGGGCCGCCCCCTCCATCCGAGACCCCCGTGTGGTCACGGTCCGCTCCGGGCCGGCGGCCCGATGCCCGCGCCGGCGCGCGTCCGGTCGAGGCCGGCGGAGGCCGGGAGACGGAGATCGAATCGGCCGTCGAGCCGGGCGTCCGAGCGGGTCGCCACCGGATCAAGGTCGCCGCCGCGGTCACCGTGATCGCCGCGATCACCGCCGGCCTTCTGCTCCGCTCCGGCGACCGGGGCGGCACGGACGCCGAGGCGGCCAGGGTGGTCACTTCTCTCACGCCGCCGACGGCCCACACACCGCAGGAGGGCAGCTCGACGCCCGCCGCGGCCTCGACTCCGTCCGTCACCGTCCCCACGACGGGCCTGACCAAGACGAAACTGCCCGGCGTGGCGGCCACTCTCTACGAGCATCCCGACGACCCGGTGTCGGTCGCGTCTTTCACCACGGACGCGGCGGAGTACACGTACGTCAGGGATTCGATGTCCGCACCGTTCAAGAAGAAGGACGGCTATCTCGACTACACCGTCTCGCCGGACGGCACGTACGGGCTGGGCATACCCGTCTACTTTTACAAGGGCACGTCGTCCGTCGATCTCATTCAGCTGAGAACCGGAGTGCTGCACAAGGTGAAGACAGTGCGCCAGCCCAAGGTGGCGGACTTCTTCCAATGGTCGCGGGACGGCGGCAAGATCCTGCTGAGCATCAGGAAGCCTTCCGGCAAGGACCAGATCACCACCGGCTTCATCGTGGTCGACGCCGCCCGGCGAACCGCGAAGATCGTGGAGGTCGACGACCCGGCCATCAAGGAATCGGTGTTCGGATGGGACGCGGACGAAGAGGGAGTGGTCGCGTTCTTCCGCAGTGGCCGGACCAAGGGCCTGCGCTTTTTCGACCTGAGTGGGAAGGCGGTCCGCGACATCACCGGCCCGACCATGTTCAACGACATCGCCCAGTTCCTGTTCTCCCCGTCCGGAACCTCGTTCGCCAGCGGCTGCCCGCAGGACGACGCGGATCTGTGCGTCTGGGATCACGCGACGGGGCGGGAGAAACTGCGGATCGCGTCCGGATGCTCTCGGTTCATGGGCTGGTATGACGAGCGGCACGTCGTCTGCTGGGAGACCGGCGACGGCGACAAGAACGCGATGGTGATCCTCGACATGACGGGCGGCATGGTACGCGCGCTCATGCAGGCCAGTGACGAGGCGGTGGACGATCTGATCGTCAACCTGAGGTTCAGGCCCTCGTGAGCCGCGCGCGGTGAACCGCCCCCGACGGCGGTCCGTCTTGGGGGCATGAGGACATCGATTCGTACGGCGGGCATTCTCGCCGCGCTGCTGGCCACGGGAGCCACGGGCTGCGCGGGTGGCCGTACGACACAGGACTTCCCGCCCCTTTCCACGGACCTGACCGGCAAGGTGCGGCTCGTCGCCTACACCGGCTGCGACGAGATGACGGAGGGGCTGCGGCAGGCGGCCGCGCGGAACGTGACGCCCTGGGGCTTCGGGGACGCCATGCTCTACGCGGTCACCGACGCCGGCGCGGCCAAGCGGGCGACGCCCGAGCAGCAGTCGTTCTCGACCACGAACACGCATGAGGCGGGCGTGGACGAGCCCGACCTGGTCAAGACCGACGGCGACCGGGTGATCACGGTCACCGGGGGCGTGCTGCGCGTCGTGGACGCGAAGACCCGCAAGGTGACCGGGACGCTGCGGCTCGTCGCCGAGGACCAGTCGTGGGCCCAGGCCGACCTGCTGGTGCACGGCGACCGGGCGCTCGTGCTGTTCCAGGGCGGCGGGATCATCCCGTTCGGGGCGACGGCCAAGCGCCTGCCGGGTCCGAGCGGCCCGAGGTACGTGCTCGTGGACCTGTCCGGCGAGCCGCGCGTCCTCGGCGCGATGACCGTGCGCGGGCAGCACATCGACGCCCGCCAATCCGGCTCCACGGTGCGCCTCGTCGTCCGGTCCCAGCCGGAGATCGCCTTCCCGGCGCCGAAGCAGGACGAGCCGGAGAAGGAACTGCTCGAAGGCAACCGCAGGGCCGTGCTGTCCGCCCCCGCCGACGCGTGGCTGCCGTCGTACGATGTCGAGTCCGGCGGCGCGAGCCGCACCGAGCGGGTCGGCTGCGACCGGGTCAGCCACCCGGACCGGTTCACCGGCACCTCGATGCTGACCATCCACACGATCGACCTGGCCGCCGCCACGCCGTTCGGCTCGCTCACGCCGATCGCGGTCGCGGCCGACGGCGACACCGTGTACGGCACGGCGGGCAGCCTCTACGTCACCAGCAATCCCAGTTGGTGGACGGCGCGTCCGATCGACGTGGCGCCCGTGCCCGGCTCGTCGGACGCCGCACCCACGCCGCAGGCGCCGCCCGAGCGCACGGAGGTGCACCGCTTCGACGTCTCGGCCCCCGGCGCGCCGCGCTACGTCGCCTCGGGCTCGGTGCCCGGACGGCTGCTCAACCAGTACTCCCTGTCGGAGTACGAGGGTCACCTGCGGGTGGCGACGACCAGCGGCGCCGAGGTGTTCGGCGCGAGCCCGGGCACGAGCGAGAGCGGCGTGTACGTGCTCGACGCCGGCACGCTCGCGCGGACCGGCTCGGTCACGGGCCTCGGCAAGGGTGAGCGGATCTACTCGGTGCGGTTCATGGACGGCCTCGGCTACGTGGTGACGTTCCGCCAGACCGACCCTCTGTACACGCTGGACCTGCGGGATCCGGCCGCGCCGAAGGTCACCGGCGAACTGAAGATCACCGGGTTCTCCGCCTATCTCCACCCGGCGGGCGAGGGGCGGCTCATCGGGATCGGCCAGGAGGCGAGCGAGAAGGGCCGCGTGCTCGGCACGCAGATCTCGCTGTTCGACGTCTCCGACCCGGCCGCGCCCGCGGTGCTGTCGCGGTTCCACCAGAAGGAGTCCGGCTCGGAGGCCGAGTGGGACCCGCACGCCTTCCTCTACTGGCCCGCCACCGGGCTGGCCGTGCTCCCGCTCCAGAACTGGACCGACGGCGGGATCGCGGGCAGCGCGGCCCTCGCGTTGCGGGTCGGCGACCACGAGATCACCAAGCTGGGCGTCGTGACCCACCCGCGGTCACCCGCGAAGAGCGACTTCGCCCCCGCCGACCAGGGCATCCGCCGTTCCCTCGTCATCGGCGACGATCTGTGGACCGTGTCCGGCACCGGCCTCAAGGTCAGCGACGCCGCCACGCTGGCCGACCGCGCGTGGATCCCTTTCAGCTGATGTTCCCCGGCGCCTTGGCAAGGTCGCGCGGGGGCGCGACGGGGACGATCTCCGGCGCGCCGAGGCGGATCGCGTCGGCCTCCTGGTCGGTGTCCTGCTCCTGGGAGGCCCGCTCCGCCTCGACCCGCTTGGTGTAGTACTCGACCTCGCGCTTGACCTGGTCGGCGTCCCAGCCGAGCGGGCCGGCCATGAGCTCGGCGGCCTCCTGGGCCACCGCCGTCCCCCGGTGGAAGGTCTCGATCGAGATGCGGGTGCGCCGCGTCAGCGTGTCGTTCAGGTGCCCGGCGCCCTCGTGCGTCGCCGCGTACACGATCTCCGCGCGCAGGTAGTCGTCCGCGCCGTCGAGGGGCCGGCCGAGCGAGGAGTCCTCCTCGACGAGCGCGAGCACCTCGTCGATCAGCGAGCCGTACCGCTCCAGCAGGTGCTCGATCCTGGCCACGTGCAGCCCGGAGGAGCGCGCCATGCGGTGGCGGGAGTTCCACAGGGCCTGGTAGCCCTCCGCGCCGACCAGCGGCACCTGGTCGGTGCAGGACGGCGGCACCCGCTGGTCCAGGCCGAGCGCGACCGCGTCCACGGCGTCGGCCGCCATGACCCGATACGTCGTGAACTTCCCGCCGGCCACCATGACCAGCCCCGGCACGGGGTGGGTGACGACGTGCTCGCGCGAGAGCTTGGAGGTCTCCTCGGACTCCCCGGCCAGCAGCGGCCGCAGCCCGGCGTACACGCCCTCGACGTCGTCCCTGGTCAGCGGCACCGAGAGCACCGAGTTGACCCGGTCGAGCAGATAGTCGATGTCCGCCCGCGAGGCGGCGGGGTGGGCCTTGTCGAGGTTCCAGCGGGTGTCGGTGGTCCCGATGATCCAGTGCCGGCCCCAGGGGATGACGAACAGCACCGACTTCTCGGTGCGCATGATGAGCCCGCTGAGCGAGTGGATGCGGTCGCGCGGCACCACGAGGTGGATGCCCTTGGACGCCCGCACGTGGATCTGCCCCCGGCCGCCGACGAGCTGCTGGATGTCGTCGGTCCACACGCCGGTCGCGTTGACCACCTGGCGGGCCCGCACGTCCAGCTCGGCGCCGGTCTCCAGGTCGCACACGCGCACCCCGGTGACCCGCTCCCCCTCGCGCAGGAAGCCGATCGCCTGCACCCGGGAGGCGACGTGCGCGCCGTACGTCGCGGCGGTGCGCAGCGTGGTCATCACGAAGCGCGCGTCGTCGACCTGCGCGTCCCAGTACTGCACGGCGCCGGTGAAGGCCGACCTGCGCAGCGAGGGGACGACCCGCAGCGCCTGGCGGCGGGTCAGATGGCGGTGCCCCGGCACGCCCCGGGTGAGGCCGAAGGACAGCCCGAGCGTGTCGTAGAGCACGAGCCCCGCCCCGATGTACGGCCGCTCCCAGCCCGCGTGCGTGAGCGGGTACAGGAACGGCACCGGCCTGACCAGGTGTGGCGCGATCCGCTTGAGCAGCAGCGACCGCTCCCGCAGGGCCTCCCTGACGAGGTCGAAGTTGAGCTGCTCCAGATAGCGCAGCCCGCCGTGGATCAGCTTGGACGATCGGGACGACGTGCCGGAGGCGAAGTCGCGCGCCTCGACCAGGCCCACCGAGAGCCCGCGGGTCGCGGCGTCGAGCGCGACGCCGGCGCCGACCACGCCGCCGCCGATCACGACCACGTCGAGTTCCTGGGCCTCCATCCGCGCCAGGGCGGCGGTACGTTCTGCCGGGCCGAGCCGCGCCGTCCCCATCCTCGCCGTCATATGGCTCCTTCTGTACCGCTTTCGCCTCGTCCGAGTAAATCTACCCGTGAGTAGTTACCCGCGAATCCATCTTTTCCGTCGCCTTTCCCAAGGATCTCCGCAATAGTCGGTGAACACTTCGGCACGGCCCCCTTGCCGTCCGGCGGCGAGACGGTCCTCACACGGTGCGCGCCCGCGCCGGGACGGTGCGTGATCACAGCAGGTGGGTCCGGCGCGTGGGTGATTGCGCAAAAAAGTCCGGTTGACACGCTTTCCGACATGTAATCAACTCGTGTCGCGGAGTCCGGGTCAGCGCGCGCGGCGAGAGCACCAATAGCGCTTGGCGAGAAGTGCCAAATCGCCTTCACCGAGCAGTGGCGACGCGTGACGGGTGGTGGCGGGTGGTGTCGAGGTCGGAGCCACGTGAACGCGGGAAGAAATTCCAGGGAAATCCGGTGGCGTTTTTCACCGGGCATCGTGAGCGGGCCGGCGACCGGCGCGCGGCGGCGGATCGCTCCCGGACCGGCGCCGCGCCGTCGGCCGCCCTCTACCGGGGCATTCGCCTGTTCACGATCGCATTTCTGTTGCTCGTGCTCACATTGTCGCCCGAATTCCTGAGAGACCGGCCCGGACCGTGGAAATGCGCGGTCGCCGGGTGCGGGCTCGCCGTCTTCATGGCCTCCTACATCCGGGTGGTGTGCCGCTCGATACCGCGTTCGGAACGGCTCCACGCGCCCTGGGCGCTATTGGGCGTGGTCGTCAGCGGGCTCGCCCTCCTCGCGGTTCTCCCGGAGAGCTGGATTTATTATCTGCCGTTCTACGTCCTCACCTGCCTCGTCATCACTCAGGGCCCCTGGCTCGGGCTGGTGTCCGCCGGCGGCTTCGTCCTCGTCATGGTGTGCGCCGGGCTCCTGCGAGGACTCGCCCCGATGCGGCTCGCCATCCTGGCGACCCAGCTCGCGGTCTTCGCCGTGACGGTGAGCGGCATCCACCAGGTCATCGAGTTCGCCATCACCCGCTGGGAGACCCAGAAGGCGTCCGAGCGGCTGGCCGGCGAGCGCGAGCGCCGCCGGCTGTCCCGGGACCTGCACGACCTGGTCGGCCGCGACCTGGTCGCCCTCATCATGCGGGCCGAGGTCGCGGCGCAGCACGACCCGGAGACCTCCACGGGCGAGGAGTTGCGCCGCATCGCGGCGCTGGCGCGCACAGCCCTCAACAACACGCTGGCGGTGGTCGAGGAGATGCGCTCCCCGGACATCGTGACGGAGCTGGAGGAGGCCAGGGAACTGCTGGGCTGGGTGGGAATCGACCTCGCCGTCTTCGGCCGTCCGGTGAGGGCGCACCAGAGGGCGCCGTTCGCCTGGTTCCTGCGCGAGGCCGTCACCAACGTCGCCAAGCACAGCGACGCCCGGACATGCCGGGTGATCTTCGGCGCCGGACGGCTGACGGTCGAGGACGACGGACGGCCGAAGGAGCCCCTGGTGCCGGGCGCGGGCCTCACCGGGCTGCGGGAGCGGCTGGAGCAGGCCGGTGCGGAGCTGGTCGTCTCGCGGTCCAGGGAGGGCGGCGTACGTGTGACAGCGAGACTCGTCGAAGGGGGACCCCCGCATGACTGAACCGCCACTGGACGTGCTGATCGCCGAGGACCAGGACCTCGTCAGGGAGGCCCTGGAGCTCCTGCTCTCGGCGTACGCGGGGCTGCGGGTGGTCGGCGCGGCGCGCGGAGTCGAGGAGGCCGTGGCGCTGGCCGCCGAGACGCGCCCCCACATCGCACTGGTCGACCTGCACCTGCCGTCGGACGGCGCGGCCGGCCAGGAGGACGTCCCGAACGGCGTGGAGGTGGTCGCGGGGCTGCGCAGACGTTCTCCCGCCACCAGGTGCCTGATCCTCTCGGCGTTCCGCGAGCCGGGCGCCCTGCGCGCCGCGCTCGCCGCGGGCGCCTGCGGCTACCTCGTCAAGGACACCTCCACCGCCCGGCTGGTCGCCGCGATCAGGCAGGTGGCCGCCGGCGAGCTCGTCATCGACGACCGCCTCGCCGCCCGCATCGCCCTGGCCAAACCGTGCCCGCTCACTCCGCAGGAGGTCGCGGTGCTCCGCCACGCCCAGGACGTCCTCACGGTCGCCGACATCGCGAGGGTCATGCGCCTCAGCACCGGCACCGTGCGGAACTACATCACCCGGGCCATCCACAAGACCGGCGCGCGCAACCGCCACGAGGCCGTACGCATCGCCGCCGCCAACGACTGGCTCTGAGTCAGCGGGCGGGGCTGAGGGCCTCGGGGCGCAGCCGGGCCAGGGCCACCACGAGCGCCAGCGCCGTCCAGCAGGCCAGCACCAGCAGCGGCGTGGCGACCGCGCCGGATCCCCGCTCCGCGGTGATCGCCAGGTGGTAGAGCGCTCCGGTGGGCAGGTAGTCGCCGATCTCCTTGACCGTCTGCGGGAACGCCGACGTCGGGAACCACAGCCCGCCCAGGATCGCCATCGGGAAGAAGACGCCGAGGCAGGCGAACTGGGTCGCCTCTCCGGCGACCAGCAGCCCGATCGCCACCCCGAACACCGCGAAGCAGACGCTGCCGCCCCAGGAGGCGGCGAGCACCAGCGCCCAGCGGCCCGGCGGCATCCGCACCTGGTTGAGCAGGACGCCCAGGATGAAGATCGCCGCGAGGGCGGGCAGCGCGAGCAGCCAGGCGCCCACGAGCTTGCCCAGCACGTACCGGCGCGGGGACAGCGGGGTGAGCGTGAGCTGGCGGGCCCACCCGCTGCCGCGCTCCTCGCCCAGCCGGATTCCGCCGCCGGTCAGCGCGGCGTAGAACGCGCCGGAGACCGCCAGGGCGATCATGTAGGTGACCGCGAACCCCGGGGCGGAGGTCCAGCCCGACACGGTGAAGAGCTTGGTGAACATGACGTAGAAGCCGGCCGAGAACAGCACGGAGAAGACCAGGAAGTAGCCGCTGCGGACCATGCTGACCACGTCGAGCCTGATGTAGTGGGTCATGGCAGTCCCGTCTCCTTCGCCAGGGCCATGAGGACGTCCTCGAGGGAGCCCCGGATGATCTCCAGATCCCGCACCCCTCGCCGTGAGGCGCCGTACAGGGCGTCGAGTGTGGCGTCCTGGTCGGAGGTGACCAGTTCCCACCGGTCCCCCGGGTCGCCCTTCACCCGCAGCGCCCCCGGCAGCCGGGCGAGCTCCTCCTCCCGCGCCTCCGGATCGGTGAACCGCAGGGTGACGTCGCTCACCCGGGACATGATCTGCCTGGCCGGGCCGTCGGCCACGATCTGCCCGCCCTGCAGCACGACGATCCGGTTGGCGTACGCCTCCGCCTCCTCCATGTAGTGCGTGGCGAAGACGATGGTCCGGCCGCGCCCGGCCCGTTCGAGGATGTCCTCCCAGAACGCGTGCCTGGCCGCGACGTCGAGCGCGGCGGTGGGCTCGTCGAGGAAGAGCAGCCGCGGGTCTCCGGCGATGGCCAGGGCGAACTTGACCCGCTGACGCTGCCCGCCGGAGAGCCTGCCCACGCGGCGCGCCCCCAGGTCCGCCAGCCCGGCTTCGCGCAGGATCTCCCCGGTCAGAGCGGCCCTGCCGTACTGCGCCGCGACCAGACCGACGATCTCGCGGACGGTCACATGGCCCATCAACCCGGTGTCCTGCAGCATCGCCCCCACCAGCCCGCGCGCGACGGCGTCCTGCGGGCGCATGCCGAACAGGTCGGCCCGGCCGGTCCCCGGGGTCAGCAGCCCCAGCATGACGTGGGTGAGCGTGCTCTTGCCCGCGCCGTTCGGTCCCAGCAGCGCGACGACCTCTCCGGCGGAGATCCCCAGGGTCACGCCGGCCAGCGCCCGCACCGCTCCGTAGCTGAAGGTCACGTCCCTGATGCTCACGTGCCGGGTTTCAGGCGTCATCGCTGTCGCGGCCTCCCGAGAACGCTTCTTCGTCGGGGCGAAGTCCACTGACGCACGCTACGACGCCCGGCGCGCATTACGGGAGAACCGTTTCCGCACCGTTTTCCGGTGAGTTTTGTCACCATCGTCCCGCACGAATTCTCATCATTGACAGCGCATTTCCGCGTGTGATGATCGGTGAGTCCGATCCGGAGAAAGGGACCTTTTGCTGGATCGGAGCGCGGCGCCCGGGCTCGCATGAATCCGCGTCTTCGATCTCCCGGGTCTCCGTCATGCCGAGAGGGGGTGAACTACGGCATGAAGCTCGAGAGCACCGCCACGGTCGACCACCGGAGCATGACCGCTCAGCCGCTCGGCGCCGGTCTGACCGGCGCCGGGTTCGGCGTCGTCGTACCGGGCGCCTCGTCCTGCTGCGCTGGCTGCACGTCCAGCTCCTGCGGCACGATCGCGCGTCCGTAGCGACAAGCGGGGCCCGGCGGCGCACGCCCCGGGCCCCGCCCTTCCCGAATTCATGGAGAAATTCTGAGGAAAACGCGGTGACAGCCATGGAAGCCAAGCGGGAAATAGACGTTTCCGCCATTCCCAAGCCCGTTCTCATCAACGTGCCGGTGGACGACGTGGCGCGCGGTATGGAGTTCTACCAGGCGCTGCTCGGAATGCCGCTCGCACGATCCCTGTCGTACGAGATCTCCTACCATGCCCCGGTGTCCAGCGACGGCATCCTGCTCACGGTCAACAAGCGCAGGTTTCCCGGCGAGGCGATAACGGTCTACTTCCACGTGGCCGACCTCGACGCCGTGCTCAAGACCATCGCGGAGACCGGCGGCCAGGTGACGGCCGGCCCGTACGACCTGCCGCTGCCCAAGCAGGTCAAGCCCGAGTTCCAGGAGCAGTTCCGGGACAGCCCGTTCTACCGGGGCGACGCCGGCGACTCGATGGGCCGGGGCGCCAGCGTGACCGACGCCGACGGCAACAGGTTCGGGCTCGTGCAGTTCAGCGAGTGGGCGCACGCGACCTTCCGGCTGGGCGAGTACGCCACTCCGGTCACCGCCGAGCAGCTCGTCGACCAGTCGATCGCCCTGAACCGGAAGGTCCCCCCGCCCAGCGAGATCTTCCAGGAGTGAGCGTGGAGCACACCGATCCCCAACTGGCCGAGGCGAGCGCAGGGGTCAGCGCCTACCGGCTGCTCAGCCCGGACCTGCAGACGGTCGGCCTGCGCACGCACCAGGCCCGCTACGACAACCTCGGCGAGGCGCGCTTCCCCCGGCCCGCCGAGGACTTCATCGTCGCCAGCCGGTTCGCGCCCTGGGACCGGGAGGCCCAGCTCTCGGGCGCGGACTACTTCGGGGACGTGATGGCGACCGCGCTGTCGGTGATCGACCACGAGTCGGTGCCCGAGGCGGACGTCGTCGAGCTGCCCGCGCCGCTGGAGGTGCCGATCGCGCTGGACGAGGCCGTCGCCCGGCGGCGGAGCGTGCGCAGGTACACCGGCGATCCGGTGGCCCTCGCCGAGCTCGGCACGATGATCCGCTTCGGCGGCGGGATCACCGGGGAGGCCGACGGCGAGCTGATGCGCGGCGGCACCGCCACCTACCGGTTCCGCGCGGTGCCGAGCGGCGGCGGCCTCTATCCCGTGGAGATCCACCTCGCCGCGCTCGACGTGCCGGAACTGCCGGTGGGCGTCTATCGCTACAGCCCGGTCGAGGACGTGCTCGTCCGCACCGGCGACCGGGCGACGGCGGACCGGCTGCGCGACTCGTTCGCCATCCCCGGCGGGATCATCTCCGTCGAGAGCGCGGCGGCGGTCGTCCTCCTCGTCGCCCGGCCCTGGCGGTCCATGCGCAAGTACGGCCCGCGGGGCATGCGCTTCGTCCTGCACGAGTGCGGCGGCATCGCGCAGAACATGCACCTGACCGCCACCGGGTTCGGCCTGGGCACGACCGACTGCTCCAGCTACGTCGACGACCTGACCAACGAGGCGCTCGGGCTGGACGGCGTGCTGTCCTTCGTCGCGCACACGATCTTCGTCGGGTGGCCGGGATGAGCGACGCCCGGCCGCTGCTGATCTACGTGCACATCCCGTTCTGCAGCTCGAAGTGCCATTTCTGCGACTGGGTCACCGAGATCCCCACCGCCGAGTTGCTGCTGCGCCCCGCCGACACGCCCAGGCGGGCGTACATCGACGCGCTCTGCCGGGAGATCAGGGAACGCGGGGCGGACCTGGCCGGCCGCGGCTACCGCCCCGCGATCATGTACTGGGGCGGCGGCACGGCGAGCATCCTGGCCGAGCACGAGATCGCGCGGATCGGCGCCGCGCTGCACGAGGTGTTCGACCTGTCCGGAGGGCTGGACGAGGCGACCATCGAGTGCAGCCCGGAGAGCCTCACCCTCGAGAAGCTGGCGGCCTTCCGCGAGGTGGGCTTCCGGCGCTGGAGCAGCGGTGTCCAGTCCTTCGACGATCGGCGGCTGCGCACGCTGGGCCGCAGCCACGACGCGGCCCAGGCGCGGCGCGCCGTCGACCTGGCGGCCGAGGCGGGCTTCGACGACCGCTCGATCGACCTGATCTGCGGGCTGCCGGGCGAGAGCGTGGAGGAGGCCGCCGACTCCGTGCGGGCCGCCCTCGACCTGCCGGTCACCCACGTCGCCCTCTACCCGTACCGGCCCGCGCACGGCACGGTGCTGCGCCGTCAGGTGACCCGGGGCACCACCGAGATCCTGCGTTCGGAGCAGAAGGCGGCCTACGGACGGGCCGCCGCGCTGCTCGTGGACGCCGGGTTCCCCGAGTACGCCATGAGTCACTTCGGCGACCGGCGCTGCCTCAGCGACCTGGCCTACTTCCAGCTCCGCATGGACTGGGCCGGCTTCGGCTCCGGCGCCACCTCGCTGATCGGCGGGGAGTACCTGGCGCACCGGCGCGGCTTCCTGTCCGCCTACAACCGGGACCCGCTGCACTTCGACGAGCGCTACCCCGCCGCCTCGCCGGCCATCGCGGCCCGGCTGCTCTACCAGTCGCTGACCACCTTCGAGGGCGCCTCGCGCGACCTGTGGCGGGAGCGTACGGGCGCCGAGCTGGACGAGGTCCTGGCGCTCGGGCCCTGCCGTCACCTGCTCGGCTTCCTGGAACGGGTGGCCGAGGTGCGCTCCGACGCCGACGGCGTGCGGCTGCGCCGCGACCAGATCGCGGACGCCTTCATCGACCTGCAGTTCGCGGGGATCGCGGCGGGCGGAGGGCACGGGTCGCCCGAACTCCCCCGGACGGCCGCCTTGCTGGGCTGACGGCACGGACCCTGAGAAAGGAACGGCACCGATGCAACAGAGCAAGAACGTCAGGATCAAACCGTCCTTCAGCATCGTGGCCCACGACGCCGACACCGTGGAACTGCGCCACGGCGTCTGGAACGTGCGCTCCTACACCCTGACCGACCACGCCAGGACCGGCCGCCTGTACGGCCTGCTCCGCGGCCTCGACGGCACCGCCAGCAGGGCCGACGTGGCGAAGGCCAACGGGGTGACCCGGGCCGAGGTGGAGGCCCTCGTGGACCATCTCGACCAGCTCGGTGTGATCGCGCGGGCGCCGGAGACCGCGCTGGACAGCTATCTGGAGAGCACCGGCGCCTACACCACGGAGGCTCCCGCCCCACCGGTGGTCGTCCTGGGCGGCGACGCGCTGGCGGCGGCGACGGCCCGGGTGCTGGACGGCAGCCTGCCGGGCGGGGTGGAGGTGGCGGGCGAGGACGACCCGCTGCACCGCGCCCTGCTGGAGGCCGACCCTGTCGCGCTGGAGGACGGGCTGACCTTCGAGCGGTTCACCGAGCGCTTCGAGCCGTGGCGCGGCAAGGTGCTGGTCCACGTCGCCGAGGAGCCGCACCCGCTGCGTCTCGGCGTGCTCAACCGGGTCGCGCTGGCGCTGCGCACGCCGTGGATCCAGGCGGCCGTCGACGGGCCGATGCTGCTGATCGGCCCGGCCTTCTCCCCGCCGGCCTCGGCCTGCTTCGCCTGCTTCGAGACCCGGGTGCTGATGAACCTGCGGGAGTCGGCCGCCTACCAGCGGTACAAGGACGCCCTCGTCCGGCGGTCGATACGGGCCGGCGAGCCGCCCACCCTCGACGCGCTGCGCGCCCTGGTCGCCGGGCACGTCGGGCTTGAGGCGCTCAACCTGGCGCTGACCGGGACCACCACCACGCTCGGCAAGGTCCTGGGGATCTACGTGCCGACCATGGAGATCGCCTACTCCGAGGTGCTGCGGCTGCCCGGCTGCCGGGCCTGCGGGCCGGTGCCCGAGCGGGAGGCGACCGAGCTGTACTTCGACGTGCGGCGGTGGATCGATGCCTGACGTGACGACCCCATCGGTGACGGCCCCACCGGTGACGGCGCCGCCCGACGTGACGGCCCCGCCTGCGGGGATGGCCCCGGGTGTCGTGGAGGCCCCCGACCAGTTCACCGCGCGGCTGCGGGCCCGGATGCACTCCCCGCTGTGCGGCCTGATGCCGTCCATGGGCTTCCTGCAGCGGCAGCGGGGCGGCCCGCGGCTGATGGTGGCGGGCGGCGAGCTCACCGGCGTGCACGTGCTGCGCGGACTGCCAGCGCCGAAGATCGGCGCCTACCACATCGGCGGGTACGGCCTGCGCCCCTTCGAATCGCACATCAGGACGCTTGGCGAGGTGGTGGAGCGGTACGGCGGCTACATCGCCCCGGTGAGCGGGCGGTTCCCGATCCGCTACGCGACGGCCGGGGAGCTGACCGCGGCCGGAGAGCACTGGGACGCCGGCCCCGCCGAGCCGTTCAGCGCGGAGCAGTACGGCCGTCCCGGCTTCCCCTTCCGGCCCCGCCGGGACGGCGACGTGCTCGGCTGGGTGCGAGCCACCCGGCTGGGCGACGGCCGCGACTGCTGGGTGCCGGCCCAGCTGCTGCTCGTCGGCTACGTCGTCCAGGACACGAGGGGCGAGCCCTGGCTCGCGCCCGCGGTGTCCACCGGCACCGCCGCGCACACCGACCCCGACCGCGCCGCGCTCAACGCGCTTGAGGAGATGGTGCAGATCGACGCGGCGCTCAGCCACTGGTACGGCGGCAGCCGGTCGACGCGGATCCGTCCTGGGGTCAGGACCGCGGCGCTGCAACGGGTCATCGGCGGCTCCTTCGAAGCGCGGGGCGACCAGCCGGAGTTCCACCTGCTGCCCAGTGCCGACCTGCCCGGGTTCACCGTCGCCTGCCTGATCCGCAGCGCGGATGGCCGCCTGCCCGCCGTGGCGGTCGGTCTCGGCATCGACGGCGTGCTCGAACGGGCCATGTACCGGGCGCTGCTCGAGGCGGCGGGCGTCCGGGGCCTGGCGGTCTGGTCCGCGCTGCAGCAGCGGTTCGAGCAGGGCTCCGCCGTGCGGGAGGACATCTTCGACCTCGAATCCAACGTCTCCCTCGCCGCCACTCCCGAGGGGGCGAGGGTGGTCGAGGAGAGGTTCGGCGACTGCGACGACGCGTCGGCCGACGACCTGCCGCCCGACGACGAACGGCCGGCGGGGGCCCGTGCGCGCGATCTCGTGCGGGCCTTCCACGCCACCGGCAAGCGCCTGTACGCGGCCGACTTCACCACCGTGGACGTCGCCGACCTCGGGTTCGTCGTCGCCCGCTTCTGGTGCCCCGACCTCGTGACCCTGCCGCTGCCCAGCGCCCCGCCCGCGGCGCACGCGCGGTTCGCCGCGTACGGAGGATTCCGCCGCCATGACCCCCACCCCTATCCCTGACAGCCCTCTGCCGGACACCAGGGCGTACGCGCTGACCGCGCTGGCCCTGCTGTCCCTGTCGTGCCTGACGCTCGCGGCCCACCTGCACACCCGGTGGGCGTGGGTACGGCGGCTGCCGCTCCTCGGCGTGCATGTACTGCTCATGGGCGCGTTGGTGGCCGCGGGGGCGGTGCTGCTCGGCCCCGGCTCGGCGCTGCTGCCGGTGCCCCGTCACCCGGCCGGGTGGTGGGGGCTGCCGGCGGGCGCCGCGCTCGGGGCCGTGCTCGGCCTGCTGATCGTCCGGGCCGACCTGGCGATCATCACGGCCTGGCGTACGGCACGCCCCGCTCCGGCGCGGCCGGCGCCGCAGCGGATGACGGCGGCGCGCCCGGCGGGGTTCGCGGCGTCGGGCACCCGGGTGTCCGAGCGCCGCCGCACCGGTCTGGTCCGCGCCCGCAACGACTACGCGCCGACGGGCGGTGACCTGCGGGTCCGGCTCGAACTGCTGGTCGCCGTGGCCGTCGGCGAGGAACTGGTCTTCCGCGGCCTGCTGACCCGGCTCGCCCTGCTGCTCCCCGACGTGCGGCTCGAGGCCGGCGCGCTGGTCCTGGCCGCGGCGGTGTTCGCCTGCTCCCATGTCTTCTTCGGCTGGGTGCAGGTGCTCGCCAAGACCCCGCTCGCGGCGGCGGCGTGCGTGGCGACGCTGCTCACCGGCAACGTGCTGGCGGCGGTCGTCGCCCACGTCGTGTTCAACGTGTGGGTCTGGCGCTACCGGCGAAGCGAGCCGGTGGCACGGCGGACCCCGGCCCGGGGCATGTGGGGGGCACCCGCATGAACGACCTGCCCTGGCCGCTGAAGGCGCTCGTTCTGACGGTGTTCGTCGTCCTGTACTACAAGTACGCCAAGACCGCGCTGTTCGCCCTCTGCCGCCGGGCCGCCCACCTGCTGCCGTTCGGCCGCCGCTGGGACGCCAGCGAGCGTGGCAGCGTCCTCGAACTGGCGGCGGCCGGCGCGAGTCACGTGCTCGTGGTCGCCGTCCTCGTCCTCGTCACCGGGATCGACCTCACCCGGTTCGCCGCCGGCTTCGACCGGCCCGGCCTCATCGCGCTCGGCGCGGCGATCGGCGTCGGGGAGGTGGCGCTCGGGTCGCTGCTGTGCCGGGTGCTGATCGAGGGCGTGCAGGCGGCGGCGGGCCGGCGCCGCGCCGGTTCCGCGGCGGGCCGGGTGCGAAGCGGGGCGCGGGACGAGGCGAGGGGCACGGCGAGGGGCACGGCGAGGGGCACGGCGAGGGCGGCGGTGAAGGGGGCGCGGACCGCGCCCGCGACCGCCGGGGGCGCCGTGGACGGCTCGGTGGAGAGCGGGGAGCGCATGCGGCAGTGGCTGGGCCTGTCGCGCGGCGGGTGGATCAGGCACCACCTCAAGACGATGGAGGTCGTCTCCCTCCCCCTCGCGCTGACGCTCACCGCCACGCAGGTCGGCAGCGAGGAGGTCGTCTTCCGCGGGCTGGTGCTGTCGTGGCTGCGCGGGGCCGGACCGGTCCTCGCGATCGGGATCTCCTGCCTGCTCTTCACCGTCATGCAGGTTTTCCTGATGTCCTCCTGGCGCGCTGCGATGTTCCCGGTGGTCGGCGCGATCGTGATGGGCGTCACGCACAGCGTCCTGTTCTGGCACTACCCGGTGCTGATCCCCCTCGTGGTGGCGCACGTCGTCTTCTTCCTGTTCGCCGTGGCCTGACCGTTCGCCGTGGCCCGACCGCTCGCCGTGCCGCTGACCGCTGCTGT
Source organism: Microbispora sp. NPDC046973 (assembly GCF_040644495.1). NCBI lineage: Bacteria > Bacillati > Actinomycetota > Actinomycetes > Streptosporangiales > Streptosporangiaceae > Microbispora > Microbispora sp. NPDC046973. The sequence goes on along the minus strand of NZ_JBEYWQ010000003.1, from coordinate 78,618 downwards.
GCCCTGACCCCTCGCCGTGACCTGATCCGAAGAAAGGACCGCACATGTTCCACGGCCTGTCCCTGCTGCCCGACTGCGCGCCCGCGACCAAGGCGCCCGACGACTACTTCCGCGACGTGCTGCTGCTGAGCCGCCTCGCCGACCAGGGCGGCATGAGCCACGTGAAGATGACCGAGCACTACCTCGGCGCCTACGGCGGCTACTGCCCGAGCCCACTGGCGTTCCTGTCCGCGGTGGCCGCCGCCACCAGCCGGATCCGCCTCATGACGGGCTGCGTGCTGCCGGTCTTCCACCACCCCGTACGGCTCGCCTCCGAGGCGGCGATGGTGGACGCGATCAGCGGGGGACGGCTCGACGTCGGCTTCGCCCGCGCCTACCTGCCGCAGGAGTTCGAGGTGTTCCAGGTGCCGATGGACGGAAGCAGGGAGCGCTTCACCGCGACCGTGGAGACCGTGCTGCGGCTGTGGACCGAGGAACGGGTCAGCGTGGACACGCCGTTCTTCCGGTTCGAGAACGTGACGATCCTGCCCCGGCCCGTGCAACGCCCCCACCCGCCGGTGTGGGTCGCGGCGGTGCGCTCGCGCTCCAGCTTCGCCTGGATCGGCGAGAGCGGCCACAACCTGCTCGTCACCCCCGCCCTCACGCCGCTCGCCGAGATGAGCGACCACATCGCCGTCTACCGCGAGGCGTACGCCGAGGCGGGGCACCCGGGCTCCCCCCAGGTGGTGGCGAGCCTCCCGCTGTACGTCGGTGACAGCGACGAGGAGGCGCGGCGGACCGCCGACCCGCTGCTGCGGGCCTACCTCGACGTGTGGGCGTCGGCCACCGATTCCTGGTTGTCGGCCGCGTCGGCGGACTACACCGGCTACACGGGCATGAGCCGGGCCATCCGGGCGCTCGACCCCGGGACGTTCCGGACCATGGGCAGCGCCGTCGTCGGCGCCCCCGCCACCGTCGCCGAGCGCGTCGAGGAGATCGCCGAGGTGCTGGGCGTCGACGGCTTCCTGTGGCAGATGGACTTCGGCGCCGTGCCCGGGCAGGTCGCCGTGGCGAGTCTCGAACGGTTCCTGGACAAGGTGCTCCCGAGCCTTCAGGGGTGAGTTGATGACAAGAAACGTGTTCATGCGCGCCCTGCTGGCCGGGGTGGCGCTGCTGCTCCTCACCGGCCTGCCCGCGCGGCCCGCCGCGGCCTCGGCCACCGGATGCCGTCTGGTGTCCGTGCCGGTCACCCTGGCCGCCCAGAAGACGACGCTCCGGGGGACGCTGTGCCTGCCGTCGGGACAGGCTCCGGCCGCCCTGCAACTGCTGCTCGCCGGCGCCACCTTCGACCAGGCGTACTGGCTCACCCCTGCCGACGCGCACACCCGCCCGTACGTCCGTTACATGACCGACGCCGGATACGCCGTGCTCGCCCTCGACCGGCCGGGCAGCGGCCTCAGCGACCGTCCGCCCGCGCAGGACGTCACGCTGAGCACAGAGGTCGAGGCGATCCACGAAGTGGTGGGCCTGCTGCGGGCAGGGAAGGTCGACGGCCACGCCTACGGCCGGGTGATAGGCGTGGGCCACTCGTTCGGCTCCAGCGTCCTGGTGACCGACGCGGCCCGGCACGGCGACCTCGACGCGGTGGTGGCGAGCGGCTTCGTCCACTCCGTCGGGCCCAGGCTGGACGCCCTCAACGCGGCCATCGTGCCCGCCGCCGACGACCCGGTCCTCGGGCCGAGGCGACCGCCGGCGGGATATCTGACGACCCGGCAGGGCAGCAGGGCCGGGCTGTTCCTCGACACCGCGGACGCCTCACCGGCGATGCCCGCGGTCCTGGAGCTGACGAAGGCGACGATGACGAGCGGCGAGCAGGCGACGCTCGCGGAGGCCGGCGATCCGGCGATCTCCGGCGCCGTCCGCGTCCCCGTCCTCGTCGCGGTGGGGCAGCACGACGACCTGTTCTGCAACGGGCCCTACCTGCAGTGCACCGACGCCGCCGCCGTCAAGACCTGGGAGAGCTGGTTCTATCCGGCCGAGGCCCGGCTGGAGACCTTCGTGCTCGCCGGGGCCGGGCACGCGCTCAACCTGCACCGCAACGCCGGGGACTTCTTCGCCGCCGTACGCGGCTGGCTGGACGGGCTGTCCCCCACCGGCCCCTGATCTCAGGGACGCGTGCAGGCGACCATCGACGTACGGGCGTGCGGCCCGCCGTACCAGAACCTCCAGCCGAGGTCGTAGACCTCGACGTCGGCGGCGCCGCACTCCCTGAGCACCTCGGCGTACCGGCGGGCGTTGCGGAAGTCGGCGATCCGCAGCAGGCCGCCCGGTTTGAGCACGCGGAAGGCCTCGCGCACCGCCTCCGCGCGGCCCTCCTCCTGGGGGATGTTGTGGATCGCGAGGCTGGAGACGACCAGGTCGAACGCGGCGTCGTCGAACGGGAGGTCGCGCATGTCACCGGTGACCAGGTCGATCCGGTCGGCGACCCCCTCCGCGCGCGCGTTGGCCCAGGTGGCGTCCTGGCTGTTGCCCGACTGGTCCTTGGCCGACCACAGGTCGATGCCGGTGGCCCTGCCGGACGACAGCCGCGCCGCGGCCTTGAGCAGCACCAGGCCGCGGCCGCAGCCCAGGTCGAGGACCTGCTCGTCCCCCGTCAACCCGAGCCGGTCGAGTTCGGCGTCCCAGACCGCGAACTTGCCGCGAAGAGTGGTGTTCGCGAACAGCGCCGCGCCCACGACCAGCGCGACCCCGCCCACGAGGAGCACGACGGCCGGGATCGGCCAGCCGATCCCGAAGAGCACGGCGGCGAGTGCCAGCTCGGCGATGCCGCCCAGGGTCAGTCCGGCCAGCACGCCGGGGGCGTCCACCCCATAGTTCGCACGCGGATTTACCACCGTTAGTTCTTACCTCTGACTTACCTGTCATGTACAGGGTTTCTCGGGGGAATGATCCGGATTTTCGATCGATGCCCCCTGACGTGCGCCGAGTGCCGCGACATGCCGTCCCCTGGGCGCGTGACGTGCTCTTTCCGGTTCCCCTCGTAAGCGGGCTATAGCTTTTCGGCCGTTATTCACGTCCCTTGAGGGCTTATCGGTCCAATGGGCGCTTTTTGCTGTGATGACCGTCCTATCGGCGCACTCCCGCGTACGGCGGGGAGCCACCGGACCCGGAGCGGCGGGCACGCGCCGTACGCGGGAGGATGGCGGCATGAGCGTGACTCTCTCCGATGCCCGCGTCGTCACTGCCGACGGCGTCCACGACGGCTGGCTCACCATCGAGGACGGCAGGATCACCCACATCGGGCGCGGGCAGGCCCCGCGCGACGGGCACGGCCTGAGCGGGCGCACCGTCGTCCCCGGCTTCGTCGACATCCACAGCCACGGCGGCGCCGGCGGGAGCTTCCCCGACGGCGACCCGGAGACCGCCGCCGCGGTCGCGGCCTTCCATCTCAGCCGCGGCTCGACCACCCTCGTGGCGAGCCTCGTCACCGCCGCGCCCGACACGCTCGCGCGGGCCGCCGCGACGCTCGCCGACCTGTGCGAGCAGGGCCTGCTCGCCGGCATCCACTTCGAGGGGCCCTACATCGCCAGGTCGCGCTGCGGCGCGCACGAGCCCACGCTGCTGCGCGAGCCCGACGTGGCGGAGTTCCGGGCGCTGGTGAAGGCCGGGCGGGGCCACGTCCGGATGCTGACGATCGCGCCCGAGCTGCCGAACGCGCTCGACGTGATCAGGGACGCCGCCGCCGAGGGCGTCGTCTCCGCGCTGGGCCACAGCGACGCGACCTACGAGCAGACGATCGAGGGGATCGACGCCGGGGCCAGCGTGGCCACCCACCTCTACAACGCGATGCCGCCGCTCGGCCACCGCGCACCCGGACCGATCGCCGCCCTGCTCCAGGACGAGCGGGTGACCGTCGAACTGATCAACGACGGCGTCCACGTCCATCCGGCGATGCTGCGCCTGGCCATGCACGCCGCGGGCCCGGGCCGTACGGCGCTGATCACCGACGCGATGGCGGCGGCGGGCATGGGCGACGGGCGCTACCCGCTCGGCCCGATGACCGTCGACGTCGTGGACGGGGTGGCCAGGCTCGCCTCCGACACCCCCGGAGGGGGCTCGATCGCCGGCAGCACGCTCACGATGGACGTGGCCTTCCGCCGCACCGTGCGGGAGGTGGGGCGCTCGCTGGTGGACGCCGCGCTGATGGCCTCGCTCACCCCCGCCCGCGTCCTCGGGCTGGACGGCGAGATCGGCTCGATCACGGTCGGCAAGTACGCCGATCTCGTGGTGCTCGACGACGACCTGCGCGTGGGCGGCGTGATGAAGCGCGGCGCCTGGGTCCGCCGGCCTTCCTAGCCGCACCGGCCCAAGGCCCGTCCTGGGCATCGGGCGAGCCGTCCTGGCCGGTCAGCCGGTTCGGCGGGATCGGGTCAGCGCCAGCCCGCCGACGACCACGCCGGCCAGCCCCACCACCAGGGCGAAGTAGCCCCCGACTATTCCGTAGCCGGTGCCGGGACCACCGTCGGCGGCGGCCACGACCAGCCCGCCGACGACCGCGCCGGCCAGCCCGGCCACCAGGGCCACGACGGCCCCGCGTCTCGCGTCGCCGATACGGATCCGGCCGGCGGAGCGGGCCAGCGCCAGCCCGCCGACGACCACGCCGGCCAGCCCCAGCAGCATGGCCGCCATGGCCCACAGACGTCCGGCGGTCAGGGTGTAGGCGCCGACGCCGGCGGACTGAGCCACGTGCAGGGCGTTCGCGGCGGCGGCAGGCAGATGATGGACGGACATGAGGTGCTCTCCTCCTACGACGGGGACATCACCTGATCGTGTCCGCCGGACCCGCCGCCGGTCGTCCGCCGCGAGCGGGCGATCGGCGCTGCCGCCGGTGCCGCACCCGGCTGCCGCGGACGCGGCAGGAGCCGTGGAAGTACCGCGGGTGCGGTAGGCCGCCTATCACCCGCGCGGAGGAGCCGCCCATGCGCACATCCGGCTAGGGTGCGCGCATGAGGACAGTCCGGGCCGGTGTCACAGACTGGGCGATCGCCGTCTGCGTGACGGCGGCGCTGCTGGTCACCGGGCTGTCCAAGCAGCATGCCGCGACGGACCTCGACCCGGTCGGCTACACCCTGCTGGTCGCCGGCGGCCTGGCACTGGCCGCGGGCCGCAGGGCGCCGGTTCCCGTCCTGGCCGTGACCGGGCTGTGCGCGGTGGGTTACCAGGCGGCCGGCTTCGACGTGCCCGCCGTCGCGTACCTGTTCGCGGTGTACGCCGCGATGCGGGCAGGACACCGCGTCGTCACGGTGGCGGCGAGTGTGACGATGCTGGTCGCCCTCCCCCTCGCGGCGATGGCCTCGGGCCTGCACGACACGGGCGCGGCGCTCGCCCAGGCCCGCGGCGCCCTGGAGCTGGCCTGGCTGATCGCGGCCGGCGCGGCGGGTGAGGCGCTGCGGCAGGCCGAGCGCCGGGCGGACGAGGCCGAGCGCACCCGTGAGGAGACCGCGCGGCGCCGGGCGGACGAGGAGCGGCTGCACATCGCGCGGGAGCTGCACGATTCGCTGACCCACCAGATCTCGGTGATCAAGGTGCAGGCCGAGGTCGCCGTCCACGTGGCCCGCAGGCGGGGTGAACAGGTGCCGGAGGCCCTGCTGGCGATCCGGGAGGCCGGTCGTGAGGCGGCCCGCGAGCTGCGGGCGACTCTGGAGGCGCTGCGCGACGACGGCGTGAACCCGATACGTGGGCTCGACCACGTCCCGGACCTGGTGCGACGGGCCCGGGCGACCGGTCTGGACGCGACGCTGACGATCGAGGGACACCGGGACGGCGTGCCGGCCGCGGTGGACCGGACCGCGTACCGGATCGTCCAGGAGTCACTGACCAACGTCGCCCGGCATGCGTGCGCCACCACCGCGGCGGTCCGGATCGACCACCGTCCCGACGCCCTGGTCATACAGGTCGACGACGATGGAAAGGCCACTCCCGACGCCGCGCCCGTGCCCGGTGTCGGGCTGCTCGGGATGCGCGAACGGGTCACCGCCCTCGGCGGTCGCCTGCGCGCGGAGCCGCGCGGCGAGGGCGGCTTCACCGTCCACGCCGAACTCCCGGTGGACCGGACGCCGTGATCCGGGTCCTGCTGGTCGACGACCAGCCGCTCCTGCGCAGCGGATTCCGCGCGCTTCTCGACCTCGAAGACGACATCGAGGTGGTCGCCGAGGCCGGCGACGGGGTGGAGGGCCTGGCACTGGTCAGGGAACACCTGCCCGACATCGCTCTCATCGACATCCAGATGCCGGTCGTCGACGGCATCGAGGCGACCCGGCGTATCGCCGCGGACCCGGCCCTGGCCGGGGTGCACGTCGTCATCCTCACCAACTACGGGCTGGACGAGCACGTCTTCGACGCGCTGCGCGCCGGCGCCGCCGGCTTCCTCGTCAAGGACATCGTGCCGGAGGACTTCCTGCACGCCGTACGCGTCGCCGCGCGCGGTGACGCCCTGCTCGCGCCGTCGGTCACCCGCAGGCTGATCGACCGGTTCGTCACCCAGCCGCTCCATCCGGGCGCCGGCGTGGAGCTGGAGGAACTGACCAACCGCGAACGCGAGGCCGTCGCACTGGTCGCCCACGGGCTGTCCAACGACCAGATCGCAGCCCGGATGGTGATCAGCCCGATGACCGCCAAAACCCATATCAACCGGGCCATGGCCAAGCTGCACGCCCGTGACCGCGCGCAGCTGGTGGTCTTCGCCTACGAATCCGGCCTGGTGACCCCGCGCGGCCGCTGACGCGGGGCCGGGTGTCCGAAGGGGGGCCGGGCCCTGCGGCCCGGCCCTTCCCGGCGACGGCTCAGCGCTGCGGCGGGGCGACGACCACCTCGACGCGCTGGAACTCCTTGAGGTCGGAGTAGCCGGCGGTGGCCATCGTGCGGCGCAGTGCGCCGAGCAGGTTCATCGAGCCGTCGGCCAGCGACGACGGACCGTGCAGGATCTCCCGCAGCGTGCCGATCGTGCCGAACTCGACCCGCTTGCCGCGCGGCAGCTCGGGGTGGTGGGCCTCCGACCCCCAGTGGAACCCGCGGCCGGGGGCCTCGCTGGCCCGCGCGAGGGGCGAGCCCACCATGACGGCGTCGGCGCCGCAGGCGATCGCCTTGGCGATGTCGCCGGAGCCGCCCATGCCGCCGTCGGCGATGACGTGGACGTAGCGGCCGCCCGACTCGTCCATGTAGTCGCGGCGGGCCGCGGCCACGTCGGAGATCGCGGTGGCCATCGGCACGACCACGCCCAGCACGTTGCGGGTGGTGTGCGAGGCGCCGCCGCCGAACCCGACCAGCACGCCGGCCGCGCCGGTCCGCATGAGGTGCAGCGCCGCGGTGTACGTCGCGCAGCCGCCCACGATCACCGGGACGTCGAGCTCGTAGATGAACTGCTTGAGGTTGAGCGGCTCGGCCCGGCCGGAGACGTGCTCGGCGGAGACCGTCGTGCCGCGGATCACGAAGATGTCCACGCCCGCGTCGATCACGGCCTTGTGGTGCTGCACGGTGCGCTGCGGCGACAGCCGTACGGCGGTCGTGACGCCGGCGGCGCGGATCTCCTCGATGCGCCGGCCGATCAGCTCGTCCTTGATCGGCGCGGTGTAGATCTCCTGCAGCCGCCGGGTCGCGGCGGCCGTGTCGAGGGTGGCGACCTCCTCCAGCAGCGGCGCCGGGTCCTCGTAGCGGGTCCACAGCCCTTCGAGGTCGAGCACGCCGAGGCCGCCCAGGCGCCCGATCTCGATGGCCGTCTGCGGCGACACGACGCTGTCCATCGGGCTCGCCACGAGCGGAGAGTCGAATCGGTAGGCGTCGATCTGCCAGGAGATCGACACCTCCTCCGGGTCGCGGGTGCGCCGGGAGGGCACGATGCCGATCTCGTCCAGCGCGTAGGCACGCCGCCCGCTCTTGCCGCGCCCGATCTCCACCTGTGTCATATCGCCTGTTCTTTCCGTTTCTTCCGGTACGAACTATCGCCCGTGGTAGTTCGGAGCCTCGACCGTCATCTGGATGTCATGCGGGTGGCTCTCCTTGAGCCCGGCCGCGGTGATCGGCATGAGCTGCGCCTTCTCGTGCAGCTCCTGGATCGTCCGGGAGCCGGTGTACCACATGCCCTGCCGCAGGCCGCCGACCAGCTGGTGGGCCACCGCCGCGACCGGGCCGCGGTAGGGCACCTGGCCCTCGATGCCCTCGGGGATGTACTTGTCCTCCCCGGACACGTCGGCCTGCGCGTACCTGTCCTTGCTGAACGACGCGCCGCCGCGCTCGCGGTTGCGCACCGCGCCCAGCGACCCCATGCCCCGGTACGACTTGAACTGCTTGCCGTTGATGAAGATCAGCTCACCGGGCGACTCCTCGCAGCCGGCCAGCAGCGAGCCGAGCATGACCGTGTCGGCCCCCGCGGCCAGCGCCTTGGCGATGTCGCCCGAGTACTGCAGGCCGCCGTCGCCGATGACCGGGACGCCGGCCGGGCCGCACGCCAGCGCGGCCTCGTAGATGGCGGTGAGCTGCGGGGCGCCCACGCCCGCCACGACCCGGGTGGTGCAGATCGAGCCGGGCCCGACGCCCACCTTGACCGCGTCGGCGCCCGCGTCGACCAGCGCCTGCGCGCCCGCGCGGGTGGCGACGTTGCCGCCGATGACGTCCACCCGGCCGTTGGCCTTGATCTTGGCGATCATGTCGCACACGCCGCGCGAGTGCCCGTGGGCGGTGTCGACGATGATGACGTCCGCGCCCGCCTCGATCAGCGTCATGGCGCGCTCCTCGGCGTCGCCCGCGACGCCCACCGCCGCGCCGACCATCAGGCGGCCGTCGGCGTCCTTGGTCGCGATCGGGTACTGCTCGCTCTTGGTGAAGTCCTTGACCGTGATGAGGCCCTGCAGGCGGCCGGCCTCGTCCACCAACGGGAGCTTTTCGACCTTGTTCTGCCGCAGCAGCCGGAACGCCTCGTCGCGGTCGACGCCCACCGGCGCCGTCACCAGCGGCATCGGGGTCATGACGTCGCGCACGGCCCTGCTCTGGTCGCTCTCGAACCGCATGTCGCGGTTGGTGACGATGCCCACGAGCACGCCGTCCGCGTCGGTCACCGGGACGCCGGAGATCCGGTAGGTCGCGCACAGCCGCTCGACGTCGGCGAGGGTGTCCTCGGGAGAGCAGGTGACGGGGTTGGTCACCATCCCCGCCTCCGACCGCTTGACCAGGTCGACCTGCTGCGCCTGCTCGTCGATCGAGAGGTTGCGGTGCAGGATGCCGATGCCGCCCTGCCGGGCCATGGCGACCGCCATGCGCGCCTCGGTGACCGTGTCCATCGCGGCCGACACCAGCGGGATGCGCAGCGTGATGGTGCGGGACAGCCGCGTCGTGGTGTCCGCCTCCCCCGGCTGCAGGTCCGAATAGGCGGGAACGAGGAGCACGTCGTCGAACGTGAGTCCCGGTTCGGTGAACTTGGCCATCTGTTGCACCCCTCCTGCCGTGCGGGTCCCTCGCCAGACCCGAGGTCAGTCTAATGGGCGCCCCAAACCGCATCCGGCAGACCTGTCAAGGGGGAGGACACAAAAAGTGGGGGGACCGGCTTCCGGTCCCCCCACTTCCCCGCGTCGCGCCCGCCCCGCCCGTCGAGCCCCCCTCCGCGCCCGGCAGACGAGGCGTTCCCGGCTAACGCTGGGTCAAGAATGCGTCACGCAGCGTCCTCGCGCAATGGCGTAACGTGCAACTGCACAAAGATGCATTTCCTGTCTTTCGAAACTACTCCCGAAACAAATGCGAACCGTCACATCCATACAAAAGCCGCCACACTCGGCTCTGCCAAATGTGTGAAGGGCACGGACAGCGCGGAAAATCCGAGCTATTCTCGCGACCCGTAGCGAGGGCGGGGATGGAGCGGAAGTCGGCGCACCGAACGCCGGAAACGTTTTCGCCAGGGATCGGCGATCCCGTGGACCAGTGCGCCAGTGGTCCAGCGATCCCGAGGACCAGTGCGACCGATGCGATCAGCACGCCGCGACCAGTGCGACCACCGACGGAGCGAGCATGAGTACGACGCGCAACGCCGCCTCCCAGGCCGACCCGTTCGAAAGCCTCGGCCTCTCCCACGACCAGGCGGCCCTCTACACGGCCGTGCTGCGACTGCATCGCGCCACGCTGACCGAACTGGCCGAGGCGGTCGACCGGCCCGCCGAGGAGGTGCTCGACGCCCTGGACGGGCTCGTACGGCTCGGCGCGGTGAACCGGCGGCGGGAGGAGTTCCTCGCCCTGCATCCGGCCGCGACGATCGGGCGACTGGTGGCCGAGAGGCTGGATCGCATGGCCCGGGAGACCCGCCAGATCGACGAGGTGCTGGCCGCGGCGGGCCGCCTGACCCACCACTACGACGCGGGCCGCGACTGGCGCAGCGGGCGCTTCTCTGTCGAGCCGGTGAGCGGCGCGGACGAGCTCTGCGAGAGCGTGATCGGCCTCGCCCTGCAGGCGCCCCCCGCGGAGCTGGTGATGGCCGTGCCGGACCGCCGCACCATGGTCAGGTTCGCGGACGGGTACGGCGCCCAGTGGATCCAGGCCGCCGCGGACGGCATCCTGCGCCCACGGATGGTCGTCGCGCTCGACGCCGTGTCCGCGCCGGCCATGCGGGAGGTGTGCGCACGGTTCTCGGCGGCGGGCGCGGGGCTGCGCGCCCTCGACGCGGTGCCGAGCTGGTTCTTCGCGCTCGGCGACGGCACCGCCGGGCTGCCCGCCGAGTGGGGCGTTCCGCTGCCCGAGCACTCCTACAACTGCTACCTGGTCCACGCCCCGGTGGCCGTGGGGGCGCTGCGGGCGCTGTTCGAGGAGCTGTGGGCCCGGGCCGCGCCGATCTCCCCGCACAACAACGCCCTGCAGGTGCTGCGGCTGGCCGCGCACGGCCTGTCCGACGACGCCATCGCCCGCCACCTCGGGGTCTCCGTACGCACAGTGCGCGCGAGGTTCGCCGAGGCGATGTCGGAGCTGGGGGCCCAGTCCCGCTTCCACGCCGGGGTGGAGGCCGCCCGCCGCGGCTGGCTGTGACGCCCGCGTCGCGGGGCACGGCCCGACGAGCGGATGAGGCGCACTTATCCTCGTGGAGGGGGCCGTGGTCATAAGGTGGGATGCGTGCTGGAAGACGTCCCCCGCGACCCGTTCGCGGATGACCCCAACGACCCCGCGGCGGAGCTTGGAGCGCCCGACGACGTGGAGCCGCTGACGCTCGCGGAACGCGACGAGGCGCTGACCGATCTCGCCGACGTGGAGGTCTTCCGTTCCCTGCTCGAACCCCAGGGCGTGCTCGGTCTGGTCCTCGACTGCCCGGAGTGCGGCGAACAGCACTACTTCGACTGGGACCTGCTGCGCGGCAACCTGCGCCAGATGATCGACAACGGCCGGCCGCAGGTCCACGAGCCGGCCTACCAGCCCGACCCGGCCGACTACGTCAGCTGGGAGTACGCCCGGGGTTACGTGGACGGCGTGATCGACACGGAGGAGAGCCGCTGACTGTCCACGTCGGCCACGAGCGCGCCGAGCAACCGGACGGCGGCGTCCGTGCCGCCGACCGGCTCGCGGCGGGCGAGCGCGTCGAGGACGGCGTCCGTCCGCAGTACTTCGCCCTCCACGTCGGCATCGCCGTACGACCCGAGGTGGCGAGCCGTACGACGACGTTTCGTGGTCACGCAATCGACTCCAGCTCGGCCAGCTGCCTGAGCCTGGCGAGCGCACGATGCTGCGCGACCCGGACGGCACCTGGTGACATGCCGAGTACATTACCCGTCTCCTCGGCGGACAGGCCCGAGACCACCCGCAGAATGAGGAGCTCGCGTTGCGTGTCCGGGAGCCGGGCGAGCAGGTCGCGGGCGTGCTGCGCCTCGATGTAGCGCACCACCGTCTCCTCCGGCCCGGGGCCCTCGTCGGGTCCGTCCGGCAGGTCCTGCGTCGGCACGGCCGAGCGGACCGAGCTGCGCAGGGCGTCGGCCACCTTGTGGGAGGCGATGCCGAAGACGAACGAGGCGAACGGGCGGCCCATGTCGCGGTAGCGCGGCAGCGCCGACAGCACCGCGATGCACACCTCCTGGGCCACGTCGTCGGCGATGTGGTACTGACCGGACACCCTGCCCAGTCGAGCCCTGCAGTAGCGGACCACCATCGGGCGCAGATGTCCCAGCAGTGATTCGATCGCGGTGCGATCTCCCTGTACGGCAAGGCTGGTCAGTTCCCTGAGGTCGGGCTCATCCGATCTCGTCGCAAGCCTTACCCCAGTTGCGGCGTCGGCGACGCATCCCTCGGTCACGTTAGGCATGATGCCCGTCGCGATCGTTCATGTCGTCATGGTTAACGGCTACGGATTGGTCACATTGACGCGTCGATAACGTTCCGTAATCAACTGATCACTCGTCCGTTGGAACATTCCAACCGGAATGCCCAAAACGAGGGATATACGCCTGACGGCTTGACACGGAAAAAGAAGCATGCGGGTCGTTCGCATTGCCCGCGAACCGGCTTCGCCTCCGTCGGCCGCTCCGCGTACGGGACGGGCGGGGCCGGAAAAGCATGCGCCCCGCGGTCCACCCTTGCGGGCGGGCGCGGGGCGCGATGCGCGGAAGGCGCGGGATCAGTGGCCGTGACCGTGGCCGTGGCCGTGACCGCCGTTGGCGGCCGGAGCCTCCTCCTCGGGCTTGTCCACGACGAGGGCCTCGGTGGTGAGCAGCATGCCGGCGATGGACGCGGCGTTCTGCACGGCCGAGCGGGTCACCTTGACGGGGTCGATGACGCCCTGGCCCACCAGGTCGCCGTACTCGCCGGTGGCGGCGTTGAGGCCCTCACCGGCGTTCATCGCGGCGATCTTGGTGGTGACGACGTAGCCCTCCATGCCCGCGTTCTCGGCGATCCAGCGGGCGGGCTCGATCAGCGCCTTGCGGACGATCGAGACACCGGTGGCCTCGTCGCCGGTCAGGCCCAGGTCGTCGAGCTCCTTGGACACGTGCACGAGCGCGGAGCCACCGCCGGAGACGATGCCCTCCTCGATCGCGGCGCGGGTCGCGGAGATCGCGTCCTCGAGGCGGTGCTTCTTCTCCTTGAGCTCCACCTCGGTGGCGGCGCCGACACGCAGCACGCACACACCGCCGGCCAGCTTCGCGAGACGCTCCTGGAGCTTCTCGCGGTCCCAGTCGGAGTCGGACTGCTCGATGGCGACCTTGATCTCGCGGACGCGGTCCTCGATCGCCTGGGCGTCGCCGGCACCGTCCACGATCGTGGTGGTGTCCTTGTTGACCACGACGCGGCGGGCCGTGCCGAGCACCTCGAGGCCGACGTGCTCCAGCTTGAGGCCGACCTCCTCGCTGACGACCTGGCCGCCGGTGAGGATGGCGATGTCCTGCAGCATCGCCTTGCGACGGTCGCCGAAGCCGGGGGCCTTGACGGCGACGGAGGTGAAGGTGCCGCGGATCTTGTTGGTCACCAGGACGGCCAGGGCCTCGCCCTCGACGTCCTCGGCGATGACCAGCAGCTGGCGCTTGCTCTGGGCGACCTTCTCCAGCAGCGGCAGGAAGTCCGCGATGGAGGAGATCTTGCCCTGGGTGATGAGGATGTAGGGGTCCTCGAGGACCGCCTCCATGCGCTCGGAGTCGGTCACCATGTAGTGCGACAGGTAGCCCTTGTCGAACTGGAGGCCCTCGGTGAACTCCAGCTCCAGGCCCATCGCGTTGGACTCCTCGACGGTGATGACACCGTCCTTGCCCACCTTGTCGAACGCCTCGGCGATCAGGCCGCCGATCTTCGCGTCCTGCGCGGAGATCGTCGCGACGTTGGCGATCTCCTTCTTGTCCTCGACGTGGCGGGCGCTGCCGAGCAGCCGCTCGCTGACGGCCTGCGCGGCCTTGTCGATGCCGCGCTTGAGGCCGAGCGGCTGCGCGCCGGCGGCCACGTTGCGCAGGCCCTCGCGGACCATGGCCTGGGCCAGGACGGTCGCGGTGGTGGTGCCGTCACCCGCGATGTCGTTGGTCTTGGTCGCCACTTCCTTGGCGAGCTGGGCGCCAAGGTTCTCGTACGGCTTGTCCAGCTCGACCTCGCGAGCGATGGTCACACCGTCGTTCGTGATCGTCGGGGCACCGAACTTCTTGTCGATGACGACGTTGCGGCCACGGGGGCCGAGCGTCACCTTGACGGCGTCGGCGAGAGCGTTCACACCACGCTCGAGAGCGCGCCGCGCGTCCTCTTCGAACTCCAGGATCTTCGGCATTCAGGTCTCCTTGTGAGCGCGCGGAGCCCCGGGCACGTGGTCCCGGGGCTCCACAAGCCGGCGCGGCCTACTTCTCGATGATGGCGAGCACGTCGCGGGCCGAGAGCACCAGGTACTCCTCGCCGCCGTACTTGACCTCGGTGCCGCCGTACTTGCTGTAGAGGACGACGTCGCCCTCCTTGACGTCGAGCGGAATGCGCTTCTCGCCGTCCTCGTCCCAGTTGCCCGGACCCACAGCGAGGACACGGCCCTCCTGCGGCTTCTCCTTGGCGGTGTCCGGGATGACCAGGCCGGAGGCGGTGGTCTGCTCGGCCTCAAGCGGCTGGACCACGATGCGGTCGCCAAGCGGCTTAACGGGAACCTTGGTGGCGGTCGTCACGATCGGACCTCCCCTTCAGATTGCGATGAATGAGCTGAAGAGGCGACCAGCGGCCTGCCGTCGCGGGTGTCAGACCTGTCTCGTCGCTGTTGGCACTCTCGATGGGAGAGTGCCAACACGAAACAGTATGCAAGTGGCGCGTGACAGTCAACACGAACCGGCATCGCAGGTCAGACGCATCTCGCGGCAACGCGCCCGAGATCAGTCGTTCAGCCGTCCGCCGCGCCGGCGTCACCGCCGCCCCTTCCGCCGGACCGGCGCCTCCTCCGGGGACGGTCAGGCGCGCGAGGCGTACGAGCCGGAGCGGACGTCGTCGACGATGCCGGGGCGGCTCGGCTGCCAGCCGAGGACCTTCCTGGCGAGGTCGCCGCTCACCACCTGGCTCAGGGCCAGCCCCTCGGCGAACGGGCGGCCGAGCGCCTCGCTCGCCTCGTCGATCGGCCACGGCACGGCCTTCCCCGTACGGCCCGCGGCCGCCGCCACGTCGGCGACGCTCACCGCCTCCTCGGCGACGGCGTGGAAGAGGCTCCCCGGCGCCGCCCGCTCGATCGCGAGCACGAGCAGGTCCGCCAGGTCGTCGACGTGCACGGTCGCCCAGGTCGGCACCGGGCCGCCCGCGTGGACGTACCGGCCGTCCTCCTGCCCCGGGGCGGTGAGCACCGTGGGGATGCCGGCGCCCCGGCCGTACACGACGCCGGGCCTGACGACCACGCCGCCCGCGTCCAGCACCAGCTTTTCCACCCGCGGCCGGTAGCGGGAGGCCGTGATGGGGTTGACCGGCGCGTCCTCGCCCGCCGCCTCGGTCGTGGTGCCGAGCACCCAGACGCCGCTGGTGTAGACGAGCCGGGCGCCCCCTCCGGCCAGCGCCTCGATCGCCGCGACGTCCACCTCCTCGTCCCCGGTGGGGTTGGCGGCGTGCACGACGACGTCGATGTCCGGCGTCACCGCCTTCTTCAGGGTCTCGGGTTCGTGGAGGTCGCCGTGGCGCACCTCACCCGGTACGGCGGTGTCGCGGGCCCTCGGCCGGGCGAGCGCGACCACCTCGTGGCCGCGTTCGCCGAGGCGCTCCGCCAGCGCCGAACCGATGTACCCCGTCGCGCCGAGCACCAGGACCTTCATCTTTTCCACCTCGAACACTTCGATGCTTGACTGTTCGACGCAGAAGCTAGCGCATCCCCTGCTTACATTTCAACGTCGAAGCGTCGGTTACCATGACCTGTGGAGGAGGAGCGGCGAGGAGGACCCAGGCCGCGCGCGCTATGAACGACACCCTCACGAACGAACCCCTCACGAAGGACACCGCCGGCAACGACGCCGTCGACCAGATCCTCGGCCAGTGGGCCCGGGTGCGCCCGGACGTGGACTGCTCGGCGATGGGAGTGGCCGGGCGGATCTCCCGCGCGTCGCGCCTGCTGGAGAAGGGCATCAAGGAGTACTTCGCCGGACACGACCTCGAACCGTGGGAGTTCGACGTGCTCGCGACCCTCTTCCGGTCCAACCCCGATCACCGGCTCTGCATGAGCGATCTCGCCACGGCCGCGATGGTCAGCTCCGCGGCGCTCACCAACCGGGTGGACCGCCTCGTCGCCAGAGGCCTGGTGCACCGGGAGGTCTCGCCGTCCAACCGCCGCATGGTCCTGATCACCCTCACCGACGAGGGCCGGGCTGTGGTCGACGCCCTGCTGGAGGGTCACGTGGCCAACGAGGACCGGCTGCTGTCCGGCCTCACCGGCGAGGACCGGGCCCAGCTGTCCGGACTGCTCTGCAAGCTGCTCACCTCGCTCGGCGACGTCGGCTCCTGCTGACCGCGGGGCCGACGTGCGCGCCGGGCAGGCGGTAGCGTCGCGGGCGTGGACCTGGACGCCTTCCGCACGCTGCTCACGCCCGCCGGGCGCGGGGCCCTGGACGAGGCCGTGAAGATACTCGCCGACGGCGCCGACCCCGTGGCCGCCGCGAGCGCGCTGCGCCGCAACCACCCGGCGGATCTGGCGGCGGCGGCGCTCACCCAGGCGTCGCTGCGACGGCGGGCCGAGGCCAAGTTCGGCCCCGACGCCGCGGTCATGTACTTCACCCCCCACGGGCTTGAGCAGGCCACGCGCCCCGAGGTCGCCGCACACCGCGCAACCAGAATCCGGGCTGCCGGAGAACCGGACGGCGGCCCTGCCGTGCTGGACGTCTGCTGCGGGATCGGTGGGGACCTGCTCGCGCTGGCGAGGGCGGGCTGCCGGGTGGACGCCCTGGACCTCGACCCGCTGACCGTGGAGATCGCCCGCGCCAACGCGGCGGCGCTCGGCCTGTCCTCCCTGGCCGGCGTCCGCACGGGCGACGCCGCGCTGGCCGACCCCGGCCGCTACGGCCTGCTGTTCGCCGACCCCGCCAGAAGGGGGGCGAGGGGACGGACCTTCGACCCGATGGCGTACTCCCCCACGTGGCCGGTCGTGCTCGACCTGGTGGCCCGCGCCCCGGCGGCCTGTCTGAAGGTGGCCCCCGGCATCCCGTACGAGTTCATCCCGGAGGGCGCCGAGGCCGAGTGGGTGTCGTACCGCGGCGAGGTGAAGGAGGCCGCGATCTGGACCGGGATGGGGGCCGGCGGCCGGCGCGCCACCCTGCTGCCGTCCGGGGCCACGCTCACGGCGTCCGGCGCGGAGGCGGAGACCGGGCCGGTGAGCCGTTACCTCTACGAGCCCGACGGCGCCGCGGTGCGGGCCCACCTTGTGGCCGAGGTCGCCGCCCTCGTGTCGGGCCGCCTCCTCGATCCGCGAATCGCCTACATCACGAGCGACCGTCTCGTACGCACGGACTGGGCGCCCTGCTACGAGGTGACCGACGTCATGCCGTTCTCGCTCAAACGGCTGAGAGCGGTGCTGCGCGAACGGCGCGTCGGCGCGGTCACCGTCAAGAAGCGCGGGTCCGCCGTCGACGTCGAACGGCTGCGCAAGGATCTGCGGCTTTCCGGCGGCAATTCCGTCGTGATCGTGCTCACCCGCATCGAGGAACGGCCGTTCGCCCTGCTGTGTCAGCCCGTGACCAGCACAGACGGGTGAAATCGGAACAATACACCGGCAATTACCGCCTTTCTCATTCCACGCCTGATGGCCGCGGGTCAGGGCCTAAAGTTGGCCGTCGGGCGTGCCGCCTGTTCGTTCATCTGCGCGAGACCGGGCCGAACCGATGTTTCGGCGAGTGAAGGAGCATTCTCGGTGGAGCATTCCAGCCACAACCTCCTCCAGGCGGGCAGCCAGACCGCCATCTCCGACCGGATGCGCGAACTGCTCGCCCGTGCGGCCCAGGACCACGTCTACGAGCAGCGGACGCAGGGCGCCGTGCTCGACGAGATCCGCCAGCGGCTGGAGGGCATGGAATGGCTCCTGCGCGAGGTGCGCGAGCGTGAGCTGGGCGGCCTCGGCGTGGCACTCGAGGCGATCACCCAGCGGCTCGACGACATGACGGTCAGGCCGCCCGCATGGGCGGAGGGGCTGGCCCAGCACATGGAGCTGCTGCGCGACCACGTGGACGAGGTCGGCGGCAGGACCCAGGGTCTCGCCGACCGGATGGCGGACGTCGCGCACCGGCTCGGCAAGTTCCAGGGAAGCATGGAGGCCGCCGCCGGGCGGTTCACCCGGATCGACAAGGTTCTCGCCGCGCTCACCGAGCGCACCGAGCGGCTGGAGGCCGTCGTCGTCGAACGGCTGGACTCGGTCGGGGGCCGGATCGAGGCGGTGGAGAACGGGGTCGAGGCGGTCGGCGAGCGCGTCGGGAGCCTGCCCGCCGAGCTCGGCATCGGGGAACTGCGCGGCACCGTGGCCGGCCTCGGTCACGCCGTCGAGGGCATGGACGCCAGGGTGACCGCGCTGGGCGCCGGCGTCGGGGACGTCGCCGCCGGCGTGGACGAGATGAGCACCACCATCGCGGGCATGAACGCCGACCTCACCCTGGCGGCGGGGGCCGTCGTGCCCCTCGCGGACGCGGTGCGCAGCAGGCCCGACCGCGAGCAGATCGCCGAGACCGTCTCGGACGCGGTCACCCGCGCCATGGAACCGGCGCGGGGCGACGTGGCCCGGCGGCTCGCCGCCCTGGAGGAGACCATGCTGGCGCTCGCCGAGGTCCTCCTGCGCCCCGCCCGCGGCCACGCGGACTGAGACCCCCCACGGCCAGGCCGACTGAGAACCACCCGCGGTCACGCCGGCCGAGACCCGCACACGCCGCCCCTGCGCCCCTGTCGCCGCGAGCGGACAGTCGCCGCGACGGACGACACAGGCGCGCGGGGCGGCGGCGATCAGACGTTGACGACGGTGATCGGCAGCGACGAGTCGGCGGGGATCTCCAGGGTGGAGGGCTTGGCGCCCGCCGCCACCAGGTCCGCGCCGAGCGCCGCCACCATCGCGCCGTTGTCGGTGCACAGGCCGGGCCGCGGCACCCGCAGGCGCACCCCGGCCGCGTCACAGCGCTCCTGGGCCAGGGCGCGCAGCCGGGAGTTGGCGGCCACACCGCCCCCGATCAGCAGGTCCTTCACGTCGTAGCGGGCGCACGCCTGCAGGGCCTTGCGGGTGAGCACGTCCACGACCGCCTCCTGGAACGACGCGGCGACGTCGGCCACGGGCACCGTCTCGCCCGCCGCCTCGCGGGCCTCGACCCACCGCGCCACGGCCGTCTTCAGTCCCGAGAAGGAGAAGTCGAGGGTGCCGTCGTCGTACTTGCCGCGCGGGAACGCCACCGCCGCGCCCGAGCCCTCGCGGGCGGCCCGGTCGATGTGCGGCCCGCCGGGGAACGGCAGCCCGAGCACGCGGGCCACCTTGTCGAACGCCTCCCCGGCCGCGTCGTCCACGGTGGACCCGAGCGAGATCACGTCCCGCGCCACGTCGGGCACCAGGAGCAGCGAGGAGTGCCCTCCCGAGACCAGCAGCGCGATCGACGGCTTGGGCAGCGGGCCGTGCTCCAGCTGGTCCACGGCGACGTGCGCGGCGAGGTGGTTGACCCCGTAGAGCGGGACGCCGAGCCCCAGCGCGTACGCCTTGGCGGCGGCCACGCCGACGAGCAGCGCACCCGCGAGGCCGGGGCCCGCGGTGACGGCGACCGCGTCGATGTCGGAGAAGCGCAGCCCCGCGGCGGCCAGCGCGCCTTCGACCGTGGGCGTCATCGCCTCCAGGTGGGCCCGCGAGGCCACCTCGGGGACCACGCCGCCGAAGCGGGCGTGCTCGTCCATGCTGGAGGCGATGGTGTTGGCCAGCAGCGTGTGGCCGCGGACGATGCCCACGCCCGTCTCGTCGCAGGAGGTCTCGATCCCCAGCACGATCGGCTCGCTCATGCCCCGCCCCCCAGATCTCCGTGTTGCGGCCCGAGGTCCTTCACCATCGTGATGGCGTCGGTGCCGTCGTCGTAGTAGCGCCGTCGCAGGCCCAGCCGCCGGAAGCCGAACCGCTCGTACATCGCCTGCGCGGGCGGGTTGTCGGCGCGCACCTCCAGGAACACCGAGGCCGCGCCGCGCCGTGCGGCCTCGGTGAGCAGTTCGTCCATCAGCGCGGTCCCGATGCCGGCGCGCCGGTGATCGGCGAGGACCGCGATCGTCTGGACGTCGGCCTGGTCGCCCGCCGCCGCCAGGCCGGCGTACCCCACGACCCGGTCGCCGACCTCGGCGACGACGTAGTGCCGGGTGCGCGGCTGGTCGGCCAGCTCGCCGCGCATCATGGCCTCGCTCCAGGCGTCCGCGGGGAAGGTGGTGCGCTCGATCTCCATCACGACGGGCAGATCCTCGCGGGTCATCCGGCGCAGCACGACCTCGGCCTGCCTCACGACGTCCCCCCGCGGCGGATCACGCCGTCACCCGCTTCGGCGCTCCCGGCACCTGCGCGTCGGGACGCCGCAGGTAGATGGGCCGCGGCGGGCCGAGCACGGCCAGCTCCCGCGCCTTCTCGACCGAATCCACGCGTCCCTCGGGCACCCGGGCGATCTGCGCCGCCTCCTCCTCGCTCAGCGTCGCGAGGTGCTCGGCCGCCAGGGCCGCGAGCGCTCCGGCCGAAGGATGTTCGGGACCCCGCACCCGATCGGCGCCGATGACGTCGGCGTACATGGCGCCGCCCGCGCCGATCACGGGCAGCTCCCCGGGCAGGTCGTGCGGCCGGTCCACGCGCGGCCCGTCGAGCCGCGTGCGCGGGTCGCCGTACCGCGCCCAGAAGACCTCCTTGCGCCGCGCGTCTGTCGCGACGAGGAACGGCCCGCTCTCCCGCGCGGCGTACGCGATCGCGTCGAGCGTGCACACTCCGAACGCCGGCACACCGGCGGTCATGGCCAGCGCCGTCGCCGTCATCAGGCCGACCCGCAGGCCGGTGTACGGCCCGGGGCCGGTCCCGGCGACGATGGCGGTGACGTCCCTGAGCGTCGCGCCGGATTCGCGCAGGACGTGCTCGACGGCGGGTGCGAGGAGTTCCCCGTGCCGCCGCGCGTCGATCGTCGTCGACTCCGCCACCACGCGCTCGCCGTCGTAGAGCGCGGCGGTGACGGCGGGAGTGGCGGTGTCGAAGGCCAAGACAAGCACGGAGGTCAAGCGTAGTCGCTGTGCGGAGGCGGACGACCACACCGGCCCGGGCCGTTCGTCCTCGTCGCCGCGACGGTCCCGGCCCACTCGGCCCATTCGGCGCCGGAACGGCGTCAGGCGGCGCGGATCAGGGAGGCGTAGACGATGACGTTGTCGCGGTACTCGTGCCGCGACCAGTCGAAGTTCCCCCCGCAGGTGATCAGGCGCAGGCCGTCCTCGGTGTAGACGCGCTCGGCCGGGAACTCGTCCTTCGGCACGCGCTCCACCGAGTCGACCCGGTAGGAGGCGGTCTTGCCGTCGCTGCGCACCACCTTCACGACCTCTCCCTGGCGCAGGTCGCGCAGCCGGTAGAAGACGGCGGGAGCGGTCTTGGTGTCCACGTGGCCGATGATCACGGAGGCGCCGGGGTCGCCCGGCACGGCGCTTCCCGTGTACCAGCCCGCGGTGGACGGCTTGTCGAACGGCGGCAATTCGACGTCGCCTTCGTCGGACAGGCCGAGCTTCATCAGGGGGGCCTTGAGGTGCAGCGCCGGGATGTCGATCCGCCTGGGGACGACGGAGGACCTGGCGGCGGACTGGTCCTTCATCCCCTTGCCGCCGGCGACCGCGGCGAACACGAGTCCGGTGACCACCCCGGCGATGATCACCCCCCGGGTGGACAGCGCCAAGGTCAGGCTCCGGAGCGCCTGCGGGCCACGCCGATGCCGACGCCGAGCGCGGCCAGCAGCACGACGACGGTCACGCCCGTCGGCAGGCCGGAGTCGTCTTCGGGGCCCCCGGCCGCCGTGCCGCCGCCGCCCGCGTGCGGCGCCCGGGTGGGAATCCTCGTGTGGTCCTCGGTGTGGTCCGGCTCCGGCGCGACGATCCTGAACGACGTGCTGCCGATGTCGTTGGTGGCCTCGCAGCGCACCTGCACGCGGTAGCCGCCCGCCTTGGCCCCGGCCCTGATGGTCGCGCTGCCGCGCACCATCGGCACGGTCGCGGCCGGGGTGGCCGACGGCGGCGCCGGGGCCACCAGCGTGACGAGGCCGGTGAAGGCGTCGGACCGGGCGGTCGCCCGATACTCCGTGCCGCCCTGGGGCAGCGGGCACCTGGCGGTGATGTGGATGCTCTTGGTCGACCCGCCGACGATCCGCTTCGGATCGACCTCCACCCGCACGTCCTGCCGCGAGATCGAGACGAGCGGCGTCGGCAGGGCCGGGGTAAGCGTCATCGTGGGGTCGGCGGAGACCGTCTCGGCCGACGCGGTGCAGCCCAGCGCGCCGAACAATAAAGCTCCCCCGACGGCGACCTGCGTGATCCTGCTCAACGGCACACCTCTTCCACGCCGGTCCCTTACCCAGAAAATCCTTACCGACGCATTGCCGAGGATCTTCCTTCGCCTCGATGATCCACAGGAACGCGGACAGGCGTCAAGGACTGTGCGGCGGACCGGTCTGGATCGCGTACGGACGATGTCCGGCTTGTCCCCGCAGGTCCTTGTCGCACGCCAGAGTCCAGATTGCGGACCTTTATGGGGCTCCGGGCGGCTCCGGGCGGAGGGTGCTCAGGCGAGGGAGAGCCCCGACCAGCGCGGGCCCACGCCCGTCACCCGCACGCGGCGCTCCTCATCCTCGGCGCCCCGCTCGACGTGGATCTCCAGGCGGTCTTCGGACAGGCCCTCGACCAGACCCTCGCCCCACTCGACCACGGTCACGGACTCCTCCAGCGAGGCGTCGAGGTCGAGATCGTCCACCTCGAGCGTGCCGCCCAGCCGGTAGGCGTCCGCGTGCACGAGCGCGGGCCCGCCCGACAGCGACGGGTGGACCCGGGCGATCACGAACGTCGGGGACGTGATCGGCCCCCGCACCTTCAGGCCCTCCGCGATGCCCTGCACGAGCGTCGTCTTCCCCGCGCCCAGCGGCCCGCTCAGCACGACCAGGTCTCCGGGAGCGAGCAGCGCGGCCAGCCGCGCTCCCAGCGCCCGGGTCTCCTCGGCGGTCGTGGCCGGGAACTCGGCCGTGGTCACGTGTTGCCCCTCTCGGCCCGCTTCAGCAGCTCGCGCAGCGCCTCGTTCACGGCGTCGGGCCGTTCGAGCTGCACGAGGTGCGAGGTCTCCGGCACGATGGTGAGCTGCGCGGTCGGCACGGCCGCCGCGATCGCCTTGCTGTGGTCGAGCGGCGTCAGCCAGTCGCGCTCCCCCACGATGATCGCCGTGGGCACCTTGTTGAGCACGTCGAGCGCGGTGAGCTTGTCGTGCGTCATCAGCGCCGGGTAGAAGTCGGCGATCACCTCGGAGGGTGTCGCCCTGATCATCGACTCGACGAAGTCCACGACGGTCGGGCTGACGTTCTTGGAATCGCCGAACCCGAGATGGCGCAGCGCCAGGAAGGACAGGTCGGTGCCGGCCTCGCGGCCCCGGTCGACCAGCGCACCGCTCCTGCGCATGATCGACACTGCCGACGGCACCGCGAGGTTGACGAGCTTGGAGACCAGGGCGGGCAGGCCCAGCGTGATCTCGGCGAGCTTGCCCGCCGAGGTCGCGACCAGCGACACGCCGCGGATCTTGTCGCCGAACAGCTCGGGCCGCCGCTCCGCCAGAGCCATGATCGTCATACCGCCCATGGAGTGGCCCACCACCACGCACGGCCCCGGGACGAGCTCCTCGAGCACCAGCGCGAGGTCCTCGCCGAGGCGCTCGATCGTGCAGTCGCTGGCCAGCGCGCGGGCGGACTGGCCGTGGCAGCGCTGGTCCCACAGCACCAGCCGGTAGGAGTCCCGCAGGTCGCGCCGCTGGTAGTGCCAGGAGTCCGAGGACAGGCAGTAGCCGTGGCACAGCACCACGGTCAGCGGCGCGTCCTCCACCCCGTCGATCTCGGCATGGATCTCCACGCCGTCCGAGGTCGTGAGCGTCAGCGAACGTCCGTGCAGCTCGCCGAAGGGCTCACTCGCCTCCAGGTCAGGCCGCAGGCGGATGCGGCCGACGGCGTACCTCTTGGCGAGCGTGGCCGCCGCCACTCCCGCCGACGCCGCGCCGAAGACCGCTCCGGCGATCCCGACCTTGCGACGTGTGCTCATGCCCTGCCCTCCTCGCAGCCGCGGCTCAGCGTCCGTCCGTATGGACGCGAGGCACGCGGGATCCGATCCTGGTCACGATCTCATGGGTAATCGTGCCCAGGGAATCCGCCCATTCCTGACAAGTGGGCTCGCCATTGTCTCCGGGGCCGAAAAGGATCACCTCGTCCCCCGATTCCGCCGGATCGTCACCGAGGTCGATGACGAACTGGTCCATGCACACTCGCCCGGCGATCCGCCGCCGCCGGCCCGCTGCCAGCACCTCCGCCCGGTTGGTCCCGTTTCGCAGGATGCCGTCCGCATACCCGAGAGGGACGAGGCCAAGCGTGGTCTCACGTTCCGTGACGTACAGGTGCCCGTACGACACGCCCGAGCCCGGGGCCGCCCGCTTGACCTGCGCGAGCCTGGCCGTCAGCGTCATGGCGGGGCGCAGCCCGAAGTCGCCCAGCTCGGGGATCGGGCTCAGGCCGTAGACCGCGATGCCCGTGCGGACCATGTCGTACCTCGCCCGCGGCAGCGTGACGGTCGCGGCCGAGTTGGCGAAGTGACGGATCGCGTCGCTCGGCACGCCCGCCTTGTCGGCGACGGCGAGCGCCTCCTCGAACGTCGTGAGCTGGCTCTCGATGGAGGGGTGGCCCGGGATGTCGGCGCAGGCGAAGTGCGACCACAGCCCGGCGATCTCGATGGCCCCGCTCGCGCGCGCGGCGAGCGCGTGCTCGACCAGCGACGGCCAGTCCGCCATCGCCGCGCCGCCGCGGGAGTTGCCGGTGTCGGCCTTCAGGTGCACGCGGGCGGTGCGCCCGGTGCGCCGGGCGGCCTCGACGATGTCGTCCACGACCCACGTCGCGCCGGCCGACAGCTCGACGTCCGCGAGCAGCGCGGCGTCGAGCGGCTCTCCGGGAGTGATCAGCCAGGACATGACCGGCGCGGTGACCCCCGCCTCGCGCAGTGCCAGCGCCTCGCGGACGAAGGCCGTGCCGAGCCGGCTCGCGCCCGCCTCCAGGCACGCCTTCGCCACCGGCGCCGCGCCGTGGCCGTACGCGTCGGCCTTGACGACGGCCATCATGTCGGCGCCGGCGGCCGACTCTGCGAGCAGCCGCACGTTGTGCCTGATGGCGGACAGGTCCACGCGTGCCTCGGCGGGGGTGGCGGGGCGCACGGTTGAGAAGCTCATTTTTCCAGTGTGTCAGGTGGACCCGGGTGGATGCGCCCACCCTGACACCGCACGTCAGAGCGTGCGCAGGGCCTCGGGCAGCGCCTGGGCGACGTCGAGGGCGGCGATCGGCGCCTGCCCGCGTCCCGTGACGCCGCCTCCGGCGGCCGTCCGCGCCGCCAGCCCGTGGACGTACGCCGCGCACGAGGCCGCGTCGTAGCCCGTCAGCCCGGCGGCGAGCAGGGCGCCCGCGATGCCCGACAGGACGTCGCCCGTGCCGCCCGTCGCCAGCCAGGGCGTCCCCGTGGGGTTGACCCGCACCGGCCTGTGCTCCTCCGCCACCAGCGTGGTCGAGCCCTTGAGCAGCACCGTCGCCCCCAGCTCGGCGGCGGCCCTGCGTACGTGTTCGAGCCGCCGGGCCTCGATGCGCTCGCGCGGCACGCCGAGCAGCCGCGACAGCTCCCCCGCGTGCGGCGTGAGCACGGTGGGGGCGGCCCGGCGCAGCAGCGTGCGGTCCTTGGCCACCAACGTCAGCCCGTCGGCGTCCACCAGCACGGGCACCCCGGTGGACAGCACCGCGCGGGCCACCGCGTGCGCCTCCGGGCCCGTCCCGAGTCCGGGACCGAGCACCCAGGCCTGCACCCGCCCGACCTCGTCCAGCGAGCTCTTCAGGACCAGCGACGGGTCGAGCACGGTCGTGACGGCCTCCGGCCAGCGGGCCCTGACCAGCCGCACCGGCTCGGCCGAGCTCGCGAAGCGGACCATCCCCGCGCCGGCGCGCACCGCGCCGCCGACGGAGAGCACAGCGGCCCCGGTGTACCTGTCGCTGCCCGCGGCGATCCCGACGACGCCCCGCCGGTATTTGTCGCTCTCCGCGCCCGGGCGGGGCAACAGGTCCGCCACGTCGTCGGCGGTCAGCGCGGCCACCTCGGGGTCCGGCAGGAAGGGCCCCAGGCCGATGTCCACCAGCTCGACCGCGCCCGCGTGGGCGGCGCCCGGATCGACCAGCAGACCGGCCTTGTACGCGCCGAACGTCACCGTCAGATGCGCGCGGACCGCCGGTCCCTCGACCCGTCCGCTGCTCGCGTCCACCCCGCTCGGCACGTCGACCGCGACGACCAGGCCGCCCGCCTCGGCGGTCAGCTCCGCGAGCGTGCCGTACGGCTCCCGCAGCGCCCCGCTGCCCCCGATGCCGACGAGGCCGTCCACGACGAGGCCGGCGTCGGCCAGCAGCTCGCGCGCCCGCCGGGCGTCGTACGGATGTGCCCGGCCGCCCGCCTTCCGCAACGCGGACAGGCCGCCCTCGTGGGTGCGCGAGCCGGCGAGGACCGCCTCCACCCGCGCTCCCCTGCGGGCCAGCCGGGCCCCGGCGTACAGGGCGTCCCCGCCGTTGTCGCCGCTGCCGATCAGCAGCGCCACGCGGGAGCCGTACACCCGGCCGCAGGAGCCGGCGAGCAGGTGCGCGCAGACCGCGGCGAGCCCGGCGGCGGCCCTGTCCATCAGCGTCCCCTCGGGAAGCCTCGCCATCAGCGCGAGCTCGGCGGAGCGGATCTGGTCGGAGGTGTAGGCGGTCCGCATGCGTCCGACGGTAGCCTGCCGCGTCGGCGATGGCGATCACCGTACGCCGGGCATCGGCGGGGGAAATGCCGCAGCGGCACAAACGGCGCTCTTTCCCGCGAGCGGCGTCGAACGCGCGCTATCCAATGTCGAACGCGCCCTATCCGGTCAGGACTCGGCGACGACGTAGGCGACCGCCATGCCGCCGTCGTGCGACAGGGAGACGTGCCATCTGCGTACGCCGAGGTCGCGGGCCACCTCGGCCGCCCGGCCCATGATCCTCAGCTCGGGCCGGCCGTGTCCGCCGCGCACGACCTCCGCGTCCAGGTGCCGCAGGCCCGGCGGAGC
This sequence comes from Microbispora sp. NPDC046973, assembly GCF_040644495.1. NCBI lineage: Bacteria > Bacillati > Actinomycetota > Actinomycetes > Streptosporangiales > Streptosporangiaceae > Microbispora > Microbispora sp. NPDC046973. The sequence goes on along the minus strand of NZ_JBEYWQ010000003.1, from coordinate 51,359 downwards.
CCCGAGGGCCTTGGCCACGGCCTCCTTCGCGGCGAACCGCACCGCCAGCGACTCCAGCGGCAGCGCGCCCTCGGCATCGGTGAACAGGCGGCTGCGCAGCGCGGGCGTGCGCTCCAGGGCCGCGCCCAGACGCGCCACCTCGACCACGTCGACGCCGATGCCCACGATCACACCGTCAGCGTACGGCGCGGAACAAACGTTCTTCCCCGTCGCGCACCGAAGTAATCCATCGATTTTTGTCCACAGGCTGTGCACGACCCCGGATGGGGGCGCGGAAGGGCCATGGCTACGCTTGCCGTCGTGGCAGATGGGGACGCGTACGTCGAGCTGAGCCGGGAGCAGTGGCGTGACCTGCGCAAGAACACACCGCTCACGCTCACCGAGGCGGAGCTGGAGGAACTGCGCGGCGTCCACGATCCGATCGACCTGTCCGAGGTCACCGACATCTACCTGCCGCTCACCCGGCTGCTGAACCTGCACTTCACCGGTTCGCGGCAGCGCGGCGCGGCCGTCGGCGCGTTCCTCGGCGAGCAGGACGCGCCCCCGCCGTACGTGCTGGGCATCGCGGGCAGCGTCGCGGTCGGCAAGTCGACCACGGCGCGACTGCTGCACACGCTGCTCGCCCGCTGGCCCGAGCACCCCCGGGTCGACCTGATCACCACCGACAGCTTCCTGTACCCCAACAAGGTGCTCGAAGAGCGCGGGATCATGCACCGCAAGGGCTTCCCGGAGAGCTACGACCGGCGGGCGCTGGTGAGCTTCGTGGCCGACGTCAAGGCGGGCCGTCCCGCGGTGGAGGCGCCGGTCTACAGCCACCTGGAGTACGACATCGTGCCCGGCGCGACGCAGACGGTGGACCGGCCGGACATCCTCATCGTCGAGGGGCTCAACGTCCTGCAGCCCGCGCCGCCGGACGCCCTGGCGGTCTACGACTACTTCGACTTCTCCATCTACGTGGACGCCCGGATGGAGGACATCCGCACCTGGTACGTGGAGCGCTTCCACAAGCTGCGCCGCACGGCCTTCTCCGACCCGAAGTCCTACTTCCGCCACATCGCGGCCCTGTCGCAGGAGGAGGCGACCGCGTTCGCCGAGAACGTGTGGCGGGAGATCAACGAACGCAACCTGGTGGAGAACATCGCCCCCACCCGCCGCCGGGCCGGCCTGATCCTGCACAAGGGCTCCGACCACTCCGTCAGACGGGTGCGGCTGCGCAGAACCTGAGTCGTGTCCGACACTCCTAGGATGCAGCCGTGCTGCATCTGCGGGTCATCGCCCCGTTCCAGCGGACCGACCAGGTCGTCGAGGTGCTCGACCGTACGCCGGGGGTCACGAACGTCGTGCTCCTGGCCAAGGCGGCCAGAAAACCGGAGGGCGACGTCGTGCTCGCCGACGTCGCCAGGGAGGCCGCCAACACGGTCATCGACCAGCTCAAGGCGCTCGGCCTGGAGCGGGACGGCTCGATCACGGTGGAGGACATCGAGCTCTCGATCTCCCGTGGCGCCGCCGAGGCGGAGGAGCGGGCGCCCGGCGAGGGCGACGACGCGGTCGTGTGGGATCACTTCGAGCAGCGGATGGCCCTCGACAGCCGCATCACGTGGGCGTTCCTGGCGTTCCTCGCGATCGCCACGCAGATCGCCGCGATCGGCGTGCTCATCCCCTCGCAGATCCTGATCGTCGGCGCGATGGTCCTCGGGCCGGAGTTCGGCGCGGTGGCGGCCATCTCGTTCGGCCTGCTCCGCCGCCGGTGGCCGCTCGTCGGCAGCGCGGCCCGCACGCTCGCCGTGGGCTTCGCAGCCGCGATCGCCGTCACCCTGGCCTGCGCCCTCGTCTCGCGCGGCCTCGGCTGGATCTCCCCCGACAGCCTGCGCCACCACGACGAGGTGCGCTTCATCGTGACGCCCGACCGGTGGTCGTTCATCGTGGCGCTGCTCGCCGGCGCGGCCGGGGTGCTGTCGATCACGGCGGGCAAGTCCTCCGCGCTGGTGGGCGTCTTCATCTCCGTCACCACCGTCCCCGCGGCCGGCTACATGGCCGTGGCCCTGGCGCTGTGGCGCTGGGACGAGGTCGGCGGGTCCGCGCTGCAGCTTCTCGTCAACATCGCCGGGATGGTCGTCGCCGGCACGCTGACGCTGTTCCTCCAGCGCTCGCTGTGGTCCCGGTACGGCGGCGGTCGGCGACAAACGTGACAAGGCATACCTGAGACGTAGGCGGGTTCCTCCATCAGACGGAGGCCCGGCGAAGGCCCCGCCCAGTAGGGTCGGATCATGACAGCGAGCGCGACCCCATGCTTCGCGACCGAGGGGCTGACCAAGCGCTTCCCCCGCGTCACGGCGCTCGACGACCTCACGGTCGCCGCCGGAACCGGCGTGACCGGCCTGGTGGGCGCCAACGGCGCGGGCAAGTCGACGCTGATCAAGATCCTGCTCGGCCTGCTCCCCCCGACCTCCGGGCGCGCCTCGGTGCTCGGCTTCGACACGGCCACCCAGGGCCTGGAGATCCGGCGCGCCGTCGGCTACATGCCCGAGCACGACTGCCTGCCCCCGGACATGTCCGCGACCGAGTTCGTGGTGCACATGGCCCAGATGTCCGGGCTGCCGCGTACGGCCGCCCGCGAGCGGGCCGCCGACACCCTGCGCCACGTCGGGCTGGACGAGGAGCGCTACCGCCCGATGGGCGGCTACTCCACCGGCATGCGGCAGCGGGTCAAGCTCGCCCAGGCCCTCGTCCACGACCCGAAACTGGTCTTCCTCGACGAGCCCACCAACGGGCTCGACCCGCAGGGCCGCGACGACATGCTCGCGCTGATCCGGCGCGTGGGCACCGAGTTCGGCATCAGCGTGCTGGTCACCTCCCACCTGCTCGGCGAGCTTGAGCGGGTGTGCGACCACGTCATCGTCATCGACGGCGGGCGGCTGCTGCGCTCCTCGGCGATCCGGGAGTTCACCCGGGCCGAGCAGACCCTCGCGGTGGAGGTCGAGGAGGGGCAGCAGCGGCTGGCCGAGCGGCTGAGCGCCGGCGGCGAGACGGTCGCGACGCAGGGCAGGCTGCTGACGGTCCAGGTGTCCGCGGACGACCCCGGCCGCACCTACGACGCCGTGCGCGACGCCGTCTGCGACCTCGGCCTCAGCCTGCTGCGGCTGGAGCAGCGCCGGGGCCGCATCGAGGACGTGTTCAAGGAGTCCACAGCCAAGGAGCCGGTGGCATGACCCCAGAGGCGACCGCGGTCATCCACGACATCGGATACCGCCACTACGACGGCGTACGGCTGGGCCGCGGCCGGGCGACGCTCGCCCTCGGCGTGCAGAGCCTGCGCGGCGTGTTCGGGCTCGGCCGCACGGTCCGCGCCAAGATCATGCCGCTGCTGCTGGCCGCGATCATGCTGATGCCGACGATCGTGTCGATCGGCGTGATGGCGCTCGCCAAGCAGTTCATCATGCCCTATCCGAACTACGCGGTCTTCATGCAGCCGGTGATCGCGGTCTTCCTGGCCGCCCAGTCGCCGTACCTGGTCGCGCCGGACCTGCGCTTCCGCGTGCTGCCGCTGTACCTGTCCCGCCCGTTGACCGTGACCGACTACGTCCTGGCGAAGCTCGCCGCGCTCGCGGTCGCGCTGTTCGGCCTGCTGGCCGTGCCGCTCACGATCCAGTACGTCGGCGAACTGCTGGTGGACCTGCCCGGCCCGCCGCACACCTCCGCCTATCTCGGCGCGCTGGGCGGCGCGGTCCTCCACGCGGTGCTGCTGTCCTCGGTGGGCATCGCCCTGGCGTCGTTCACCCCGCGCCGCGGTCTCGGCGTCGCGTCGGTGATCGCGTTCTACATGTTCACCGCCGCCGTCTCCGGCATCTTCGCGGGCGTGCTGATCTCGTCGGGACGCGACTCCCTCGCCGGGTGGGCCCTGCTCCTCAACCCGTTCTTCCTCGTCGACTACGTCCAGTCGGCCCTGTTCGGCACCACGCCCGTCAACACGGAGTCGGCTCCGCCCGGCATCGCATCCTGCCTGATCCTGCTGGCCGTGGTCGCCCTGGCCGTGACGGGCGTTCTCCTGCGCTACCGGAAGGCGGCGTCGTGACCACCACAAGCTCTCCCGTGACCACCCGCCAGGGCGTGCTCGAACTCGCCCAGGTGTCCCGCTGGTACGGCAACGTCGTGGCGGTCAACGACGTCACGATGACGATCGGCCCCGGCGTCACCGGCCTGCTCGGGCCGAACGGCGCGGGCAAGTCGACGCTGCTGCACATGATGGCCGGGTTCCTCGCGCCGTCCAGCGGCACGGCGACCCTCGACGGCCGCCGCATCTGGCACACCCACGAGATCTACCGGCAGATCGGCCTGGTCCCCGAGAAGGAGGCCGTGTACGGCTTCCTCACCGGATGGCAGTTCGTGCTGTCGTCGGCCCGGCTGCACGGCCTGCCCTCGCCCGCCGACGCGGCCCGGCGGGCCCTCGACCTGGTGGAGATGACGGACGCCTCCGGCCGCCGCATCGAGACGTACTCCAAGGGCATGCGGCAGCGCGTCAAGGTCGCCGCCGCCCTCGTCCACGACCCCCAGGTGCTGCTGCTGGACGAGCCGTTCAACGGCATGGACCCCCGGCAGCGGCTCCACCTCATGGACCTCGTGCGCCGCATGGGCGAGGAGGGCCGGACGATCCTGTTCAGCTCGCACATCCTCGAAGAGGTCGAGCGGGTGGCCCACCACATCGAGGTCCTCGTCGCGGGACGGCACGCCGCGTCGGGCGACTACCGCGAGATCCGGCGCCGCATGGCCGACCGGCCGCACATGTTCCGGGTCAGGTCGAGCGACGACCGGCGGCTGGCCGCCGCGCTCATCGGTGACCCCTCCTCCTCCGCGGTCTCGCTGACCGAGCAGGGCGTCGAGGTCCAGGTGACCGACTACGCGCGCTTCACCGCGCTGCTGCCGCGGATGGCGCGCGACCTCGCCGTACACCTGTGGCAGGTCTCCCCCACCGACGAGGACCTGGAAAGCGTCTTCTCCTACCTCATCTCCGGGAGCACGCGATGAACACGGTGGTGGCGGACATCACCTACCGGGCCATGCTCGGGCGCAAGCGGATCTGGCTGCTGGTTCTGCTGCCGGTGGCGCTGGTCGCGCTCGCCGCACTGCTCAGGCTGATCAACGGCCAGGACGAGCACACGGCCGTCATCCTGATGAAGAGCTTCGCGATCGGCACGATGCTGCCGCTGCTCGGGCTGATCGCCGGGACGGGCGTGATCGCGCCGGAGATCGAGGACGGCACGATCATCCACCTGCTGGCCAAGCCGATCTCGCGCCCGGTGATCGCCGTGACGAAGTTCGTGGTCGCGGCCTCCCTCGTCGCGGTGCTCGCGGCCGTCTCGACCTACATCGCCGCCTACCTCCTGGCCGGCTCGGAGTCGGGCGTCGCGACCGGTTTCACCCTCGGGGCGCTGTTCGGCGGCGTCGCGTACGCCGCGGTGTTCCTGCTGCTGGGCGTGCTCACCCGTCATGCGGTCGCGGTCGGCGTCATCTACGCCCTCGTGTGGGAGGGCGTGGTCGGCGGCTACGTGCCCGGCGCGCGGAAGTTCTCCATCCAGCAGTGGGCCCAGTCGCTCGCCGACCAGGTCTCCTCCTCGCCCTTCTTCTCCACCGAGGTGACGCTCGGCTTCGCCGTACCGGCGATGGTCATCGTCACGATCGGCGCCCTCGTCTGGACCGGCCAGCGCCTGCGCTCCCTGTCCCTGACCGGCGACGACTAGCTAGAGGTTGAAGCCGCCCGACACCTCGACGTTCTGGGCGGTGACCCAACGGCTCTCGTCGGAGACCAGTGTGGCGATCACCGCGCCGACGTCGCCGGGTTCGCCGACCCGGCCGAGCGCGGTCCTCGCGGCGAGGGCCGGGACGACCTCGGGGAACCGGGTGAAGGCGTCGTCGCCGAGCCGGGTGCGGGTCGGACCCGGTGAGACGGCGTTGACGCGGATGCCTCGCGTGCTGAACTCCTTGGCCATGTACCGGGTCAGCACGTTCAGGCCGCCCTTCATCGAGGCGTAGACCGAGTAGCCGGGCTCCAGGCCGGCCGTCGTCGAGTTGCTGCTCGTGTTGACGATGGCCCCGCCGTCCGCCATCAGAGGCAGCAGCGTCTGCGTGAGGAAGTACGGTCCCTTCAGCAAGACCCGCATGAGCCTGTCGAACGTCTCCTCGGTCGTGTCCTCGATCAACGACGCCTCGGAGGCGCCGGCGTTGTTCACCAGGTAGTCGAAGGTGTCGCGCTGCCAGGTGTCGCGCAGCACGTCCGCCACCGTGTCTCGGAAGGCCGCGAAGGCGCCGGTCTCGCCGACGTCCAGCGGCAGTGCGACGGCCCTGCCGCCCTCCTTCTCGATGGCGGCGACCGTCTCCAGTCCTCCTCCCGGGTTGTTGCCGTAGGTCAGGATGACTCCGGCTCCGCGCTTGGCGATCTCGATGGCGGCGCTCTGCCCGATTCCGGAGCTGGCGCCCGTGACGATGGCGACCTTCATTGTTCTCCTCCTGCGGTGTGGTCGTAGGTGTCAGCGGGTGAGCTCGGCGGCGGAGCCCGGGGACAGGACTCGGGCGAGCCAGTCGGTGCGCGTCCGGCGGGCCGTGGCCGAGATCCGCGCCTGCGGATACAGGGCGTCGAATCCGTGGAAGCCGCCCGCCCAGACGTGTAGCTCCGCCTGCCCGCCGGCCGCCCAGATGCGGGTGGCGTAGTCGGCGTCCTCGTCGCGGAAGACCTCGGCGGAGCCGGTGTCGACGTAGGTGGCCGGCAGGCCCGACAGGTCGTCGGCAAGCGCGGGCGAGACGTACGCGGGCACCTCGCCGCCGGTGAGGTCGCCGAGCACGGAGCGCCATCCGAACTCGTTCATCTCGCGGGTCCAGACGCCGGGCTCGCCGGAGAACTGGCGGCTCGACGTGCTGGTGTTGCGGTGGTCGAGCATGGGGCAGATCAGCATCTGCGCGGCGATCGGCGGGGTGCCGCGGTCACGGGCCAGCAGGGCGACGCCGGCGGCGAGGCCGCCTCCCGCGCTGGCGCCCGCGACGACGATCCGGGCGGGGTCGATGCCGAGTTCGGCGGAGTGCTCGGCGATCCAGAGCAGGCCCTGGTAGCAGTCGTCGACCAGGGCGGTGCCGGTAGCCTCCGGTGCGAGCCGATACTCCACGGAGACCACGACCGCGCCGAACCGGTCGAGCCACTCCAGCGGGATGTCGATCTGCGAGAAGCGGTCGCCCATGACCATTCCGCCGCCGTGCATCCAGTAGACGCAGGGCGCAGCGGTGGCGTGGGCGTCGTTCGCGGGGGTGAAGATCGACAGGGGGATCGGGGCGCCGTCCGCGGCGGGCACGGTGACCTCGCGCCGGTCGACCTGCCGGTATGCGAGAAGGGAGTCGACGGGCGCCGACGGGAGCCGGCGCAGTTGCGTGAGTACTTCCGGGGTGAGCTGGGACATGAGGGGCATGTCGGCCAGCAGCTCACGCAGCTCGGGGTCCAGGCCGGGTCGTGCCGTGGTCATGGTCACTGCCTTTCGCAGGGGGAGGGGCGGGCCGCTGAATGATCGACGGGGTCAGAAGGCGGCCTTGCCGCACACCGGGACGTGGTCGGCGTACTCGGACTCCTTGGCCACCAGGCCGCCGATCCGTGCCACGATGGCCTGGGCGGCCTCGCCGGCGAAGATCCGGTGGTGGTCCTCCTCGCTGGTCCAGCCCTCGATGACGTGGACGACGTCAGGGTCGGACGCGGAACGGGAGACCAGGTAGACGACGCAGTGCTCGCTTGCGCCGGGGTTGCCTTCGTCCAGGGCGGTCAGCAGCACGTCGACCAGCTGCTCGCCCATTCCGGGCCTGGCGGTCAGGGTGGCGGCGAAGCCGTAGCTGACGGTCATGGAGGCCTTCTCCTTCGGTGGTGGAATGACGTGATTCCATTCAACCGAGGTGACCTGCGGAAACGTTAGACCGATGCTCTCCGGCGCTTGCACAATCCTCTCGCGTACGGGAGCCCGAGCACGGATTCGTGTTGCAATGGCCGCATGTGCCTCGAAGAGCTCCGCGCCCTGCTGGCCCGGCATGCCCGGCCCGACGCGACCACCGCCATCGACGGCGTCCTCATCTCGAAGGTCGACCGGTCGGACCCGCCCGCGCCCTCGATGTCGGGCACGGTGCTTGCGGTCATCGCCCAGGGCGCCAAACGCCTCGCGCTGGGCGATCGGATCTTCGAGTACGGCGCCGGGCAATACCTGGTGGCGTCGGTCGACCTGCCGGTCACCGGGCAGTTCACCCAGGCGGACCCCGAGCGGCCGGCGCTGGGTTTCGGTCTCATCCTCGAACCGTCCGCCGTCGCCGAGTTGCTGTTGCAGGCCGGGCCCGGAGACGCTCCCCCCACCAGCGGCGGCGCGGCGCCGGGCATCGTCGTCAGCGACGCTCCGGCTCCGCTGCTGGACGCGGTGGTCCGGCTACTGCGCCTGCTCGACGAGCCGCGCGACCGGGCCGTGCTGGCCCCGCTGGTCAAGCGCGAGATCCTGTGGCATGTGATCACCGGCGAGCAGGGCGCGACGGTCCGTCAGCTCGGCCTCGCCGACAGCGGCCTCAGCCACATCTCCCGGGCCGTGCGCTGGATCCGCGAGCACTACGCGCAGCCCTTCCGGGTCGAGGACCTGGCACGGCTGTCCGGCATGAGCGTCTCCGCCTTCTACCGCAACTTCCAGGCGGTGACCGCGATGAGCCCCATCCAGTTCCAGAAGCGGATCCGGCTGCAGGAGGCCCGGCTGCTGCTCGCCACCCATCCGGGCGACGTCACCCGAGTCGGCCACCGCGTCGGCTACGACAACCCGTCACAGTTCAGCCGGGAATACCGCCGCCAGTTCGGCGCGCCCCCCAGCCAGGACGCCGCCCGTCTGCGCCACGGCGTGCACGGCCCCGCAGCCGTCCTCCCCTGACCTGACCCCGTCGCTGGATAACGACGCGACGTACGGACGGCCGCCGCGATCGGTGGGGCCGCCCGTACGCCGCTGAGATGTCAGAACGGGCAGGTGCTGCGGTACTCCTCGACGGTCAGGCCGCTGCTCGGGCCGGGGCACAGGAACCTGTCGTAGCGGGTGTCGTCGTCCACGAACCGCTTCATCCAGGCCACGGCGTACTTGCCGATGGTGGTGTTGGTCGTGTTCGGCGCGAAGTGGGTGGCGTTGTTCAGCTCCAGGTACGCCTTGTCGAGCGACGAGGGCAGGCTGGCGTAGAACGGCACCGCGTGCGAGGCGACCGGCGCGATCGTGTCGTTGTCCGCTCCGATGATCAGCGTGGGGGTCTGCACGCCCGACCAGGTCTTGTCGAGGTTCCATGGCGTGAGCGGGACCGCGGCCCGCAGGGACGGCCGGTCGTCGACGGCCTCGAGCGTGCCGCCGCCGCCCATCGAGTGGCCCATGACTCCGAGCCTGGTCGCGTCCACCCGGCCGCGGACCGAGCTGCGCTGGGTCAGGTAGTCGAGTGCGGCGAGCAACTGCCGGCCCCGGCTGTCGGGCTGGTCGAGCCGCGTCAGCGTGTCGATGTTGAACACCACGAAGCCGTGCGAGGCGAGCCGGGCGGCCAGCCACGCGAGGCTCGACTTGTCGGCCGTGTAACCGGGGGCGACGGCCACGCCGCCGAACGTCCCCTCGGACGTGGTGGCCGGATAGTAGATGGTCCCGCCGCCGAAGCCGCTCACCGACAGCGCCGACACGTCGATCTGTGCGGTCGCGTACGGCCCGCGCGACGCCTCGAGCGACGCGTCGGTGGGGTCGGGGCCGTGTACGGCGGCGTGGGCGGCGGGAGCGGTGAGACCGCCGGCCAGCGCGAGCAGCACGACGAGGGCCAGCGTCGTGACGGCGGAGGACATGCGTCGCAGCAGTGGGGTCGGGGGGTGTGTCGGCACGTCGGTGCACTCCCTGGGGGTAGGAGTGGGACCGGCCACGCGGGCCGGGTCCCGCGAACGGTTTGACCGCCGTCACTGTCGCGCCGCCGACCCCCGGCACGCATCGGTGAAATCACCGGTCCCTGCGACTCACCGGCCTCACGACAGGAGGCGGGCCAGTTCGACCCGGGAGCGCACGCCGAGTCTGGCGAAGATGTTCCTCAGGTGGTGCTCCACGGTGCGCGGGCTGATGAACAGCCGGGCCGCCACCTCGCGGTTCGTCGCGCCCTCCGCCACGAGGGCGGCGATCTGGAACTGCTGCGCCGTGAGCAGCCGGCCCGCCTCGGAGCGGGAACCCGAGGGCCGCACCGACTCCCCGGCCGCGCGCAACTCCGCGCGGGCGTGCTCGCTCCACAGGCGGGCACCGTACCGCTCGAACGTCTCCAGAGCGCCGTGCAGGTGCTCGCGCGCGGCGCCGGGACGGCGCGACCGCCGGAGCATGCCGCCGTACAGCAGCCGCGTGCGCGCGGTCTCGAACGCGCACGCCCCCTGCCGGTGCAGTTCCAGCGCCTGCGAGAAGCGCTCCGCGGCCTCGGCCGGGGGCGCGAGCAGCGCGTGACACCGTGCCGCCAGCGCCAGCCGGTCGGGGTCGCGGGTGCTGTCGGCCCAGCGGTCCAGCATGACCAGCGCGTCCCGCGCCTGCCCGATGTCGCCGGTGCGTACGGCGCTCTCGACGAGCAGCGGTGTCGCCATCACCCGCACGACGAGGGGGTCGCCGGTGCGGGCCACGGTGCGCAGGCGGTGCACGGCGTCGGCGTGGCGGTTGGCCGCGACGTCCAGATGGGCCAGGGCCAGCGTGCCGAGCGCCTCGGCCACGCTGACGCCGTGGGCGGCGGCCAGCTCGACGGCCCGCGCCGCCCGCAGGGCGCAGGTCTCCTCGTCGCCCGCGACGGCGGCGGTGAACGCGAGCCAGGCGAGGTGCTGCGCGCCGCTGGTGGCCCGGCCCGTCTCCTGCGCCAGGCGCAGGCCGTCCATGGCGTTGGCCGCGACCGCGTCGTAACGGCCGCTCCACAGCTGGGCCTGGATCAGGATCTCCAGCGTCTGCGGCATGCTGGCGACCGCGCCGTGGGCACGCGCCACCTCGACCGCCCGGGACGCCAGCGTGAGCGCGTCGGCGCCGTTGCCGAGCAGGAGGTTCGCGACGCCGCCCCAGACGAGCGCCGAAGGGCTGCCGATCGAGGGCGTCACCTCGGCGACGCGGCGCAGCGAGGCGGTCGCCTCGCGGTGCCGGCCCCGGAACGTCGCGGCCATGCCCGCGAGATACTCCAGCGCCAGGCGTGTGACGTGGTCGTCGCCGGGCCGCCGCAGGGTCTCGGCCCGCCGCGCGATCGCGAGGAACCGGCGGTTGTCCCCCGCCAGATAGCTCGCCTCGCCCGCCCTGACCAGCGCGCGTACGGCCTGCTCCCGGTCGGTGCGCAGCAGCCGCTCCGCCGCGGCGAGCAGCGTGTCGCAGGCGCCGTCGGTCTTGCCCGCGTGCAGCTCCAGGCTGCCCCTGACGAGTTCGGCCCGGCCGCGCACCTCGGCGCCGACCGCGAGCGCGTCGATCCGGGACAGCAGCGACCGCGCCCGCTGCGGCTGTCCCGCCTGCCAGGCGTGCCGGGCGGCGGCGGCCAGCCGGGCGGCCTTGGCCTCGCCGTGCCCGGTGAGCTCGGCCGCCCGTTCGAGGACGCGGAACGGCTCGGGGAAGGCCGTCGCCGCCTTCGGCGCCGCGGCGAGCGCGCGTACGAGGTCCTCGGCGAGCCTGTCGGGGGGACCGTCGAGGGCGGCGGCGCGGTGCCAGGCCCGCCGCAGCCGCTGGTGCTCCCCGCCGGAACCACCGTCGAGAAGGCTCGCCAGCAGGCGGTGGGCGGCCCGCCGCCGGGCGAGGGACGCCTCGGCGTACGCCACGTGCCGCAGGATCGGGTCGGCGAGGTCGAAGCCGCCGTCCGGCGACTCGACGACGACGCCCGCGGTCTCCGCCGCCTCCAGGGCCGCCAGCCCGGACCTCGACTCCGCCGCGCGCACCAGCGTGACCGCGTCGACGCCGGGGTCGGCCGCGACCAGCAGGACGAGGTCGGCGGTGTCGGCGGGCAGATCGCGGAGCCGGTCGGCGTACGCCCGCCACAGCCGCCCGCCGCGCGGCGGGGTCTCGGGCGGCGGCGCCGAGCCCTTGCGGTGCGCGTCGGTCAGCGCGCCGGCGAGTTCGGCCAGCGCGAGCGGGTTGCCCCGGGCCGCCCGCACCAGCGCCGCGCGCAGGTCGCCCGGAAGACCTTCGGCGACGAGGTCGTCGAGCACCTGCAGGGACGCCCGCTCGTCGAGCGGGGCGAGCGGCAGCGGCGGCAGGTCGCCGGGGGCCGTGCCGGGCTCCGCGGAGGCGAGCAGCACGGCGACGGGGGCCGCGAGGGTTCGGCGGGCCACGAAACAGATCGCCTCCCGGCTCGGGGCGTCGAGCCATTGGAGGTCGTCGGCGCACACCAGCACCGGGCGCCCGGCGGTCTGCAGGAGCCGCAGCAGCGCGGCGGGCAGCGCCAGGCCGTCGGCGACGGCCCCGGTCCGCAGCGCCTCGGCGAGCAGCGGCGAGCCTGTGGGCAGCGCCGCATCGGCCGCGTCCAGCCGGTCGGCCAGCGGCCGGAGCAGGGCGTGCAGCCCGGCGTACGGCAGGTGGGTCTCGCCTCTGACACCCTGGGTGCGGAGCACGAGGAGCCCCTGCTCGTCCGGGGTGCCGGTGGCCGCGTGCGCGGCGGCGAGGTCGAGCAGGGCGGTCTTGCCCGCACCCGGTCCGCCGAGGAGGAGCAGGCATCCGCCGGCACCGGCCCGGGCCCGGTCCACGAGCGCGCGCAGCGCGTCCGACTCCTTGTCACGGCCCCTTAACGCCCCCGACCGAACACCGGTCAAATAAGACATGAATCAGTGTTACGCGCACATTACGCAATTGAGAAGGGCTTCCAATACGGAACCCCGCCGGGCACGCACCCGGCGGGGTTCTCAGGAGTGGTGACGCGTGGGACGTCAGACGCAGACCGTGCGGACGACGTCCGCGAGGCGGTCCGCCACGGCCTTGGCCTGGTCGTGCGACTCGGCCTCGACCATGACCCGGATCATGGGCTCGGTGCCGCTCGGGCGGATCAGCACGCGGCCGGTCTCCCCGAGCTCGGCCTCCGCCTCGGTCACGGCCGCCCGCAGTTCGGGGTCGGACGCCTTCGCCTTCGCCACGTCCCTGACGTTGACGAGCACCTGCGGCAGCTTCGTCATCACCGACGCGAGGTCGGCGAGGGAGCGGCCCTGCCGGGCCACCTCGGCCATCAGGTGGAGCGAGGTGAGCAGGCCGTCCCCGGTCGTGGCGTGATCCAGCATGATCACGTGACCGGACTGCTCGCCGCCGAGCGTGTAGCCGCCGTCCTGCATCGCCTCCAGGACGTACCGGTCGCCGACCGCGGTCTCCACCACGGACAGGCCGGCCTCCCGCAGGGCGAGTTTGAACCCCAGGTTGGACATCACCGTCGCGACGACCGTGTCCTTGGCGAGGCGGCCGTCGGCCTGCATCGACAGGGCCAGGATCGCCATGATCTGGTCGCCGTCGACCTCCTCGCCCGCGCCGGTGACGGCGAGGCAGCGGTCGGCGTCGCCGTCGTAGGCGATGCCCAGGTCGGCGCCGCTCTCGACGACGGCCTTCCGCAGAGGGGCCAGATGGGTCGAGCCCACACCGTCGTTGATGTTCAGCCCGTCCGGGGCGGCGCCGATCGTCTCCACGGCCGCGCCGGCGCGCAACAGCGCCTCCGGAGCCACCATGTGCGCCGCGCCGTGCGCGCAGTCGACGACGACCCGCAGCCCGTCGAGCCGGTGGGGCAGGGTGGTCAGCAGGTGAGAGACGTACCGGTCGGCCTCGCCGTACGCCTCACGGACCCGGCCGACGGACGCGCCGATCGGACGGTCCCACTTCTCCCCGAGCCGTTGCTCGATCTCGTTCTCCACCGCGTCGGGCAGCTTGTAGCCGCCGCGGGTGAAGAACTTGATGCCGTTGTCCGGCGCGGGGTTGTGCGACGCGGAGAGCATGACACCGAGGTCGGCTCCCAGCGCGTTGGTCAGGTACGCGACCGCCGGGGTGGGCAGCACGCCGAGTCGCAGGACGTCCACGCCGGACGACGCGAGGCCGGCGACCACGGCGGCCTCCAGGAACTCTCCTGAAGCCCGCGGGTCCCGGCCTACGACGGCGATCGGGCGGCCGCGCCGCCCGACACTGGCGTGGAATGCCCCGGCGTCGCCGAGCACGTGCGCGGCGGCCACGGACAGGTCCATGGCCAGCTCCGCGGTGAGGTCGCGCCCGGCGACCCCACGTACCCCGTCGGTGCCGAAGAGGCGCCCCCGCGAGGGGGCGCCTACGGGCTCCCGCGACATTAACGCTTGCTGTACTGCGGAGCCTTGCGGGCCTTCTTGAGGCCGTACTTCTTCCGCTCCGTGGCGCGGGCGTCACGGGTGAGGAAGCCGGCCTTCTTCAGCGGCGGGCGGTTGACCTCGGCGTCCAGAGCGGCGAGCGCGCGGGACAGGCCCATGCGCAGCGCGCCGGCCTGGCCGGTCACGCCACCGCCGTCGATGCGGGCGATGACGTCGAACGCGTCCTCGGCGCCGAGCACGACGAACGGCTCGTTGATCAGCTGCTGGTGGACCTTGTTCGGGAAGTAGCTGTCCAGCGAGCGGCCGTTGATCGTCCACTTGCCGGTGCCCGGCACGATGCGGACACGGGCGATGGCCTCCTTGCGGCGGCCGGTGCCGTACGAGTTGCCCGTGGTGACGGGCTTGCGCACGGCGCCCTCGCCGGCGGGGGCCGACTCGGTGGTGTACTCGGAGGGGAACTCCTCCGCGGTGTAGTCTTCCGGCTCGCCCTCGACGAGCGTCTCGATACCGGTGGGCTCGGCCACGGTTCTCCTCTTAACTTTCCTGGCTCGCGATTACTGGGCGATCTGGGTGATCTGGAAGGGCACCGGCTGCTGGGCCTGGTGCGGGTGCTCGTCGCCGGCGTAGACCTTCAGCTTCTTGGCCATCTTCCGGCCCAGGGCGTTCTTGGGAAGCATGCCACGGACGGCCTTCTCGACGGCCCGGTCCGGACGCTTCTCCATGAGCTCGCCGTAGGAGACGGAGCGCAGACCGCCGGGGTAGCCCGAGTGGCGGTACGCCTTCTTCTGCTCGAGCTTGTTGCCGCTCAGGGCGATCTTGTCGGCGTTGATGACGATGACGAAGTCACCCGTGTCGACATGCGGAGCGAAGATCGGCTTGTGCTTCCCGCGGAGCAGGGTCGCCACCTGGCTGGCCAGCCGGCCGAGTACGACGTCGGTCGCGTCGATGACGTACCACTGACGTTCGACGTCGTTGGGCTTCGGTGAGAACGTGCGCACGGCAGTGCCTTCTGTCGGAATGTGAACTCTCGGTAGGTTGCGCAGGCACGGCGACAACCTCCGTCTCCACATGTACGGGAGAAGACGCCGGACGCGCCGTGCACCGGTCTGCGGACAGACCGATCCACACACAACGAACTAGCAGACTACCGACCCGATGCCGCCTGGTCAAAACGGCGAGAGGCGCGGGGCTTTGGAACGACTCATTTGAACGTTCATCAAATCCATACCCAATGGCCTCTTCTTCCCCATGGCACCGATCCCTATATTTGACTGCGGTATGTGGCAGACCCCTCACAAAAAACACACCTTCCGTGGCCCCTTACGGGGGACTCAGATGGGTCTGCTGGCATGCGCGGTGGCCATCCTGCTCACCGGCGTCGTGATCGGCAGGATGAGCGCCAGGTCGAGCGAGGTCGACGACGTCTATCTGCGCAAGTCCGAGCCGTCCCCGTCGCACAGCGCGAACGCCGCGGGCGCGGTGCCGCGCGACCGGCCCACCCTCGACCACGTGCTGCGCACCGTGGCTCCGGTCGTCCCCCGGCAGGTGCCGCAGCGGCGGCCCCGGAAGGAGAGGCCGCCCTCCACGCTGATCGACGGCTCAGGCAGCGGCTCGCGGCACACCGTCATCACGCCCGGAACGGACGGCGGCGAGGACGCCTACGACGCCGACTCGATGCGCTCCGCCTCGATGGAGGCCGAGGCCGTGCGCCTGGTCAACGCCGAGCGCCGCAGGCACGGCTGCCGGCCCCTGCGCGTGGACCCGCGCCTGGTGGAGTCCGCCCGCGCGCACTCGGACGAGATGGCGTCCAGCAGGCTGTTCCGGCACAGCTCCCCCGGGGGTGCCTCTCCCTGGGACCGCATGGGCGCGGCGGGCTACTCGGACGGCGGCGCCGAGACGATCGCCAGGGGCTACCAGACCGCCGACGCGGTCGTACGCGGCTGGATGGCCGGGCGGAGCGACCGCGCCACGCTGCTCGACTGCCGCCTGGTCGCGACCGGGGTCGGCATGAGCACGGGTGAGGGCGGCCCGTGGTGGACCGAGGACTTCGGGTATTCCTGACCCTTTCTCGTCTGTCCGAATAGCCGACTAATCTCAGCGCCATGGGTTATCCCGGCGACCAGCAACCACCTCCGCCGCATCATCCCTCGGATCCCCGCAGGCGAGACCTGCCGCCGTACTCCGGCGGGGACGACTCTCCCCTCGCCGGCCGTCGCGACGCGCCCCCCTTCGGCGGGGGGCAGCCGTTCGGGGGGCAGCCGCCGTACCAGCGCGAGCAGTCGCCGTACGCCCGCGAGCAATCGCCATATGAACGCGAGCAATCGCCCTACCAGCGTGAACCCTCGCCGTACGCCGGGCGCGGGCCGTACGAGCAGGAGAGCCCGCATCGGGGGGAGGAGCTCGCGTCGGGCCCGTACGCGTCCCCGTCCGGCGGTCAGCCGGGTGGCGACTGGGACGTACGGCGGCAGCCGACGGGGCCGCGCGTGCCTCCGCCGCCGGAGCCCACGTGGGATCCGGACGCGAAGGGACCGTGGTGGCGTCGCCCGTGGGTCCTCGGCCTCGCCCTGCTGGCCCTGATCGGGGCGCTGTTCACCGGCCTTTGGTACGCCGCGCGCAACGAGAAGCCGCCGGTCGCCGCCCCGACGCCCACCACCCGCCCCTCACCGCTCGTCTCCGAGGGCCCTCTCGGCAAGTTCGGGTACACCGCCTCGCGGACGACCGACAAAAGCCCGCTGTCGCTCCGGGAGCTGTTCGCGAAGAGCAAATTCGTCAAGAACAAGCGGTCGTACGTCCGCACGGCGTACCGCAAGGAGAAGAAGTGCGCGGACGGCGTCACCGGCGAAAAAATCACCAAGGCACTCAAGGCGGGCGGATGCACGCAGTTGCTGCGGGCGAGCTTCGCGGACTCCAAGGGCACGGTCATCGGCACCGTGGGTGTCGCCAACCTCAAAACCTCCGCCACGGCGAAGAAGGTCGCCTCGGCCGGAGGCGGCGGCGAGCGCAAGGACTACCTCAAGCCGCTGCCGGGCAAGGACGAGGCCACCAAGCACCTCGGCACCGGCGAGGCGTACGCGGGCGGCTGGACCCACGGCCACTACGCGGTGCTGCTCTGGTTCCAGTTCAAGGACGGCCATAAACCAGCCAAGAACGAGCTGAAACGGCTCTACCAGACGGCCGTGGACGTCACCGACGCGACTGTTTTCCCTGCCCTCGACACCCGTTCGCTGAACGGTGGCCCCAGATGAGGCCAGGCGTTCGCTGAGGTTAAGGCCGGTGGGCGACCTGGGGCGGCACGGACCGAAACGCCCATAGGGGCACGCCGATCGCGCCCGCGCCGTTACGCTTCCGGCTATGCGTGGCAAGGATTCCGGTTCCGAGCACGAACACGAAACGGCGTGGGCCCGCCGCGAGGCGGACGCCGAGGGCTCGGCGACACCTCCGACGCCACCTCCGAGCTTCGGCCAGACCCCGCCGCCCGGGTTCGGTCAGCCCCCGGCGGACGACGGCACGGCCTGGGCCCCGGACGCCGCCGGCGCGGCGGACCGGCCTCCGGCCGTGCCCTACCCGACCAGATACGGGCCGCCCGGCGGCCTCGCGGCGCCGGAACCGCCCGACGACCCCGAGAGCACGAACAGGTTCAGGGCCGTTCCGGCGTACGGCCCTCCGCCTCCCGCGCCCGGCCTGCCGGGGAACGCCGATGTTCCCGGGAATGCCGGAGCGCCGGGGGACGCGGGGAACCTTCCCGCGCCGCGCCGCCCCGGCGACGAGGCCCTTGACCGGCCCGCGCCCGGCGAGCCGCATCCCGGAGCCGGCCCCGGAACAGACGGACACGGAACAGGCGGACACGGAACCGTGCCGCCGCAACCCGCGTACGGCGCGGGCACGCCCTCCTGGCAGCAGCCGGGGGGCCAGGGCATCCACTCCTGGCAGCCGACCGGCCACGGCGACCAGCAGCAGCCCGGCCCCGGCGATCAGCGGATTCCCGGGTATGGCCCGCCCGCATGGCAGCCCCCGGCTCCGGCCACGCATCCGTGGCAGCCTCCGGCGGAGCACGCCGCCGATCCACGGCCACCAGTGCCCGGCCCGGGCGTGCCCTCGTGGCAGCCCGAGGGCCAGGCAGTCCAGTCGTGGCAGCCTCCGGCCGATCCGAACGCCGTGCACCGGGAGCAGCCTCAACAGCACCCACAGCACCCACACCCGCAGCACCCACACCCACCGGGCCCGGAAGCGCCGTCCTGGCAGCCCGGGCCGCCGCCCTGGCAGCCCGCACAGAGCGCGGGCGGCCCCGCGTATCCGCAGACTCCCTCGCCCCCCGGCCCGCAGCAGCCCGCCTACGGCCCCGGGACGCACTCCTGGCAGCCGCCCGCGGGGGGAGCGGACCCTGCGGCATGGCAGCCGCCCGCGCAGGGGCCCAACCCGGCATGGCAGCCGCCGGCCGGCGCGGGAGCGCAGCCGTGGCCTCCGCACGGCCCCGGAACGCCGGCCTGGGAGCCACTGCCCCCCGGCCCTGCCCCGCAGTCGTGGCAGCCGCAGGAGCCGCCCCCTGGGGGCGCAGGAGCCCCGCACATGTGGCCGGCCCCCGTCGGCGAGCCCGGCGCCCAGCCCGGTCCCCAACCTGGCGTACAGCCCGGTCCCCAGTCCGGCACGCAGGCCGGTCCCCAACCGGGCGTACAGCCCGGCGGCGGGACCTCCTGGCCCTACTCGGGCGACGAGTCGCAGCGGCCGCAGGGCCCCGCCCAGGCCGGGACGGGTGACACCGGCCCCGGCCCGTGGCCGTCCTCGCCGGCCGGGGAGCCGGCCGCGCCCGGCGCCTTCGGCCCGTCCCCCTCGCCGTACGACGAGGGATCCCACGGCGGGGCCTGGCAGGGCCCGGCCGGGTCCCCTGCCTGGTCGCAGCCCGGCAGCCCGCCCGCGGCACCGGCCCCGTACGGGCCGGATCAGCAGAACGCCGGTGGTCCCTGGGCCGCCCAGCCCGCCCAGCCCGGCGAGACGGCGCCCGGCGTGCCGGCGTTCCCCGAGTGGGGGCCCGCCCCCACCGCGGGGCAGCCGTCCGGCGGAGAGGCCTGGCCGCAGGGGCCGGCCCCCCACCAGGGGTATCCACCCGCCGCCCCGCCGCAGCACGGGCCCCAGTACGGGCCCCAGTACGGGCCCGAGCACGCGCAGCAGTACGCGCCGCAGCCCGGTCAGGAACTGCCGGCCGGGCAGCCGGAGGCGTACGCACAGGGAGACATGTCCCCGGAGGCGGTACGCCCCGGAGAGCCCGGCGACGTACCCGTGTGGCCGCCACGGCTGCCGGGCGAGCCGTACCCGCAGGGGGAGATGCCCGCGGGCACCTCCTGGCCTCCGACGAACGCCTACCAGGACGAGCCCGGCACGGGGCAGCCGTCCGAGGGCCCGTCCGGCGACGAGGCGGGCACGAGCGACTCAGGCGGCCCCTCTGACCACAGCACCGCACACATCGCTGCGCCCGACCACGGTGGCACGCCCGCGGACACGGCGCAGCGCGCCGATGCGCCCGCCGACGGCGGCTCGCCCGCAGAAGGACCAGGGCAGACGGGCGGACCCGCCGGCGAGCCCGCGCCGCATGCTTCCGGACAGGACGCTCCTGCGGGGAGCATCCCTCCGCCGGACGCGCCGGGGCCATACCCTTCCGCGCCGGGCCACGCCGGGCCGCCCGGGGGCTTCGGGGCCGAGATCGCCCATGCGGTGACCCCGATCGAGGGGTTCCCTGTGCCCGGCGCGCCGTACGAACCCGGCCAGGCCCTCGCGGACTCCGAGCAGGGCACGCCGCACGGCGAACCGCAGCACCCGGCCTACGACAGGACGACGCAGCCGTTGTCCCCGCCGCAGTCCGAGGAGCCGTTCCACGCACTCACGCAGACACCGGCCGCGCCCGGTCAGGCGCATGACAGCGCACCGTCCGGGACACCACTGGGGAGACAGGACGAGACGCAGGATCAGACCGCGTCTTGGTCACCGTCCCAGTCGCCGTCCGCGACGCTCCCCTCGGATGTCCCGCCATCCGCCGTGCCCCCGGGCGCGGCGTCATCCGACACGCCGCCCCCGGGCCCGTCCGCGAGCGACGGCGCCGGCGGGGCGGACTCCCCCGACCCCAATTCAGGACAGATGGCGACAACCTCTCCCACGACCGGTTCGCCCTCGCAGCCGACCGGTGAGACCCCGTTCGCGTTCACGCCGGTGACACCGGCCAAGGCGGGCAAGCCGACGCCTCCACCCGGATTCGGGCCCGACCCCTCCGCCCCCGGCAACCTTCCGGCGACGCTGGGCCCCGCCGGCCCTCCCCCCTCCGGCGGGAAGGTGAAGCGGATCCTGATGGCCGCCGGTGCGGTGGTCGTCGTGGGGGCGATCGGCACCGCGGCCTACTTCGCGTACGCCGGGGAGCCGGACGGCGGCCAGGCCGCCCGTACGCCGCCGCCCGCCGCCACCACCGCCGCGCCTCCCTCCGACGAGCCGACGCCGAGCTCCACGGTCGCCTCCGCCATCCTCGACTCCGAGCAGACCGACCCCAAGACCCTCAAGTCGGGAGAGGCGTTCCCGGACGAGAAGGTGACGCTGGCGGGACGGACGTACCGCCGGGTCAAGGTCGACGTGACCGACGACTGCGAGAAGGCGGCGACGGGCGCGTTCGCGCAGGCCCTCACCGAGCAGCAGTGCCGCAGGGTGCTCAGGGCCACCTACGTGGACG
Source organism: Microbispora sp. NPDC046973 (assembly GCF_040644495.1). Lineage (NCBI taxonomy): Bacteria > Bacillati > Actinomycetota > Actinomycetes > Streptosporangiales > Streptosporangiaceae > Microbispora > Microbispora sp. NPDC046973. Next base: position 30,354 of record NZ_JBEYWQ010000003.1, on the reverse strand, counting down.
GCAAGCGCCAGTACGCGGTGACCACGGGCATCGCCGTGCTGCCCGGCAAGACCGAGGCCCTCGCCGTCGACCAGGCCAAGGACCTCAACGCGAACGTCTGGTTCCGCGGCCTCGACGGCGACCAGAAGAGCCGGGCGGACAAGGTGTCGATCTCCGGTGGCTACGCCGCCGGCATGGTGTGGGGACGCTACATCGTGTTCAGCTACGCCACCTACGCCGACGGGCACACGCCGGACGCGAACGACGAGAACCTCGCGCCGATCAGCGGCGCCTTCAGGGACAACATGGCGAAGGTGATCGAGAAGCGCGCCTCACGCTGACGATCCCGGCGCGTGGCCTCCCACACGGGGACCACGCGCCGCCCCGGCTCCGATGATCAGAGCCGGGAGCATCGGGGTCAGGTGCTCAGCGTGCGCACCCGGCGGGTGGCGGCCGCCCGCCGCGCCAGTTCCTCCGGCCCCGGGTAGCGCACCTCCTCGAGCGTGAGACCGTGCGCGGGCGCGACGTGCACACCCGAGTCCCGTACGGCTCCCGCCAGCACCTCGGCGGGCCACTCGACGGGCCGCCTGCCCTCCCCCACGGCCAGCAGCGAGCCGACCAGAGCCCGGACCATCGAGTGGCAGAAGGCGTCGGCGACCACGGTCGCGAGGAGGATGCCGTCCTGGCCCCTGACCCAGTCGAGCCGCTGCAGCTCGCGGATCGTGGTCGCGCCCTCACGCCTGCGGCAGAAGGCCGCGAAGTCGTGCTCACCCAGCAGGCGGGCGGCCGCCGCGTTCAGCAGATCCACGTCGAGCGGCCGGGCATACCACAGCACCTCGCGCCGCCGCAGCGGGTCCACCCCGCCAGGGGCGTCGCCGACGCGGTATCCGTACCGGCGTGACAGCGCGGAGAATCGGGCGTCGAAGCCCTCGGGCGCCACGCTGACGCCGTGCACCCGCACGTCGAGGGGCAGCACACCGGCCAGCCGCCTCGTCAGCGCAGCGAGCCACTCAGCGCCGCGCTCCTCCCACGCCTGTTCCGGATCCTCGGGGACGGGGGCACGCCCGGACGAGGCGGCGGCCAGCGCGGCGAGCGGGAGGTCGACGTGCGCCACCTGCCCCCGCGCGTGGACGCCGGCGTCGGTGCGGCCCGCGACGGTGAGCGACGGCGGGGCGTCCAGGCGCAGGACGCGGCCCAGCGCGTCCTCGATCTCCCCCTGCACGGTCCGCCGCCCCGGCTGCCGCGCCCAGCCCGAGAAGTCGGTGCCGTCGTAGCCCAGGTCCAGCCTCAGCCGCAGTTCTCGCTCCACGCCATCCCTCGTACGGTGCCTCGCACGGTGCACAAACACGGGTGCACAAACGAAGAGCGGGCCCAGCATCCCCGGAAGGGAAACTGAGCCCGCTCACAGAGCCTGGGATCAGGCCTCGTCCTTCTTGTCGCCCTCAGCGGACTCGGCGGCGGCCTCGGGAGCCTCCGCCGTCTCGGCGGCCTCGTCCTGCGCCGCCGGCGTCTCCTCGACCTCGGCAGGAGCAGCCGGAGCGGCCTCGGCGGCCGGAGCCGTACGGGAGACCCTGACCGGGTTCAGCTGCTCGGTGACCAGCTCGATGACCGCCATCGGAGCGGCGTCGCCCTTACGCGGGCCGAGCTTGGTGATCCGGGTGTAGCCACCGGGACGCTCGGCGTACGTCGGGGCGATCTCGGTGAAGAGGTGGTGGACGACGCCCTTGTCGCGGACGACCGTCAGCACCTGGCGACGGTTGTGGATGTCGCCCTTCTTCGCCTTGGTGATCAGCTTCTCCGCGAGCGGGCGAAGACGCCTGGCCTTGGCCTCGGTGGTGGTGATCCGGCCGTTCTGGAACAGCGAGGTGGCGAGGTTCGCCAGGATCAGCCGCTCGTGGGCCGGGCTGCCGCCGAGGCGGGCGCCCTTGGTGGGCTTGGGCATTTCATGCTCCTCATGGATAACCCGCTCCGGCCGTGTCAGGTACCGGGGTCGGGCCGACCGGCGTACCGGTCGTGACTTGTCATCGCCGCCTCATGCCGCCCTGGACGGGCGGCACGAGACGGTGGTGCCGCTGCGTGAAGACGAGCGATCAGTACTGCTCGGTCTCGATGAACCCGCCGTCCTCGTCGTCGTACCCGCCGCCGGCGACGGCGGAGGGGTCGAATCCGGGCGGGGAGTCCTTGAGAGCCAGGCCCATCTCGTGCAGCTTCTGCTTGACCTCTTCGATCGACTTGGCGCCGAAGTTGCGGATGTCCAGCAGGTCCTGCTCGCTGCGGGCGACGAGCTCACCCACGGTGTGGATGCCCTCGCGCTTGAGGCAGTTGTACGAACGGACGGTGAGGTTGAGCTCCTCGATCGGCAGCGCCAGGTCGGCCGCGAGAGCCGCGTCCGTCGGCGACGGGCCGATGTCGATGCCCTCGGCCTCGACGTTGAGCTCACGGGCCAGGCCGAACAGCTCGACCAGGGTCTTGCCGGCCGAGGCCACCGCGTCGCGGGGCTTCATGGACGGCTTGGTCTCGACGTCGAGGATCAGGCGGTCGAAGTCCGTGCGCTGCTCGACACGGGTGGCCTCGACCTTGTAGGTGACCTTGAGGACCGGGGAGTAGATCGAGTCGATCGGAATCCGGCCGATCTCCTGGCCAGGCTGCTTGTTCTGGGCGGCGGAGACGTAGCCGCGACCGCGCTCGACGGTCAGCTCCATCTCCAGCTTCGCCTTGCCGTTCAGCGTGGCGATGTGCAGGTCGGGGTTGTGCACCTCGACACCGGCCGGAGGCGCGATGTCGGCGGCGGTGACCTCACCCGGGCCCTGCTTGCGCAGGTACATCACCACGGGCTCGTCGTGCTCGGAGGAGACGACCAGCGACTTGAGGTTCAGGATGATGTCGGTGACGTCTTCCTTGACCCCGGGCACGGTCGAGAACTCGTGGAGCACGCCCTCGATGCGGATGCTGGTGACCGCCGCCCCCGGGATGGAGGACAGCAGCGTGCGCCGCAGCGAGTTGCCGATGGTGTAGCCGAAGCCCGGCTCGAGCGGCTCGATGATGAACCTGGACCGGTGCTCCTCGAGCGACTCCTCCTGGAGGCTCGGGCGCTGTGCGATGAGCATCAGGATCTCCTGGATCCGGGACGGCCCCGTCACGGCGGACGAGGAGTCCCTGGGTTACGGCGACGCCCGCTATTTGACGCCGCTCGCCTACAACCATGATGCCGTACGGCCGGGAGTGTACCGGCCGCACGGCGTCATGAAATGCCGGGGCCCTACTACTTGGAGTAGAGCTCGACGATGAGCTGCTCCTGGACCAGCGTGTCGATCTGCTGGCGGACCGGGAGCTGGTGCACGAGGATACGCATGGCCTCGGTGGAGACGCCCAGCCAGGCCGGGACGGTCTTGTCGCCGGCGCTCGCGCGGGCCACCTCGTACGGAAGCAGGTTGCGCGACTTCTCGCGGACCTCGATGATGTCGTGCTCGCGCACGCGGTACGACGGGATGTCGACCTTCTTGCCGTTCACGAGGAAGTGGCCGTGGCGCACCTGCTGGCGGGCCGCGTCACGCGACTCGGCGAAGCCGGCGCGGTAGACCACGTTGTCGAGACGGCTCTCCAGGATCTGGAGCAGGTTCTCACCCGTCTTGCCCGCCTTGCGGTTGGCTTCCTCGTAGTAGTTGTGGAACTGCTTCTCGAGGACGCCGTAGATGCGGCGGGTCTTCTGCTTCTCACGGAGCTGGAGCTGGTACTCCGACTCCTTCGGACGGCCGCGGCCGTGCTCACCCGGCGGGTACGGGCGGATCTCGATGGGGCACTTGGCGGACTCGCACTTCTTGCCCTTGAGGAAGAGCTTGGTCTTCTCACGGCGGCAGAGCTTGCAGTCCGGACCCGTGTAACGAGCCATTTCTTTCTACTCTCCTGAGCTCAGACGCGGCGGCGCTTGGGCGGACGGCAGCCGTTGTGCGGGACCGGGGTCACGTCCTGGATGGACCCGACCTCGAGGCCGGTCGCCTGCAGCGAACGGATCGCGGTCTCACGGCCGGAACCGGGGCCCTTGACGAAGACGTCGACCTTGCGCATGCCGTGCTCCATGGCGCGGCGGGCGGCGTTCTCGGCAGCCATCTGCGCGGCGAACGGGGTGGACTTGCGGGAGCCCTTGAACCCGACGTGGCCGGCGCTGGCCCAGGAGATCACGTTCCCGTTCGGGTCGGTGATCGAAACGATCGTGTTGTTGAACGTGCTCTTGATGTGGGCGTGCCCGTGAGCGACGTTCTTCTTTTCCTTGCGGCGCACCTTCTTCGGTGCGCCCTGGCGGCTCTTCGGCGGCATTGAAGCGCTAACTCCTGGAAATGTGGCTGCTAAGGACTACTTCTTGCCCGGCTTCTTCTTGCCGGCGACGGTCTTCTTCTTGCCCTTGCGGGTGCGCGCGTTCGTCTGCGTCCGCTGACCGTGGACAGGCAGCCCCTTGCGGTGCCGGATGCCCTGGTAGCAGCCGATCTCGATCTTGCGTCGGATGTCGGCCTGAATCTCGCGGCGGAGGTCGCCCTCGATCTTGTAGTTCGCCTCGATGTAGTCACGCATCGGGACGAGCTCGGCGTCCGTGAGCTGGTGGACGCGCAGGTCGGGGCTGATGCCGGTCGCGTCGAGGATCTCCTGGGCGCGAGTGCGGCCGATTCCGAAAATGTAGGTGAGAGCGATCTCCAGCCGCTTGTCGCGGGGGAGGTCGACGCCAACCAGGCGGGCCATGGTCGGGCATTCTCCTTCAGTGTGGCGGAGGTCTTGCGCCACACTTCCCCTCCCATGCCCGGGCGAGGGCCCCGGCCTCCGACCGGGGGTCTCCCGCGTGGTACGGCTCTCGCCGCCTGCGCGGGTGTGTGACGCGATTTCGTTGTTCCGGCCCGCACGCGGGTCGAGCCCGCCACGAGGGCGGACTCAGCAGGGGCCCGGTGGCGACGTACTGAGAGCTGGGCTCAGCCCTGGCGCTGCTTGTGGCGCAGGTTGTCGCAGATCACCATGACACGACCGTGCCGGCGAATCACCTTGCACTTGTCGCAGATCTTCTTGACGCTCGGCTTGACCTTCATAGTCCTTATTCGTTCCGCATACGGCCCGTCCCCTGACGGGGGGGCTACTTGTACCGGTAGACGATCCGCCCACGACTCAGGTCGTAGGGGCTCAACTCCACGACAACCCGGTCGTCGGGCAGGATCCTGATGTAGTGCATCCGCATCCGCCCGCTGATGTGGGCCAGGACCTTGTGACCGTTGTCGAGTTGCACCCGGAACATGGCATTCGGGAGCGACTCAATAACAGTGCCCTCAATCTCGATGGCGCCGTCTTTCTTGGCCATGGCCCTCGCGTTTCACTGATCGGATCGTCTGAGGCTTCGGAACACTAAGCAGCCGCGACCTTCGGGCGCTTCCAGAGAGCGGCGACCAGCCAGGCCGCCTAGGCGCAAAGGTCATAGTGAACCGACAAAGGAGTGTACGACAACCCGGGCCGAATTGCGAAACGACGGCAGGGGTCCCGACACAACCAGATCACAGAGTACCCCCCGGCGGGGGCCTCCGGCCAATTCGGCGCCGGCCCGTGCCCTCGGGCCCAAAGGGGGGGAAGCCGCCGCACCCACCCGCCCGGCACCGCCGAAATGCCGGAACGGGGGGTGCGGCCTGATCACCGCGGGGGCACGGCCCGAGCGGGGCCGTACGTCGCGACACCGGACGTATACCCGCCCGCGGCTCCCGCGACGGCGGCCCTCCGGTAAAGACCGCTCAGGTGTCGCGCCGGGACCGCCCGGCCGTTCCGGCCATCGTGTTGATGAGGAGGATGACGCCCCAGGGGCCCATGACCCACATGGGCCAGGGATAGACGAAGTGGCCGGAGCTGACGCCGACGATGAGCCAGATCATCCAGTTCACGGCGCTGGCGCCCGCCCAGGCGGTCCAGGCGGCCTTCAGGTTGGCCCGCGCCTTGTCGTCACGCCGGACCGGACGAGGCCGGTGCGCGGACTCGGCGGCGGCGGGCAGCCGGTGCAGGTCGATCTCGGGCAGGTCGGAGGTGAGCTTGGCCAGTTCTCCGTACGTGCGGCTCTGGTAGACCTGCTCCAGCCGCTCGTTGAACTCGTCGATGGTGAGCCTGCCCTCGGCCACGTGCTCGCGCAGTGCCGCGGCGACCCGGTCACGGTCGCCGTCGGAGGCGCGCATCTCCGGCGCTGCCGCCATCACCATCTCCCGGTCATTCGAGCGATACGACCATTATTGTTCACGCGCCGCCGGAACGGGCGCGCCGGCTCAGGAGGTGCTCTCCCCCGCGCCCGCGGCGACGTCCGGGAAGCGGGAGGCCCCGCCGTCGAGCGCGGTGAGAACCAGGGGGCCGTTCTCCGTCACCGCGACGCTGTGCTCGAAGTGGGCGGAGGCGCGGCCGTCGAGCGTCACGACCGTCCAGTCGTCGGCCAGCACCTTGGTGCGGTCGGTGCCGAGGTTCACCATCGGCTCGATCGCGAAGCACATGCCGACCTCGAAGCGGGGGCCCCGCCCCGGCCGGCCGTGGTTGGCGACCCACGGGTCCATGTGCATCTCGGTGCCGATGCCGTGCCCGCCGTACTCCTGGGGGATGCCGTAGCGGCCCTGAGACCGCACGTACTGCTCGACCTGGTGGCCGATGTCGGACAGGTGCCCGCCGACCCGCAGGGCCGCGATGCCCCGCCACATGGCCTCCTCGGTCACCCGCATGAGCTCCGTCAGCGTGGGATCGACCTCGCCGATCCCGACCGTGATCGCCGAGTCGCCGTGCCAGCCGTCGAGGATCGCGCCGCAGTCGATCGAGATGATGTCGCCCTCACGGAGCGGGCGGCGGTCGGTGGGGATGCCGTGGACGACCTCGTCGTTCACGGAGGCGCAGATCGTGGCGGGGAAGCCCTGGTAGCCCTTGAACGACGGGATCGCGCCCTCGCCCCGGATGGCCTCCTCGGCGATGGCGTCGAGGTCGAGCGGCGTCATCCCGGGCCGGACCGACGTCCTGAGCAACTCCAGCGTCCGGGCGACGACCAGACCGGCCGCCCGCATCTTCTCCAGCTGCTCGGCGCTTTTGATCTGAATTCCGTGCCGGTTCTTCTTGAACACGTGACGCACCCCCTCTCGAAATTGTCCCATATAAGCCTGAACGCCACCCCATGGTATGGAGTGGCGTTCCCGGCTGCGGTAATGAATCAGTCGGCGAATCGCCGCAGCGCCGACATCGCCCGCTGGGTGATCTCCTCGACCGGCCCGGTCGCGTCGACCCCCTGCAGGATTCCCTCGTCGGCGTAGAACGAGATCAGCGGCGCGGTCTGCTCCTGGTAGACCTCCAGGCGCCGCCTGATGGTCTCCTCACGATCGTCGTCCCGCTGGAAGAGCTCCCCACCGCAGGCGTCGCAGACGCCCTCCACGGCGGGCGGGTCGAACACGACATGCCACACCTTGCCGCACGAGCGGCACGTACGGCGGCCCGCCAGGCGGCGCACGACCTCGTCGTCCTCGACGACCAGGTTGAGGACCACGTCGAGCGCCGTGCCGAACTCGGCCAGCATCTTCTTGAGGACCTCGGCCTGGGGCACGTTGCGGGGGAAGCCGTCCAGGAGGAAGCCCTCCTGCGCGTCGTCCTCCGACAGCCGGTCGCGAACCATGGCCACGGTGACCTCGTCGGGGACGAGGTCGCCGCGGTCCATGTACTCCTTGGCGAGCTTGCCGAGCTCCGTGCCGCCCGAGACGTTGGCACGGAAGATGTCACCTGTCGAGATTTTCGGGATCGACAGGTGCGATGCGATGAACTGGGCCTGCGTCCCCTTACCCGCTCCGGGGGGCCCTACCAGGACGACGCGCACTATCTCAGGAAGCCCTCGTAGTTGCGCTGCTGAAGCTGGCTCTCGATCTGCTTGACCGTGTCCAGACCAACACCAACCATGATCAGAATGCTGGTCCCTCCGAACGGGAAGTTCTGGCTCGCTCCGGCCACCGCCAGCGCGATGATCGGGATGAGCGAGATCACACCCAGATACGGAGCGCCCGCGGCCGTGAGCCTGTTGAGCACGTAGCTCAGATACTCAGCGGTCGGCCGGCCCGGGCGGATGCCCGGGATGAACCCACCGTACTTCTTCATGTTGTCAGCCACTTCAGGGGGGTTGAAAGTGATGGACACGTAGAAGTAGGTGAAGAAGACGATCAGCAGGAAGAACGTGGCCATGTAGACGGGGTGGTCACCCCTGATCATGTTCTGCGCCAGCCACTCGACCACCGCGTTGGGCTTCTGGCTGTTGCCGAACAGCGTGACCAGAAGCTGCGGCAGGTACAGCAGCGACGAGGCGAAGATGACCGGGATGATGCCGGCCTGGTTCACCTTGAGCGGGATGTAGGTCGAGGTGCCGCCGTACATGCGGCGGCCGACCATCCGCTTGGCGTACTGCACCGGGATGCGGCGCTGCGCCTGCTCGATGAAGACCACGACACCGATCATCACGACGCCGACGACCATCACGACGACGAACTTGAAGGGGCTCTGCCGGAAGATGTTCACGAGCTCCGACGGGAACACCGCGATGACCTGCGTGAAGATCAGGATCGACATGCCGTTGCCGACGCCGCGGTCGGTCACCAGCTCGCCCAGCCACATGATCACGGCGGTGCCGGCGGTCATCGTGATGACCATGGTGACCAGCGGGAAGACGTCCTGGCTGAGCAGGATCTCCTGGTTGCAGTTCTGGAAGAGCTGTCCGCTGCGGGCAAGTGCGACGAACGCGGTCGACTGCAGCACCGCCAGCCCGATGGTCAGGTAACGGGTGTACTGCGTGATCTTCGCCGTACCCGCCTGGCCCTCCTTCTTGAGGGCCTCCAGCCGGGGGATCACCACCGTCAGCAGCTGCAGGATGATGCTCGCGGTGATGTACGGCATGATGCCGAGCGCGAACACTGAAAGTTTCAACAGGGCGCCGCCGCTGAAGAGCTGCACCATCCCGTAGATGTTGGCAGCGTCTCCCGCCTGGGCCTGCTCCAGACACAGGGCGACGTTCTTGGCGTTGACGCCCGGAGTCGGAAGCACCGAGCCGAGCCGGAACAGCACGATGATGCCCAATGTGAAGAGCAGCTTCTTGCGCAGGTCAGGCGTCCGGAACGCCCGGGTAAACGCGGTCAGCACGGTCCCTCCTGCGCGCCAGTGACGCGGTAACGGTCGGCGATGGGCCGCAAGGCGTCCATCGACATGTCTTCCTGCCAGAGTGCTTGGTCGGACACGGGTGGACCCCCGTGCCAGGCGAACTCTAACGCACTACGGGCGCGGAGGCTCATAACGAACCTCCGCGCCTCGTGCAGCGTCATGCCTACAGCTCGGAAACCGAGCCACCGGCCGCGGCGATCTTCTCCTTCGCGCTGGCGGAGAAGGCGTGCGCCTGCACGTTCAGCGCCACGGAGATCTCACCGGTGCCCAGCACCTTCACGGGCTGGTTCTTGCGGACCGCACCCTTGGCCACCAGGTCGTCGAGCGTGACGTCGCCGCCCTGGGGGAACAGCTCCCCGAGCCTGTCCAGGTTGACGACCTGGTAGGTCGTCTTGAACAGGGCGTTGGAGAAGCCCTTCAGCTTCGGCAGCCGCCGCTGGAGCGGGACCTGGCCACCCTCGAAGCCCGGCATCACAGCCGTACGGGCCCGGGTGCCCTTGGTGCCACGGCCGGCCGTCTTGCCCTTGGAGCCCTCGCCGCGGCCCTTGCGGGTCTTGGCCTTGTTGGCGCCGGGGGCCGGACGGAGGTCGTGAATCTTGAGCGGAGCGTTCTCGGTCATGACTAGTCGACCTCCTCAACTTCGACGAGGTGCGACACCTTGGCGACCATGCCCCGGATCTCCGGGCGGTCCTCCTTGACGACGACGTCGCCGATTCGCTTCAGACCCAGCGAGCGCAGCGAGTCACGCTGGTTCTGCTGACCACCGATCTTGGACCGGGTCTGGGTGATCTTCAGTCGAGCCATCGCTAGCTCACCGCCTTCGCGGCGGCCGCGGCCTCGGCCAGGCCCTCGGCGCGAGCCTTCAGCATCGCCTTGGGAGCGACGTCCTCGATCGGCAGGCCACGGCGGGCGGCGATCTCCTCGGGCCGGCTGAGGCCCTTCAGAGCGGCCACGGTGGCGTGCACGATGTTGATCGGGTTGTCCGAGCCGAGCGACTTGGACAGCACGTCGTGGATCCCGGCGCACTCCAGGACCGCGCGAACCGGGCCACCCGCGATGACGCCCGTACCGGGCGAGGCCGGACGCAGGAGGACGACGCCGGCGGCGTCCTCGCCCTGCACCGGGTGCGGGATGGTGCCCTGGATACGCGGGACCTTGAAGAAGTGCTTCTTGGCCTCCTCGACACCCTTGGCGATGGCCGCGGGCACCTCCTTGGCCTTGCCGTAGCCGACCCCGACGAGACCGTTGCCGTCGCCGACGATGACCAGCGCGGTGAAGCTGAAGCGCCGGCCGCCCTGGACGACCTTGGCCACTCGGTTGATCTTTACGACGCGCTCGATGTACGAGACGCCCTTGTCTGCGGCGCCACCGCGGCGGTCCTCACGACGGTCACGCCGCTCGCCACCGCCGCCGGCACCGCGACGCGGAGCTGCAGCCATCAGTGGTTCCTCTTCTCGTTGCTCTTGGGACGGGTCGTCGATCGCGACCCACTGACCGGAGCCATCAGAACTCCAGCCCGCCTTCACGGGCGCTGTCCGCGAGAGCGGCGATCCGCCCCGCGTAGCGGTTGCCACCGCGGTCGAACACGACAGCGGTGATCCCGGCGGTCTTGGCCCGCTGAGCGAGAAGCTCGCCGACCTTCTTCGCCTTCTCGGTCTTGTCACCCTCGGCGCCGCGCAGCGAGGCGTCCATCGTGGACGCGCTCACCAGCGTGTGGCCCTGAGTGTCGTCGACGATCTGCACGAACAGGTGACGCGTGGACCGGTTGACGACCAGGCGCGGACGCTCGGCCGTGCCGAAGACGTTCTTGCGGACACGGCGGTGCCGGCGGGCCCGGGAGACCGTGCGGGCGGCCGTGTGCTTGCCGAACGCAGTCTTTCCAGCCATGCCTACTTACCAGCCTTTCCGACCTTGCGGCGGACAACCTCGCCCTGGTAGCGCACGCCCTTGCCCTTGTACGGGTCCGGCTTGCGCAGCTTCCTGATGTTGGCGGCGACCTCGCCGACCCTCTGCTTGTCGATGCCGTCCACGTGGAACAGGGTCGGCCTCTCGACACGGAAGCTGACGCCCTCGGGAGCCTTGACGATCACCGGGTGACTGAAGCCCAGCGAGAACTCCAGCTCGGTCGGACCCTTGGCCTGGACGCGGTAACCGACGCCGACGATCTCGAGCGTCTTCGTGTAGCCCTGCGTGACGCCCGCCACCATGTTGGCGATGAGCGTGCGGGACAGGCCGTGCAGCGCACGAACCTTGTTCTCGTCGTTCGGGCGGGTGACGGCGATGGTGCCGTCCTCGCCGCGCGAGACCTCGATGGGCTCGGCGACCGTGTGAGTGAGCGTGCCCTTGGGCCCCTTGACCTGGACTTCCCGGCCGTCGATCGTGATGTCGACACCCGCCGGTACGGGGATGGGCAGCCGTCCGATTCGCGACATGCTGAGTGCCTCCCCTCGTTACCAGACGTAGGCGAGGACTTCCCCGCCCACTCCACGCTTGCTCGCCTGCCGGTCCGTCATCAGGCCGCCGGACGTCGAGATGATCGCGACGCCCAGACCGCCCAGAACGCGGGGCAGGTTGTCCTTCTTTGCATAGACCCGCAGACCGGGCTTCGACACCCGGCGCAGGCCCGCGATGGCGCGCTCGCGGCTGGGGCCGAACTTCAGCTCCATCACGAGGTTCTTGCCAACCTTCGCGTCCTCGACGCTCCAGCCCTGGATGTAGCCCTCCTGCTGGAGGATCTCCGCGATGTGCGCCTTGATCTTGGAGTAAGGCATGCTCACGGTGTCGTGATAGGCCGAGTTCGCGTTACGCAGACGCGTCAACATGTCTGCGATCGGGTCGGTCATCGTCATGGCCGGTGGCCTTCCTCACCGCGGTTTCCCGATGGGACCTTCGGTGTGGTCGTGGGCGCTGTGGTCAGCGCCCGGTTGATATGACTTCTGTGCAGCTGGCCCGCGGAGGGCTTACCAGCTCGACTTGGTGATGCCGGGCAGCTCGCCCCGGTGCGCCATCTCGCGGAAGCACACGCGGCACAGCCCGAACTTGCGGTAGACAGCGCGGGGACGGCCGCAGCGCGAGCACCGAGTGTACGCCCGGACCTCGAACTTCTGCTTGCGCGCTGCCTTGACCTTCAGCGACGTCTTCGCCATGATCAGGCCTCCTTGAAGGGGAAACCGAGGAGCTTCAGCAGCGCCCGGCCCTGCTCGTCGTTCTTCGCGGTGGTCACGACCGTGATGTCCATGCCCCGCTGCCGGTCCACCTTGTCCTGGTCGACCTCGTGGAACATGACCTGCTCGGTGAGGCCGAAGGTGTAGTTGCCGTTGCCGTCGAACTGCTTCGGCGACAGGCCGCGGAAGTCCCGGATACGCGGCAGCGCCAGGGACAGCAGGCGGTCGAGGAACTCCCACATGCGGTCGCCGCGCAGCGTCACGTGCGCGCCGATCGGCATGCCCTCACGCAGCTTGAACTGCGCGATGGACTTGCGGGCGCGAGCGACGGCCGGCTTCTGGCCGGTGATCGCGGTCAGGTCGCGCACGGCGCCCTCGATGAGCTTCGAGTCGCGGGCGGCCTCGCCGACACCCATGTTCACCTTGATCTTGGTGATCGTGGGCACCTGCATGATGTTCTCGATGCCGAACTCCTCGCGCAGCTTCGCGATGATCTCCTCGCGGTAGCGCTGCTTGAGGCGCGGGACGGTGCGCTCTTCAGTCGTGGCGGTCATCAGCTGTCCTCACCCGTCGCCTCGGCGTCGCCCTTGTCGGCGGCCTTCTTCTCGGGCTTCTTCTCGTCATCCTTGAGCTTCTTGACGTTGCTCACGTGGATGGGGGCCTCCATGGTCTGCACGCCGCCTTCCTTGGCGCCGCGCGGTCCCTGGTTGGTGACCTTGGAGTGCTTCTTGATCATGTTGACGCCCTCGACCACCACGCGCTCGTCACGCGGGTAGGCGGCGATAACACGGCCCTTGGCGCCCTTGTCCTTGCCGGCGATGACCTGGACGAGGTCGCCCTTCTTCACGTGCAGCTTCGGCATCACAGCACCTCCGGCGCGAGCGAGATGATGCGCATGAACTTCTTGTCGCGCAGTTCACGGCCCACCGGGCCGAAGATGCGGGTGCCCCGCGGGTCGCCGCTGTCCTTGATGATGACCGCGGCGTTCTCGTCGAAGCGGATGTAGGAGCCGTCGGGGCGGCGGCGCTCCTTCACGGTGCGCACCACGACAGCCTTGACAACGTCGCCTTTCTTAACGCCTCCGCCGGGAATGGCGTCCTTCACCGTGCCCACGATGATGTCGCCGATTCCCGCGTAGCGCCGACCCGAGCCGCCGAGCACGCGGATGCAAAGAATCTCCTTGGCACCCGTGTTGTCGGCGACCTTGAGCCGCGACTCCTGCTGGATCACGTCTACTCCTGTGTGTCGTGCCGGTTCTCACCCTCGTGGTGAGCCTGGCCGAACCTGATGTGGTCTTTTTCCCTCGGCGACAGCCGTACGACCGCCGCCGCGGGCGGACGGGACCGATGGTCGGCCCCGCCCCTTGGACGCCATCATGGGGGGCGGTCTCCCACCCCCCACGAGGCGCGTCTGTGGTGTTACTTGGCCTTCTCGAGGATCTCGACGACTCGCCACCGCTTGGTGGCCGACAGCGGCCGGGTCTCCATCAGGAGGACGCGGTCGCCGACGCCACAGGCGTTCTGCTCGTCGTGGGCCTTGTACTTGGTCGTACGGCGGATGACCTTGCCGTACAGCGGGTGCTTGACGCGGTCCTCGACGGCGACGACGACGGTCTTGTCCATCTTGTCGCTGACGACCAGGCCCTCACGGGTCTTGCGGTAGTTCCGCTGCGTCTCAGTGGTCGGGGTCTCGGTTGCTTCAGACATCGCTCGGCTCCTTCTCGACCGTGACGATTCCGAGCTCGCGCTCGCGCATCACGGTGTAGATGCGGGCGATCTCGCGGCGGACGGCGCGCAGCCGCCCGTGGCTCTCCAGCTGACCCGTCGCCGCCTGGAAGCGGAGGTTGAACAGCTCCTCCTTGGCTTCCTTCAGCTTCTGGACCAGCACGTCCTGGTCCTCGACACGCAGCTCCGCGGCGGTCAGACCCTTAGCCATCACGCCTCACCCACTTCACGCTTGACGAAACGGCACTTCATGGGGAGCTTGTGCATCGCGCGCCGCATGGCCTCGCGGGCCACGGGCTCGGCGACACCGGACAGCTCGAACATGACACGGCCAGGCTTGACATTGGCGATCCACCACTCCGGAGAGCCCTTACCGGAACCCATGCGGGTCTCGGCCGGCTTCTTCGTCAGGGGGCGGTCCGGGAAGATGTTGATCCACACCTTGCCGCCACGGCGGATGTGCCGGGTCATGGCGATACGCGCGGCCTCGATCTGGCGGTTGGTCACGTAGGAGTGCTCAAGCGCCTGAATGCCGAACTCGCCGAAGACGACCCGGGTGCCGCCCTTGGCGGCGCCGCTGCGGTCGGGCCGGTGCTGCTTGCGGTGCTTGACCCTGCGCGGGATCAGCATGGTCAGCTCCCTTCAGCACCCGGCTGCTCCGCCGGGCCGGTCTCGGGGGCGGCCTGCGCGGCCGCCTCGGTCCTAGGTGCACGGTCGCCGCGGCCGGCGCCGCCACGACGGGGACGGTCGCCACCGCGACGCGGACGCTCGCCCGCACCACCGCGACGGTCGTCACGCTCGCGACGCTGACCCGCGCGGGCGCCGGCCGCGGCCGCCTCCCGCTCGGAGCGGCTGGTCGGGGCCTCGCCCTTGTAGATCCACACCTTCACGCCGATGCGGCCGAAGGTGGTGCGGGCCTCGTAGAAGCCGAAGTCCACGTCCGCACGGAGCGTGTGCAGGGGCACGCGGCCCTCGCGGTAGAACTCCGAGCGCGACATCTCGGCGCCGCCGAGACGGCCGGAGCACTGGACACGGATGCCCTTGGCCCCGCTCTTCATGGCGGACTGCATGGCCTTGCGCATGGCCCGGCGGAACGAGACGCGGCTGGACAGCTGCTCGGCCACGCCCTGCGCGACGAGCTGCGCGTCGATCTCGGGGTTCTTCACCTCGAGGATGTTCAGCTGGACCTGCTTCTTGGTCAGCTTCTCCAGGTCGCCGCGGATGCGGTCGGCCTCGGCGCCGCGGCGGCCGATGACGATGCCCGGCCGGGCGGTGTGGATGTCGACCTGGACGCGGTCGGTCGTGCGCTCGATCTCGACCTTGGAGATGCCGGCCCGCTCCATGCCCTTCTGCAGCATGCGACGGATCGCCACGTCCTCGGCGACGTACGACTTGTACAGCTTGTCGGCGTACCACCGGCTCTTGAAGTCGGTCGTGATGCCGAGGCGGAACCCGTGCGGGTTAACCTTCTGGCCCACTAGCGGGTCCTTCCCTTCGGCTCGCGGGACTCCACGATCACGGTGATGTGGCTCGTCCGCTTGTTGATCCGATAGGCACGACCCTGGGCACGCGGGCGGAAGCGCTTGAGCGTCGGGCCCTCGTCGACCCACGCCCGGCTCACGAAGAGCGTGTCCCGGTCGAGCTTGAAGTTGTGCTCAGCGTTCGCGATCGCGCTCGAGAGCACCTTGTAGACGGTCTCGCTCGCCGCCTGGGGAGCGAACTGCAGCACGGCCTGCGCCTCCGAAGCGGGCAGCCCGCGAATGAGGTCCACCACGCGGCGGGCCTTCCGGGGCGTGTGGCGCGCGTACCGCGCCTGTGCCCTGGCTTCCATCGCTTTCTCCTCTAACTGCTTGCTTGAAGGCGCTTACCGCCGGCTGCGGCGGTCTTCCTTGACGTGGCTGCGGAACGTCCGCGTGGGAGCGAACTCACCGAGCTTGTGACCGATCATCGACTCGGTGACGAACACCGGGACGTGCTTGCGGCCGTCGTGCACGGCGATCGTGTGGCCGATCATGTCGGGCACGATCATGGAGCGCCGCGACCACGTCTTGATGACGTTCTTGGTGCCCTTTTCGTTCTGGGCGTCCACCTTCTTCTGAAGGTGGTCGTCCACGAAGGGACCCTTCTTAAGACTACGTGGCATATCGGCTGCTCCTACCGCTTCTTCCTCTTGCTCCGACGACGGATGATCAGCCGGTCGCTGGGCTTGTTCGGCTGCCGGGTACGACCCTCGGGCTTGCCCTTCGGGTTCACCGGGTGGCGACCACCGGAGGTCTTGCCCTCACCACCGCCGTGCGGGTGGTCGACCGGGTTCATGGCGACACCGCGGACCGTGGGGCGCTTGCCCTTCCAGCGGTTGCGGCCGGCCTTGCCGATGCTGATGTTGGCCTGCTCGGCGTTGCCCACCTGGCCCACCGAGGCCCGGCAGCGCACGTCGACCTGACGCATTTCTCCGGACGGCATACGCAGGGTCGCGTACATGCCCTCCTTGGCGAGCAGCTGGATCTGCGCGCCGGCGCTGCGGCCGAGCTTGGCTCCGCCACCGGGACGCAGCTCCACCGCGTGGATGAAGGTACCGGTCGGGATGTTGCGCAGCGGCAGGCAGTTGCCCGGCTTGATGTCGGCCGTGGGGCCGTTCTCGATCCGGTCCCCCTGCTTGAGGCCGGCCGGAGCGAGGATGTAGCGCTTCTCGCCGTCGGCGTAGTGGAGCAGCGCGATGCGGGAGGTGCGGTTCGGGTCGTACTCGATGTGCGCGACCTTGGCCGGGATCCCGTCCTTGTCGTGGCGGCGGAAGTCGATGATCCGGTAGGCGCGCTTGTGCCCGCCTCCCTGGTGCCGGGCGGTCACCCGGCCGTGGACGTTACGGCCGCCCTTGCTGTGCAGGGGGGCAAGCAGCGACTTCTCCGGAGTGCTGCGCGTGATCTCGGCGAAGTCCGAGACGCTCGCGCCGCGACGACCCGGTGTCGTCGGCTTGTATTTACGGATGCCCATCTTTTTCGTTCATCCTTCGTCGGTTCGTACCGGTCGGGGTCCGCCTCACGGCGGTCCCCCCGGCGCTTTCTGATTGGGGCCCTCGCACGAGGCGAGGGGCCCGTCTCCCCGCTGCGGCAGGTGCTAGCCGATCTGACCGAAGATGTCGATCCGCTCGCCCTCGGCCAGGCTCACGATCGCGCGCTTGGTGTCCGGGCGCTGGCCGTAGCCGTGCCGGGTCCGCTTGCGCTTGCCCTGGCGGTTGATCGTGTTCACGCCGGTCACCTTGACGCCGAAGATCTGCTCGACGGCGATCTTCACCTGCGTCTTGTTGGCACCCTTGCGCACCAGGAACGTGTACTTGTTGTGCTCATCGATCAGGCCGTAGCTCTTCTCGGAGACGATCGGCTTGAGGATGATGTCGCGCGGGTCGGCGATCTTCTGCATCAGGCCTCTTCCTTCCCGCTGTTCGCCAGCCGGGCCACGACCTGGTCGTAGGCCTCACGGGTGAAGACCACGTCGTCGTGGCACAGCACGTCGTAGGTGTTCAGCTGCCCCGCGTCCAGCAGGTGGACCTCGGGCGCGTTGCGCAGGCTGAGCCAGGTGACCTCGTCGTTCTCGTCGACCACGACGAGCACGCTGCGGGCCTGCGTGATCTTACGCAGCGCCTCGAGGGCGGCCTTGGTCTTGGGCGTCTCACCCGTGACCAGGCTGCTCACCACGTGGACGCGGCCGCCGCCGGCGCGGTCGGACAGCGCGCCCTTCAGGGCCGCCGCCTTCATCTTCTTGGGCGTCCGCTGCACGTACGAGCGCGGCTGCGGGCCGTGGACGGTGCCACCGCCGGCGAACTGCGGAGCGCGGGTCGAACCCTGGCGAGCGCGGCCGGTGCCCTTCTGCCGGTACGGCTTCTTGCCGCCGCCGGAGACGTCGCCGCGGGTCTTGGTGGCGTGGGTGCCCTGCCGGCGGGCGGCGAGCTGGGCGACGACCACCTGGTGGATCAGCGGGACGTTGACCTTGGTCCCGAAGACCTCCTCGGGGAGGTCGACGGTCCCCGTCTTGGCGCCGCTGGCGTCGAGGACGTCAATGGTCGTGGTCACTTCGCAGCAACCCCCTTCTTGGCAGCGGTGCGGAGGAGGACCAGGCTGCCGTTGGCGCCGGGGATCGCACCCTTGATCAGGATGAGGCCCTTCTCGGCGTCCACGGCGTGCACCTTGAGGCTCTGGACCGTCGTGCGGACGTTGCCCATCCGGCCGGCCATGCGCAGGCCCTTGAAGACCCGGCCCGGGGTGGCGCAGCCACCGATGGAGCCCGGGGAGCGGTGCTTGCGCTGGGTACCGTGCGAAGCGCCCAGACCACGGAAGTTGTGGCGCTTCATGACACCGGCGTAGCCCTTGCCCTTGCTCTTGCCCGTGACGTCGACGTACTGCCCGGCCTCGAAGGTGTCGGCGAGGAGCTCCTGGCCGACCGTGTACTCGGAGGCGTCGTCGGTGCGAACCTCGGCGAAGTAGCGGCGCGGGGTGATGTCGTGCTTGCGCAGGTAGTCGCCCAGGGGCTTGTTCACCTTGCGCGGGTCGATCTGCCCGTAGCCGAGCTGGACGGCGGAGTAGCCGTCCTTCTCCGGAGTGCGGACCCGGGTCACCACGCACGGACCGGCCTCGACGACGGTGACCGGGATCACCCGGTTCGCCTCATCGAAGACCTGGGTCATGCCGAGCTTCTTGCCCAGGACGCCCTTGATCTGCTTAGCCATGTCAGTGCGTTCCTTAGAGCTTGATCGAGATGTCCACGCCGGCGGGAAGGTCGAGACGCATGAGCGAGTCGACCGTCTTCGGCGTCGGGTCGATGATGTCAATCAGCCGCTTGTGCGTACGCATCTCAAAGTGCTCGCGGCTGTCCTTGTACTTGTGCGGCGACCGGATGACGCAGTACACGTTCTTCTCGGTCGGCAGCGGCACCGGGCCAGCGACCTTGGCGCCGGTCCGCGTCACCGTCTCGACGATCTTCTTGGCCGAGCTGTCGATGACCTCGTGGTCATACGCCTTAAGCCGGATGCGGATCTTCTGTCCCGCCATAATGGCCTCGGTGTCCTTCGCTGTCGTCCTATAAAGCTTCACGCGGCCTGTTGCCGCAGGTCTGTTTCCACAAGACCGACGCCCGGATTCCGTCCGGTGTTCCGTGATCTGGCAGTGGCTTCGGTCGAAGTGCGGCCGAAAGCACTGCGAGATCACGGTCTCGTCGTCCGTGGGGGGTCGTCTCCGGCCCCTGCGCGGTGCGGCGGTCAGGCCCTTGCGGACCCGACCGCCGCCCAGCGGTGCTGCTACTTGATGACCTTCGTGACGCGACCGGCGCCGACGGTGCGGCCACCCTCGCGGATCGCGAACTTCAGACCCTCTTCCATGGCGACCGGCTGGATGAGCTGGACGGTCATCTCGGTGTTGTCACCGGGCATGACCATCTCGGTGCCCTCCGGCAGGTTCACCACGCCCGTCACGTCAGTCGTACGGAAGTAGAACTGAGGACGGTAGTTGTTGAAGAACGGCGTGTGGCGGCCGCCCTCGTCCTTGGACAGGATGTAGACCTGCGCCTCGAACTCGGTGTGCGGGGTGGTCGTGCCCGGCTTGATGACACACTGACCGCGCTCGACCTCCTCACGCTTGATGCCGCGCAGGAGCAGACCGACGTTGTCACCGGCCTGGCCCTCGTCGAGGAGCTTGCGGAACATCTCGACGCCGGTGACGGTCGTCGTGGTGCTCTTCTCCTTGATGCCGATGATGTCGACGGTCTCGTTGACCTTGACGACACCGCGCTCGATACGGCCGGTGACGACGGTGCCGCGACCGGTGATCGAGAACACGTCCTCGATCGGCATGAGGAACGGCTTGTCGGTGTCACGAACGGGCTCGGGGACGTTCTCGTCCACGGCGTTCATGAGCTCGATGATGGAGTCGCCCCACTTCTCATCGCCCTCGAGCGCCTTGAGCGCCGATACGCGCACGACCGGCAGGTCGTCGCCCGGGAACTCCTGGGCGGACAGCAGCTCGCGGACCTCGAGCTCGACGAGCTCCAGGATCTCCTCGTCGTCGACCATGTCGGCCTTGTTGAGGGCCACGACGATGTAGGGGACGCCGACCTGGCGGGCCAGGAGGACGTGCTCCTTCGTCTGCGGCATCGGGCCGTCGGTCGCCGCGACCACCAGGATCGCGCCGTCCATCTGGGCGGCACCGGTGATCATGTTCTTCACGTAGTCGGCGTGACCGGGGCAGTCCACGTGGGCGTAGTGGCGCTTCTCGGTCTGGTACTCGACGTGCGCGATGGAGATGGTGATTCCGCGAGCCTTCTCCTCGGGCGCCTTGTCGATCTTGTCGAACGGGGTCGCCTCGTTGAGCTGCGGGAAACGGTCGTGAAGCACCTTGGTGATCGCCGCGGTCAGAGTGGTCTTGCCGTGGTCGATGTGCCCAATGGTGCCGATGTTCACGTGCGGCTTGTTCCGCTCGAACTTGGCCTTGGCCACTGGTCTGTCTCCTTAGAGATTCTGACTTGACTTTCGTCTTCTACCTCAGGCTGTGCACGGCGGGAGCACTCCCCCGCCGTGCACCGAGCGGAACTATTCGCCCCGAGCCTTCGCGACGATCTCCTTGGCGATGCCCGGGGGCACCTCCGCGTAGGAGTCGAACTGCATGCTGTAGCTCGCCCGCCCCTGAGTGCGGCTGCGCAGGTCGCCCACGTAGCCGAACATCTCGGAGAGCGGAACGAGCGCCCTGATGACACGGGCGCCGGACCGTTCGTCCATTGCCTGGATCTGTCCGCGACGACCGTTCAGGTCGCCGATGACGTCTCCCATGTAGTCCTCGGGCGTGGTGACCTCGACGGCCATCATCGGCTCGAGGAGTACGGCGTCTGCCTTGCGCGCGGCCTCCTTGAAGGCCATCGAGCCGGCAATCTTGAAGGCCATTTCCGACGAGTCGACCTCGTGGAAGGCACCGTCCTGAAGCGTGACCTTGACGCCGACCATCGGGTAGCCGGCGAGCACGCCGAACTCGGCCGCCTCCTGCGCGCCCGCGTCCACCGACGGGATGTACTCCCGCGGGATGCGGCCACCGGTGACCTTGTTCTCGAACTCGTAACCGTCGTTGCCCTCGCCCAGCGGCTCCAGGTCGATGATCACGCGCGCGAACTGGCCGGAACCACCGGTCTGCTTCTTGTGCGTGTACTCGACCTTCTCCACCTTGCGGCGGATGGTCTCGCGGTAGGCGACCTGCGGGCGGCCGACGTTCGCCTCGACCTTGAACTCGCGGCGCATCCGGTCGACGAGGATCTCCAGGTGGAGCTCGCCCATGCCCCAGATGACCGTCTGGCCGGTCTCCTCGTCACGGCGGACCTGGAAGGACGGGTCCTCCTCGGCCAGCCGCTGGATCGCGGTCGACAGCTTCTCCTGGTCGCCCTTGGTCTTGGGCTCGATGGCCACGTTGATGACCGGCGCCGGGAAGGTCATCGACTCGAGGACGACCTGCTTGACCGGGTCCGAGAGGGTGTCACCGGTGGTGGTGTCCTTCAGGCCCATGACGGCCACGATCTGACCAGCGGTCGCGGTCGGGCGCTCCTCGCGCTTGTTCGCGTGCATCTGGTAGATCTTGCCGATCCGCTCCTTCTTGCCCTTGACCGAGTTCACCACGGTGGTGCCGGCCTCGAGCGTTCCGGAGTAGACACGGATGTAGGTGAGCTTGCCCAGGTGCGGGTCGCTCATGATCTTGAAGGCCAGCGCCGCGAAGGGCTCGCTCGGGTCCGCGTGGCGCTCGATGATCTCCTCCTCGTTGCCCACCGCGTGGCCCTTGAAGGCCGGGATGTCGGTGGGAGCCGGGAGGTAGGCCACGATCGCGTCGAGCAGGGGCTGCACGCCCTTGTTCTTGAACGCGGTGCCGCACAGGACCGGGTTGATCGAGCCGGTGATGGTCGCCCGGCGGATGGCCGCGACAAGCTGCTCCTCGGAGGGCTCGACGCCCTCCAGGAAGAGCTCCATGAGCTCGTCGTCGTTCTCGGCGACGGTCTCGACGAGCTTGTCGCGCCACTCACGGGCGGCGTCGGCGTGGTCGGCCGGGATGTCGACGGTGTCGTACATCTCGCCCTTGGCCGCCTCGGCGCTCCA
The DNA here is from genome assembly GCF_040644495.1 of Microbispora sp. NPDC046973. Lineage (NCBI taxonomy): Bacteria > Bacillati > Actinomycetota > Actinomycetes > Streptosporangiales > Streptosporangiaceae > Microbispora > Microbispora sp. NPDC046973. The sequence continues at coordinate 8,203 of NZ_JBEYWQ010000003.1, read as the reverse complement.
GATCAGGCCCTTCATCTTCACCAGGTCGATGACGCCCTTGAAGTCGGCCTCGACGCCCCAGGGAAGCTGGATGACCGCCGGAGTGGAGCCCAGCCGGTTGATCATCATGTCGACACAGCGGTGGAACTCCGCGCCGACCCGGTCCATCTTGTTCACGAAGCAGATGCGGGGCACGCCGTAGCGGTCGGCCTGGCGCCAGACCGTCTCCGACTGCGGCTCCACGCCGGCGACGCCATCGAACACCGCGACCGCGCCGTCGAGAACACGCAGCGACCGCTCGACCTCGATGGTGAAGTCCACGTGTCCGGGCGTGTCGATGATGTTGATCGTGTGATCAAGCCAGCTGCAGGTGGTCGCGGCGGAGGTGATGGTGATGCCGCGCTCCTGCTCCTGCTCCATCCAGTCCATGGTGGCAGCGCCCTCATGGACCTCACCGATCTTGTAATTGATGCCGGTGTAGAACAGGATGCGCTCAGTCGTCGTGGTCTTGCCCGCGTCGATATGGGCCATGATCCCGATGTTGCGGACCCTGGCCAGGTCAAGAGCGGTCGTGGTGGCCACTTCTTCGCGTCCTTAACTCGTCGTCGGTGCTCACTACCAGCGGTAGTGGGCGAAGGCCTTGTTGGACTCGGCCATCTTGTGCGTGTCCTCGCGCCGCTTGACGCTGGCGCCGAGGCCGTTGCTCGCGTCGAGCAGCTCGTTCATGAGCCGCTCGGTCATGGTCTTCTCGCGGCGCGCGCGGGAGTACTGGACGATCCACCGCAGCGCCAGCGTGGTGCTGCGCGAGGCCTTGACCTCGACCGGCACCTGGTAGGTGGCGCCACCGACGCGGCGGCTCTTCACCTCGAGCGTCGGGCGGACGTTGTCGAGAGCGCGCTTGAGGGTGACGACCGGGTCGTTGCCGGTCTTCTCCCTGCAGCCCTCGAGGGCGCCGTAGACGATCGACTGCGCGAGGGAGCGCTTGCCGTCCAGGAGAACCTTGTTGATCAGCGCGGTGACCAGCGGCGAGTTGTGCACCGGGTCAGCGACCAGCTGGCGGCGGCCAGGGGAACCCTTGCGCGGCATGTCAGCTCTTCTCCTTCTTCGCGCCGTAACGGCTGCGGGCCTGCTTGCGGTTGCGGACGGCCTGGGTGTCCAGCGAACCACGGATGATCTTGTAGCGAACACCCGGCAGGTCCTTCACACGACCACCACGCACGAGCACCATCGAGTGCTCCTGGAGGTTGTGGCCCACCCCGGGGATGTAAGCCGTGACCTCGATGCCGTTGGTGAGCCGAACACGGGCCACCTTGCGCAGCGCCGAGTTGGGCTTCTTGGGGGTCGTCGTGTAAACGCGGGTGCAAACGCCGCGCCGCTGCGGGCTCCCCTTGAGGGCAGGAGTCTTGGTCTTGCTGACCTTGTCCTGCCGGCCCTTACGGACCAACTGCTGAATGGTGGGCACCGCGTCTCCGTTTCGTGCCTAGCCGGTGATACGTAGGACCCGGTCGAGGTGGCTACGCCGCCTCTCACAGGCTTGCAGGTACTGCCGGTGTCATGACCTGCTGGTTTTCCATCCCCTTCGACCCCCGCGCTCGGGCGTGTCGCGCTCTTGTCGCATCACACCCGGGCGGACCCGGTCGATCTGGAGGAGTCACGCGGCGCCCCCCGCACGCCCCTCTCGTCGAGAAGCGGCATTTGAGCGCACGCATGCGAGCCCACAGACGGGCACGAAGGTAAAGCCTACCCGCCCCCGTACAACACGTCAAAACAGAGGAGGACGCCCCTGAGGGACGTGCCCCGCTGTCTCGACGTGTCGCTGCGCCGACGGCCCAAACAGGACCGCCGAAGGACTCGGCCCCCCATCATACCGTCCCCACGAGGGGCTTCTCACGGTTTCGCGCCGTCCCCGCCCGGCGTCGCGCCCGTACGCGGAGCACGGACAACGGAAAGCGGCCCGGGGCGGGATGCCCCGGGCCGCTTCCGTACCTCCCCGCCGCGGCGATCGCTCACCGCGGCGACCTGTCAACGGCCGTACTGGCCGAAGTCGTACTCCTCCAGCGGGACGGCCTCGCCGCTGCCCGAGCCGAAGGTGTAGTCCGCCGCCGAGCCGTCGTAGCCGCCGACCGTGTACATCGCGGCCTTGGCCTCCTCGGTCGGCTCCACCCGGATGTTGCGGTACTGGGGCATGCCCGTACCGGCCGGGATGAGCTTACCGATGATGACGTTCTCCTTGAGGCCGAGCAGCGAGTCCGACTTGGCGTGGATCGCCGCGTCGGTGAGGACTCGCGTCGTCTCCTGGAAGGACGCCGCCGACAGCCACGACTCGGTGGCCAGCGAGGCCTTGGTGATGCCCATCAGGACCGGACGGCCGGAGGCCGGCTGGCCGCCCTCGGCCACGGTCTGACGGTTGAGCGCCTCGAAGCGCGGCCGCTCGACCAGCTCACCGGGCAGCAGCTCGGTGTCGCCGGACTCCAGCACGTTCACGCGCTTGAGCATCTGCCGGACGATGACCTCGATGTGCTTGTCGTGGATCGACACGCCCTGCGAGCGGTAGACCTGCTGCACCTCGTCCACCAGGTGGAGCTGGACGGCACGCGGGCCGAGGATGCGCAGGACCTCGTTGGGGTTGCGCGCACCGGCGACCAGGAGCTGGCCGACGTCCACGTGCTGCCCCTCGGAGACCAGCAGCCGCGACCGCATCGACACCGGGTAGGCGACCTCGTCGGAGCCGTCGTCCGGGGTGATGACGATCTTGCGGGTCTTGTCGGTCTCGTCGATCCGGACCCGGCCGGCGACCTCGCTGATCGGGGCCACACCCTTGGGGATGCGGGCCTCGAACAGCTCCTGGACACGCGGCAGACCGTGGGTGATGTCGGCGCCCGCCACACCACCGGTGTGGAAGGTACGCATCGTCAGCTGGGTGCCGGGCTCACCGATCGACTGGGCCGCGATGATGCCGACGGCCTCGCCGACGTCCACGAGCTTGCCGGTGGCCAGCGAACGGCCGTAGCAGGTCGCGCAGACACCGATCTTGGCCTCGCAGACGAGCGTGCTGCGGGTCCTGACCGTCTCGATGCCGGCGTTCACCAGCGCCGTCACCACGTCGTCGTTGATGTCGACGCCCGCCGACGCGATGAGCTTGCCGTCCACCTCGACGTCCTCGGCCAGGATGCGGCCGTGCACGTTGCTCTCGGCGTTCTCGGCCTTGACCAGGTTGCCCTGGGAGTCGCGCTCGCCGACGTGCAGCGGGACGGCCCGGTCGGTGCCGCAGTCGATCTCGCGCACGATGACGTCCTGCGCGACGTCGACCAGACGACGGGTCAGGTAACCGGAGTCGGCGGTCCGCAGAGCGGTGTCCGCCAGACCCTTCCGCTGGCCGTGGGTCGAGATGAAGTACTCCAGCACCGACAGGCCCTCGCGGAAGGAGGACTTGATCGGCCGCGGGATCGTCTCGCCCTTGGTGTTGGACACCAGGCCGCGGATGCCGGCGATCTGCCGGACCTGCATGCGGTTACCGCGGGCGCCGGAGTTGACCATCATCCAGACCGGGTTGGTCGCCGGGAACGCGTTGACCATGTCGGTCTCGACGTCCGCCGTCGCGTGGGTCCAGATCTCGATGAGCTCCTGACGGCGCTCCTCGTCGGTGATCAGACCGCGGTCGTACTCCCGCTGGACCTTGTCGGCCCGCCTCTCGTACGACTCCATGATCTCGGCCTTGTTCGGCGGCGCCACGACGTCCTCGATGGAGATCGTGACACCGGCGCGGGTCGCCCAGTAGAAGCCGGCGTCCTTCAGCGAGTCGAGCGCGTTGGCCACCTCCACCTTCGGGTACCGCTCGGCCAGCTCGTTGACGATCGCCGAGAGCTGCTTCTTGCCGACCTGGTAGTTCACGAAGGGGTAGTTGGCGGGCAGCGTCTGGTTGAACAGGCACCGGCCCAGCGTGGTCTCCAGCCGGATCGGGTCGCCGGTCTCCCAGCCCTCGGGGGCCTCCCAGCCGCGCGGCGGCGGGACGTCCTTGAGGCGCACGTGGACCTTCGCCTGGATGTCCAGCTCGTGGCGGTCGAAGGCCATGAGAGCCTCCGACACCGTCGCGAACACCCGGCCCTCGCCGACGCCGCCCTCCTTCTGGGTGGTCAGCCAGTACAGACCGATGACCATGTCCTGGGTGGGCATCGTCACCGGCTTGCCGTCCGCCGGCTTGAGGATGTTGTTGGTGGACAGCATCAGGATCCGGGCCTCGGCCTGGGCCTCGGCCGACAGCGGCAGGTGCACCGCCATCTGGTCGCCGTCGAAGTCCGCGTTGAACGCGGTGCAGACGAGCGGGTGGATCTGGATGGCCTTGCCCTCGACGAGCTGCGGCTCGAAGGCCTGGATGCCCAGGCGGTGCAGGGTGGGCGCGCGGTTGAGCAGCACCGGGTGCTCGGTGATGACCTCTTCCAGCACGTCCCACACGACCGGCTTGGACCGCTCGACCATCCGCTTGGCGGACTTGATGTTCTGCGCGTGGTTGAGATCGACCAGGCGCTTCATCACGAACGGCTTGAACAGCTCCAGCGCCATCTGCTTGGGCAGGCCGCACTGGTGGAGCTTGAGCTGCGGGCCGACGACGATGACCGAACGGCCGGAGTAGTCGACGCGCTTGCCGAGCAGGTTCTGCCGGAAACGACCCTGCTTACCCTTCAGCATGTCGCTGAGGGACTTCAGCGGACGGTTGCCGGGGCCCGTCACCGGGCGGCCGCGGCGGCCGTTGTCGAACAGGGCGTCGACGGCCTCCTGGAGCATCCGCTTCTCGTTGTTCACGATGATCTCGGGCGCGCCGAGGTCGAGCAGACGCTTGAGGCGGTTGTTCCGGTTGATGACCCGGCGGTACAGGTCGTTCAGGTCCGAGGTGGCGAAGCGGCCACCGTCGAGCTGGACCATCGGCCGCAGGTCCGGCGGGATCACCGGGATGCAGTCGAGGACCATGCCGCTCGGCGAGTTGCGGGTGTTGAGGAACGCCGCGACGACCTTGAGCCGCTTGAGGGCGCGGGCCTTCTTCTGGCCCTTGCCGCTGCGGATGGTCTCCCGCAGGTTCTCCGCCTCGGCCTCCAGGTCGAAGCTGGCCAGCCGCTCCTGGATGGCCTGGGCGCCCATGCCGCCGCGGAAGTAGCGGCCGAACCGGTCGCGCATCTCGCGGTAGAGCAGCTCGTCGCCCTCGAGGTCCTGGACCTTGAGGTTCTTGAAGCGGCTCCAGACCTCCTCGAGCCGGTCCAGCTCGCGCTGGGCCCGGTCGCGGAGCTGGCGCATCTCGCGGTCGGCGCCCTCACGCACCTTGCGGCGGGCGTCGCCCTTGGCGCCGGTGGCCTCCAGCTCGGCCAGGTCGGCCTCGAGCTTCTTCTGGCGGGCCTCGATGTCGGCGTCACGGCGCTGCTCGATGTGCTGCCGCTCGACGGAGATCTTCGCCTCCAGCGACGGCAGGTCGCGGTCACGCATCTCGTTGTCGACATGCGTGATCATGTACGCCGCGAAGTAGATGACCTTCTCCAGGTCCTTCGGGGCCAGGTCGAGCAGGTAACCGAGGCGCGACGGGACGCCCTTGAAGTACCAGATGTGGGTGACGGGAGCGGCCAGCTCGATGTGGCCCATCCGCTCGCGGCGCACCTTGGCGCGCGTGACCTCGACGCCACAGCGCTCACAGATGATGCCCTTGAAGCGGACGCGCTTGTACTTGCCGCAGTAGCACTCCCAGTCCCGGGTCGGACCGAAGATCTTCTCGCAGAAGAGCCCGTCCTTCTCCGGCTTGAGGGTCCGGTAGTTGATGGTCTCCGGCTTCTTCACCTCGCCGTGCGACCACTGCCTGATGTCGTCGGCGGTCGCGAGGCCGATGCGCAGCTCGTCGAAGAAGTTGACGTCGAGCACTAGATAATCCCCTTTTGAATCAGACCTCGTCGACGGTCATCGCGCCCTCGTGGGGACGCCGGGACAGGTCGATGCCGAGCTCCTCCGCCGCGCGGAAGACGTCCTCGTCGGTGTCCCTCATCTCGATCGACATGCCGTCGCTGGAGAGAACCTCGACGTTCAGACAGAGTGACTGCATCTCCTTGATGAGGACCTTGAAGGATTCGGGAATGCCCGCCTCGGGGATGTTCTCGCCCTTGACGATGGCCTCGTAGACCTTCACCCGGCCCAGGACGTCGTCGGACTTGATCGTCAGCAGCTCCTGCAGCGCATAGGCGGCGCCGTAGGCCTCCAGGGCCCACACCTCCATCTCGCCGAAGCGCTGGCCGCCGAACTGCGCCTTACCACCCAGCGGCTGCTGGGTGATCATCGAGTACGGACCGGTCGAGCGAGCGTGGATCTTGTCGTCGACCAGGTGCAGCAGCTTCAGGATGTAGATGTAGCCGACCGAGATCGGGTGCGGGAACGGCTCGCCGGAGCGGCCGTCGAACAGCCGCGCCTTGCCGTTCTCCCCCACCATGCGGGAGCCGTCCCGGTTGACCAGGGTGTTGCTGAGCAGGCCGACGATCTCCTCCTCGTGGGCGCCGTCGAACACCGGCGTGGCGACCTTGGTCCAGGGCTCGACCCTGTCCATGTCCTTCTCGCGCAGGCGCTCGGCCCAGGCCTCCTCGAGACCGGAGACGTCCCATCCGCGGGCGGCGATCCACCCGAGATGTGTCTCCAGCACCTGGCCGACGTTCATTCGGCCCGGCACACCCAGCGGGTTCAGGACGATGTCGACCGGGGTGCCGTCCTCCAGGAACGGCATGTCTTCCACCGGGAGGATCTTGGAGATGACGCCCTTGTTGCCGTGACGGCCGGCGAGCTTGTCACCATCGGTGATCTTGCGCTTCTGCGCCACGTACACGCGCACCAGCTCGTTGACACCCGGAGGAAGCTCGTCGCCCTCCTCACGGCTGAACACCCGAACACCGATGACCTTGCCGGACTCACCGTGCGGCACCTTCAGCGAGGTGTCGCGCACCTCACGCGCCTTCTCACCGAAGATCGCACGCAGCAGCCGCTCCTCGGGAGTCAGCTCCGTCTCACCCTTGGGCGTGACCTTGCCCACCAGGATGTCACCGGTCACCACCTCGGCGCCGATCCGGATGATGCCCCGCTCGTCCAGGTCGGCCAGAGCGTCCTCGGAGGCGTTCGGGATGTCCCGGGTGATCTCCTCAGGCCCCAGCTTGGTGTCGCGGGCGTCGACCTCGTGCTCCTCGATGTGAATCGACGACAGCACGTCGTCCTGCACCAGACGCTGGGACAGGATGATCGCGTCCTCGTAGTTGTGACCCTCCCACGGCATGAACGCCACCAGCAGGTTCTTGCCCAGCGCCATCTCACCGTTGTCGGTGCACGGACCGTCGGCGACGACCTGACCCTGCTCCACCCGGTCACCCTCGGACACGATCGGCTTCTGGTTGAAGCAGGTGCCCTGGTTGGACCGCTTGAACTTCGCCACCCGGTAGGTCGTCCGCGTGCCGTCGTCGTTCATCACCGTGATGTAGTCGGCCGACACCTCCTCCACCACACCGGCCTTCTCGGCGGTGATCACATCCCCGGCATCGGTCGCGGCACGATATTCCATGCCGGTGCCGACCAGCGGAGCCTCGCTCTTCAGCAAAGGCACCGACTGACGCTGCATGTTCGAACCCATCAGCGCCCGGTTGGCGTCGTCGTGCTCCAGGAAGGGGATCATGGCGGTCGCCACCGACACCATCTGGCGCGGCGAGACGTCCATGTAGTCGACCTCGGACGGGTGGACGGCCTCGAACTCGCCGCCCTTACGACGGGCGAGCACGCGGGTCTCGGCGAAGGTGCCGTCGGCGTTCAGAGCCGTGTTGGCCTGCGCCACGACGTGCCGGTCCTCCTCGTCCGCGGTCAGGTAGTCGATCTCGTCGGTGACCCGGCCGTCGACGACGCGGCGGTACGGGGTCTCGACGAAGCCGAACGAGTTGACCCGTCCGTAGGAGGACAGCGAGCCGATCAGACCGATGTTCGGGCCTTCCGGCGTCTCGATCGGGCACATGCGACCGTAGTGCGAGGGGTGCACGTCGCGGACCTCGAAGCCGGCCCGCTCACGCGACAGACCACCCGGGCCGAGGGCGGACAGACGCCGCTTGTGCGTCAGGCCGGCCAGCGGGTTCGTCTGGTCCATGAACTGCGACAGCTGCGAGGTGCCGAAGAACTCCTTGATCGACGCCACGACCGGGCGGATGTTGATCAGGGTCTGCGGCGTGATCGC